>NZ_JBGFGL010000065.1:0-16296 GCF_041224425.1 Psychroserpens sp. XS_ASV72 | reverse complement strand
TTCAATAAAATGGCAATCCACGATAGCTGCGCCATCTAATTGACAAACAATGCCATGATGCCAACAGTCCAATATCATGGCATTTTTATCCATTTTATTGTATCTTCGTTATCATACCTGAACTGCGTTTAGCAGGTCGTTAGCATTAATTAAAACCAAAGAATATGAAAACAAAAAAAACCTTGTTACTTATTTTGGGAATATGTCTATTATTCTCTTGTAAAGAAAAAGAAAAACAACAATTAGAAAATAATGCTGTTGTATATTATGGTGGAGACATTCTCACTATGGTAGGGGAAAATCCTGAATATGCCGAAGCGGTTGTAGTTAGGGACGGTGAAATTTTATTTGTAGGTGGCTCTAATGAAGCTATGGAAATAGCAGGAAACGGGCATCAAATGATAGACTTGAAAGGCAAAACCTTAATGCCAAGCTTTATCGACCCACATTCTCATTTTATTAATTCTTTAGGAATGAGTAGTCAGGCCAATTGCTCACCTTCCCCTGTAGGTGAAGCAGATGATGTAGCTGGTATTGTAAAAGCGTTACAAAATCTTAAAACCGAAAAAAGCATACCTGACGGCCAATTGATAATGGGCTATGGCTATGATGATACGGTAATGCCTGAAGGCCAATTATTGAATCGTGATGACTTGGATGACGCTTTTCCAGACAACCCCGTAATGGTTATACATGTTTCTTTACACGGTGCCGTTCTAAATTCTAAAGCTATGGAACAGTTTGGAATTTCCAAAGAAACTGAAACCCCACCCGGAGGTATTATTGTTAGAAAACCTGGAACCAACGAACCCTATGGTTTAATTATGGAAACGGCCTTTTTACCCATCTTCGCGAAATTACCCAAACCCTCAGCCGAAGAAGAAATGGAACAGTTAAAGGATGGTCAAATGATTTATGCCGCAGCGGGCATTACAACCGCTCAAGAAGGTGCATCACATTTGGCAGATGTTGAAATTTTGCAAAAAGGTGCTAATAATGGTGCCTTGTTTATTGATGTTGTTTCCTATCCTTTTATCACTGAATTCGATACGATCTTTAAACTTTATAGTGCTGATGATTTTGGCAAATACAATAATGGATTAAAACTCGGTGGTATTAAAATAACCATAGATGGCTCGCCACAAGGGCGAACAGCATTATTTACAACGCCCTATTTAACTGGTGGCCCTAGTGGTGAAGAAAACTGGTTAGGAGAATCCACATTCTCACAGGATGAAGTAAACCAAATGCTGAAAAATGTGTATGATAAAGGTTTACAGTCAACTTTTCATGCCAATGGTGATGGCGCCATAGATATGTGTATAAAAGCGCATGAATTTGCAAGCGATGGAGACCCAACCAAAGAACGCAGAACTACAATAATCCATTCCCAGTTTGTGCGTCCAGACCAATTAGATAAATATGTGGAGTACAAAATGATTCCATCGCTTTATACTGAACATACCTTCTTTTTTGCAGATGCACATATTAAAAATAGAGGTTTAGAGCAAGCGTCTTTTATTAGCCCAATGAAAACTGCAATTTCAAAAGGTTTAAAACCTACTAATCACACAGATTTCAATGTAGCACCTATAGACCAAATGATGGTCGTTTGGACGGCCGTAAACAGAGTTTCAAGAAATGGTGAAGTTATAGGTCCAGACGAGAGGATTTCGCCATATCAAGCTCTACAAGCAATTACCACCAATGCGTCTTATCAGTATTTTGAAGAGGATAAAAAAGGGACTTTAGAAAAAGGCAAACTAGCAGATTTAGTTATTCTAAACAGTAATCCCCTGAAAGTAGACCCGATGAAAATAAAAGATATCAAAGTATTAGAAACCATTAAAGAGGGAAAATCTATCTACAAAAAAAATTAAATAAGTGATGAAAAAAACATATACAATTATAGGTTTGTTGTTTTCTCTATGCTTTCAATACGCACAAGCACAAGATACTTCGGTAGAAATAGACCCTTCTAAGCCTACCAATCTTTACACACAAATAAATACGCTAGGAGAGTACAACGCCTATGATGGTTTTGCTACCTATGGCACTAGACTTAATTTTCAATATGCCTTCAACCCTGATAACCTTTTATTAGCAGAAATACCACTTTTGCATAATGATGCTACAAATAGGTTTGGGCTATCAGATGTAAGAGTGCGTTACTTTAATGCCGTAAAGCGAAATATATCAAACACTGTCATTGCCATTGCGCCGTTTGCTGACATTACGATTCCAACAGGTTCTGTTGAAAATGGACTCGGTTCAGACACTTGGTCTTTAGCAGCTGGAGCGGTAGTCGGTATTGTTTTAAACAAAAATATATCACTATTCCCAGGGGTTAATTATGTGTATTTAACCGAACCTAAAGAAAGTGGTTTCGGGTTTCAAACGAATATGAGCTTGAAGTTTAGTAAACAAGCATTTGTTTTTTTAAATCCTATTGTTACTATGTTTGATTTTGACACTATTTGGCAAGCTGAAGTTAACTTCAACTACATAATTACCCCAAATAAATTTAAAGTCAACGCAGGCTGGTTTCCAAATTTTACAAATGACATCAATACAATGAGAGTAGGTGCAACTTTTTTTCTTTAAGAAAGATGAAATATGGTTTATAGAAATACTATGTACTTAGATTAAATAATAACTATTGCCAACAATGGTTATAAGTAATTGCTGGTTCTAGCCTACTTACGAAAATCCTCGTGGATTTTCAGTTTGGTGTACTTGCAAAGTTAAGTACTAAACCACGCAACTACTCATAGCCCAACCGTTGGCAAACATTAGATGAAAACCCGAACAATAAAAAAAGGTTGTGGAATAATATTAATAATTCTGATAGTTTTAATTATCGGATTTTTTTGGGCTTTTAATGAAGCGTTTGGAGAAAAAAAATATTCTGTGACAATTGAACAAAATATCGGAGGAAAATTAATCTGTGATGTAACATATTCTGCCGACCTTCAATCTTGGTATTATTTCATTGATTACAAATATGAGAATCCGAAAGGAGAAATATTCGACTTTGGAAAAGGACTTTATCAAGGAGTTGAATGGAATGAAAATGACCAACTTTTTGAATTTAAAAACTGGACAATATTACCAACTGAAACTGATTTTGGTTCAATCAAAATAATTTCGTTTGACTTAAAATCAAATAAAAAATCTGAACTAATAATTGAATCTCATTCAATACAAAAAGATAGTATTTGGAAATCAAAAAATATTGAATCAGTACTTATGTGGTCACCATCAAAAGTGGAACTTGACACAATAAATAAGAATAAAATTAAAGTGAAATATACATTCAGAATTGACCGTGAAAATCCCGACAATTTAGGAACTCGATTAATCGAATATGAATTAGATAGTTTAGACGGAATTCCGAAAATGAAAAGTATAAGAAATAAAAAATAACGATTTGCCAACACCGTGTATAATTCATTGTTCGGTTTGTGTGTACTCGGAAAATTCCTGCGGAATTTCCCTCTGATTTGTTTTCTTTTTGCTAACTTAGTGCTAGCCAACACAACGAAATCATACACAATCACGTTGTACCCAATTACCCAAAACCACAACTTCCTTACTCAATTTCAACCAAATAGATAGAAAATCAAAAATAAAAGTTAAAATATTTTTTTATTTCTAACCGATTGTTTAGTTTTGTCCTATAATTAAATATCAAATGCCA
The DNA here is from genome assembly GCF_041224425.1 of Psychroserpens sp. XS_ASV72. Lineage (NCBI taxonomy): Bacteria > Pseudomonadati > Bacteroidota > Flavobacteriia > Flavobacteriales > Flavobacteriaceae > Psychroserpens > Psychroserpens sp. XS_ASV72. The sequence continues at coordinate 12,596 of NZ_JBGFGL010000065.1, read as the reverse complement.
AGAACAAAGAAATATAACGAAACAGAAGTAATTGAAAAAGCTATGAATTTATTCTGGCGAAATGGTTACGAAACTACTTCTATGCAGATGCTTGAGAAAGAAATGGGAATTAATAAATTTTCAATCTATTCAAGTTTTGGTAGTAAGAATGGTGTATTTCTTGAAAGTTTAAAATGTTATAAGCAAAAGCTAAACAAGCTCATAAATGAATTAAAGTCTACTCAAAAAGGTATTTTAGGAATTAAACAATACTTCTACGACTTTATTGAATTCACAAAAGAAACAGAATTCGGTAAAGGTTGTTTAGTAACCAACACAGCAAATGAAATTGGAGAAGATGCAGACGAACAGATAAAAGAATCTTTGGCAAAATTTACAAATGAGGTAAAACTTGTATTTGCTAATATTTTAAAACAAGATAAAACTAAAGATATTGCAACGATTGAACAACAAGCTGATTTTCTAATTATATCTATGTTTGGCTTATCTTCTGCTACAAGAATATTTAACAAAACTCAATTAGATAATTATATAGAGAACATATTTAAAAACACTTAACATTTTTTTTAACCCATAACTAACCGATTGTTTAGTTATAAAATTATTCAAATGAAACAAAAGCTAAAGAAATTTAAAATTTTACCAATGTTATTAATAGTTATTACAGGTTTATTAACCTATAAAAAAATTAATCCTAATCAAGAATTTATTTCTCATTGGTTACAATTTTATGCTATTGCCTTTTTTCTAGTAATACCTATTGCAATTCTATTAATAACATTCGTAGGTAAATCTGTGGACAAATATTTGGCAGAGAAACACATATTGGTTCAAGGAATCGCTAACGTACTTCCTGTTATATTAATAATTGGAACATTAATGACAGGTATATCTGTTTTGGTAATCGACAAACCTCAATCTTTATTATCAATGTTATCTATTTGGAATAAAGAATTAATAAAAAATACACCAATTCTACTAACCATAATATTAATTGTAGGATTAATTATAAAACCACTTTCAATAAAGAGAATACAAAGAAAATCAATAAATCAGTAAAAAAATTAAAATTATGACAACATTAAAAATCCACAACATCGAAACAGCACCAGAAGGTAGCAAAGCTTTATTAGAGCAATCTCAAAAACAAAATGGAATGATTCCAGGTTTACACGGAGTTTTAGCTGGAGCACCAGGAATATTAGAAGCATACCAAACTTTGCACAAACTGTTCACACAATCTTCATTTAACAAAGAAGAATTAACGGTAGTTTGGCAAACTATAAACGTAGAGCACGAATGTCATTATTGTGTACCAGCACATACAGGAATTGCTAATATGATGAAAGTAGATTCATCTTTAAGCGAAGCGTTGAGAAACAGAACAGCTATGCCAACAGAAAAGTTACAAGTCTTACACGATTTTACTTTAAAGATTGTACGCAATCGTGGACACGTAACACAAGATGATTTGAATACATTTTATGCAGCAGGTTATGAAGAAAGGCAAGTTTTGGAAATCATTTTAGGTTTATCACAAAAAGTGATAAGTAATTATACTAATCATATTGCAAATACACCTGTAGATGCACCTTTTCAAAAATTTGCTTGGAAAGCAGAAACAGTTTAATTCTAACCCAATAAGATAAGTTCAGACCAATGGTTTGAACTTATCTATTTTAAAATTTAATTATGAAAAAATCAGTAAAAATAGCCACTGGAATTTTAGGTTTTTTTATGCTAATTCCCGGATTAGCAAAATTCACTGAACCATTTAAAACTTTCATCTATGAACATCTAACTATTATAGGGTTTCCATTCCCAGACCTAATGCAATATGTCGTAAAATTTAGTGAAATCGGAATTGGATTGGTTTTAATTTACTTGACATTTAAAGGAAATACTTTAAGTTCTTCATTAAGGAATAAAATCTTCTATTTAGGTAACTTATCAATAATTGCTATGATGGTAGTCGCTGTTTATACACATCTTCATCCAGATGTTCCTGCTGAAGTATTACCAATGGAATTTAAACCACCAATAATGCCAATTGGTTATATTCTTTTAGTGATTTATAATTTGTACTTATTTAGAAGCAGTAATGAAAAGCAATAGAAGGAATTTCATAAAAAACCTTGGAGTATTAGGGACTTCATCAATTTTAGCACCTAATATTATTATAGGACAAACAAATAAAAGTAATATGAAAACTATCAATAAAGAAAGACCTAAAGTTTTGTTTTTCGATGTAAATGAAACCTTATTGGATTTAACACAAATGAAACAACAAGTTGGAGAAGCACTAAACGGAAAAGAAGATTTACTTTCGCTTTGGTTTACAACAATGCTACAGTATTCTTTGGTTACTTCGGCAAGCGGTCAATATGATCATTTTGGAAATATTGGTGCCGCAACACTTCAAATGGTAGCCGCAAATAATAATATTACGATTTCAGAAAATAAAGCACGTGAAATTATTTTAAATGCCTTACGAGGTTTACCTGCACATCCAGAAGTAAAAGGTGCGTTAAATCAATTAAAAGAAAACGGATACAAATTAGTATCATTTACAAATTCATCTAATGAAGGTGTAAAAAAACAATTTGAAAGTGCTGGATTAACCGAGTATTTTGATGAACGATTAAGCGTTGAAGAAGTTGGAAAATTCAAGCCATTTAGAGAAACTTATGAATGGGGAGCAAGGAAAATGGGAGTAAAACCCAATGAAGCAATGTTAATTGCAGCACACGGTTGGGATGTTGCAGGTGCATTATGGGCAGGTTGGAGAGCTGCATTCATCAGCCGACAAGGACAGCAAATATTTCCACTAGCACCTAAAACCGAAATTGCAGAATCGGATTTACAAAAAACAGCAGATATACTAATTGAATATTGATAAGTTGACTAAAAAATAACTGGGTACAACAACGTATATAAAAAATAGCAGTTAAGAGCTAAATTTAAAGTTTGGTTCATTTCTGCTATCTTTGTTTTTAAACTGAAAAATGGCACATATAAATCTGCTACTTTTCATATACAAGACCGTTGTAAAACATTTAGAAGAAACATTGAATACTCAAGAAAATAACAACAAACCATTTGACATTGAAGGAGAAGTTTATCTTCCAGCTTGGAAAGGATTTCAAAGCAGAAAAGGTATTTATGGATCAAAAGACTCATCTGCTGAAACTGATTGTGTTTTTGATTATGTTGTTGGAGGTGATTCAACTTTAATTTTGGATAAACCCAAAGATTATCAATATAATGCATATAATTATGTAATTGAAAATCAAGAAACAATTAAGGAAATAATACTCGTCGCTCTATTGAAAAAATACCCTGAAATTCAAAACACTTATGACTATGAGCCTGATGAAAAAGAAGAAATAATGCCAGATATCTCAAATATCAATGAGTTTAAAACGTTAATTGGATTATCTAGATTACATTTTGTAAATGTCCATAAAGACAATGTTGGTTATGTAGGTTTTGAATTTGGTTGTGAATGGGATGACGAACACGGATTAGGTATAATGACTTACATGGACCGAGTTATAAAAATAGGTGGTGCTGATTGTTCATTTCTGCAATGGGTTGCAGAAGAAGATTTATCTGAAAAAGAACTGGAAGTTCTTGAAAAAGAACAAAACTTGGAATTTAAAAAACAACAAGAGGAAAAGATACGATTGGAAGAGGATTTTATTAATAATAAAGTGATAAAACCCTATAAAGAAAAGAAAACCCATTGGTGGAAGTTTTGGAAATAAAACGTTTTACAACAACGTGTATAGTTTATTGCTTAATAATGAACCGCATTAAAATTTCGAAATAATATTTATATCTTTAGTTAGCGGAAAAATAACAAGGCAAGCCTAGCTATTTTTTCTCCAGCGGATTTTTCGCCGCAAGCGGCTCATCCGAAGCCAAAACAGCTTCGGCTCAATCCGCAACACACCATACACGAACACGTTGTACGCAATTTGAACAACTATTCGCGGAATTAATGCCTATAACGATGAACTTGAAAAATACCTAAATAAAAGAAACGGAGAGGGTTGGCAAAAAAAATGTAAAGCGGAAATGGAATTGTTGATTAAAAATAATAGGCTGGAATGAACAAAAAGTTAAACATCTTTTTAGGAGTTTTAGGAATAGGTGTTATTGCAATATTTGGAGTAATAACTTTTGGACTTTACCTAATGGATGGAGAAGATAGATATGGAGATTTAGTTTATTTTAATCAAAAAGTTAAGGATGGAGATATAATCTTTCGATGTGAATATTCTGGAGAATTAGGGCAAACAATTAATTTTAATGAATTCGGAATAATAGAAAAATCTTGGGGAAATGTTTACGTATGGGACAATCAAAACACAATTAAACAAGACCTTTACGATTGGGCTGGAAAAGGAAATGGAGAACGAGTAAGAGTTTTTAGAATAAAAAAATCTGACTTTGACATAAATAAAGCAGAATTAAAAAACGGAACATATAATTATTTAATGAATTCTGATAAATTACAATTCGTAACAGAAAATTATTAATAAACTGCGTACAACACCGTGTATAACTAATTACTCGTTTTGTGTGTACTCGGAAAATCCTACGGATTTTCCTAATGGTTCGCTCCTTTTTACTAACTTAGTTCCAACCAACGCAACTAGCCATACACAAAACCGTTGCCAACAATTTTGAAAAACAATTTGCTTAAAATATTTTTAGTTTTATTCTTTCTCTTATCAAATCAGATCTTTTCACAAAAATTTGAAATGAAAATTGATTCTATTTTGGATTTAGAAATCAAAGAGTTGAAAGAAAATGGAGCGAATGAAATTGGATACACAAAAAGCACCTGCATAAACTACGGTGTTTATTCTACCGCTTACTTGTTTTGGAAAATAAATGATTCGACATTTATACAAAAGTTTAAACATTCTGAATATAACAAAGACTCAACACAAAAATCCGAGCGAATTCAAATCATTGATTCTGTTTTTTTTAGTTTCTATAATATTCATGAAAAAAGCCTGAAAAGTGAGAATGTTGAAAATTTTAAAAGTAAACCTGATTCAATTGTTGGAAACATGACTTACTCAAGTCGAGTCACAATTTCTCACTCTTGTTATAGACATTTCGTAGTAAAATCAGGAAATGAGAACTTTCACAAGCAGTTTAATCGTTTCGATTTAAAAGAGTATAACGAAGAAAAAGTTCATGCTTCAAAAAGGAAATACACAAAGGAGGAAATAAAAAAATGGAAAGAAAGAGGTTGGGAATTAGATGAATACAAAATAATTCACGAGAATTTTCCTATTAGGAATATTAACTACCAACATAACAAAGAATTGAAAATAGTAGAATGGGATAAAGTCATTTCTAAATTTATCGAATATTTAGAAACAAAAAACACTTTCGATTTTTAATAATGTGCCAAAACAGTTGGCAACAACGTGTATAGTGTATTGCTTCGAATTTTTCCAGCGGAAAAATTCTCACTTTAATTAACTATATTTATTTCATGGAACATTTCGTTGGCTCAACCTCACGCTTTTGTTTCCAACGCGGAATTTTCGCCAGTCAAGCTGGCTCATCCAAACGCAAAAGCGCTCGGCTGAAATCCCGCAACACACCATACACGAACACGTTGTGTGTAATGTAAAAAAGCCGTGAATGAAAAAAATCTACCAACGAATTGAATATTTAGGATACTATGAAATTATAGGAGGAATATTCGGATTAATACTCATTACTTTAAACGTTTATGATAAATTGAATTCAAACGGATTTTTCATTTTTTCGCTTTCATTATTTATCACACTATGCGGAATTTCCATTTATAGCGGAATTTTGCTCATTCAAAAAAAATATCAGAAAGGATTAAACCTATCTCTTTTTTCACAAGCGACTCAAGTCATTAGTTTTATATTATTTGGTTACATTTTTGACTTTGCAATCGGATTTTATCTTCGAATAACGACTGAATTGACGAATGACACTATAGTTGGACTTGACTTTGGATTTGCGAATTGGAGTTTATCTCGAAATGCAAATCCTGACATAATAGAATTGAATATAAATATTGTAGCAATAATTCTGTTATTATTCATAGCTAAATCAGCTGATCGAATAAAAGCCAAATTGAAAAAAGAAAATGACTGAATTAAACACTACACACAACAACGTGTATAGTCCATGCTTGCCTCCTACTTCATAGAAAAAATACTATCTTTAGACAAACAAATGGTTTTATCGGAAAATTGGCAAGTCACAGCCTTGCTATTTTCCTCCAACGGATTTTTCGCCGCAAGCGGCTCATCCAAGCAAAAAATTGCTCGGCTGAAAATCCGCACAAACCATACACGAACACGTTGTACGCAAGCTTAAAAGAAATTGTAACTTTGCAATAATATTTGGAACAAAATTGAAAGTAGAACATAACATATCTAGAATAAAACATTTACTTGAAATGTACAGAATGAACTCGCAAGAGTTCTTAGAAAAAATTAGTGATGGTCTTAAAAAACCAATTACTAAAGAAGATGTGTTTGGTAATGAAATAAAAGTCTCCTATTTGAAAAGGATTGACAAAATCTTTGAAAAAGGATTACATTATTACCTAGACCCAAAGGCACCTGAAAAATCCAAAGAAGCAAGTGTTTTTTTTAGAAAACAGAACTTTCAAAACGATGAATTAAATCTTGGCGCAATAAAAATTGTCAATCAATTTGAAGAACTGAAATTATCACTTTCTGCTATTGCAAAGCTATCGGATTTAGATTTTAAAAGAAGCATAAAGAAATACTCAATTTCCGACGATCCCAAGAAAATAGCTTTTAAGGCTAGAAAAGCTATATATCCAAAGTTTGACAACAATAGACGAAATTTTTTAAAAGCACTAATTTCCTCTCTTGCTTCGAAAAACATTATGGTTTTTGAGTTTATAGAAACTTGGAATAAAAAAGAAAAGGCAAACATTGATGGTTTTTATTTAAAGCCAAATATGATTGTGCTTAAAAGACATCAATCATTTTCAAGAGAAATATTTACTCTAGCTCACGAACTTGGTCATTATCTACTTGATGAAGAGGAAATAGAAGAAATAAACTATTCTGTATTTAATAAAAACCTTTCTGCAATCGAAAAATGGTGTAATGATTTCGCCTTTTTCTTTTTATCAGGTGAGTATGCCAATACACTTGATCTTCTAGATTCTGCATCAGCAAAAAATGATTACCATCATGACTTTATTGAATTTGTGTCAAAAAACACACACTTAAGTCAACTTGCTATTTTTACCAGACTTCTCTACAAAGGAAAGATTTCACAGAAAAATTATTCCTTAGTTAGAGAAGAATTTGAGGAATTATTTCGTCAAAAACAAGCAGAAAAAGAAAGAGAAAAACTTTTACTTAAAGAGAAAGGCATAAAACAGAGAGGATCAGTAGCTAAACCTATTCCTTCTCCATTATTTGTTTCAACTATTCAAACCGCTTACTACGAAGGCGTTTTAAACGAATATGAGGTTTGCAAAAAATTGAATATTAAACCTGAAAAACTAGAAAAGTATATTTGATGAAAGTAATAATAGACACAAGTTCTTTACTGTCCTTGGTTCGTTATTACTTACCATTTGACAAAAAAAACAAACTATTCAAATTCATAAAAAAAGAGATTGAAAATGGCAATATCATTGTAATTGATGCTGTTTATCAAGAATGTGAATATACTTCCAAGGGAATTGTTCTTAAAACATTGGATTATCTTAAAGAAAAAGATTTTAAAAAAACCTATAAACTTCCATTAAAAACAAAAGATTTATTACCTCCTTCTACAAAGAAATTTTATAATCTATTAAACGATAATTTTAGAACTCCTTTATCTAGAAGACTTAATGAAGCAGAGTTTGAAGAACGAAAAAAAGAATTTTTGGAAACAGCCGATGCTAGAATGATAATTTTAGCTCTAATCAAAAAAGGAGAAAAAGAAGATGTCACAATTATTACTGAAGAAAGTGAAATTGGCAATGATCATAAGGCATTTAAAAAGATTCCTGCTTTATGCAAAATATTAAAAATTAATGTGATGACACTGCCTGAACTACTTGATACTTTTGAAGGTATTGACGTTGAGTTTAAGTAAAAGCCAGCGTACAACAACGTGTATAGCTAACGCGGCAGATGGTTAAGAAGAAGAATTTTTCTTACTTTTAAGCTAAACAAAAAACCGAAAAACCACGACCGCTCAGCTGTCGCGCTTTTCCCAAACGGAATTTTCGCCAGTCGCAGACTGGCTCATCCCAGCGCAAAGCGCTCGGCTGAAATTCCGCGCAATCCATACACGAACACGTTGGGCACAATATGATATCTAAATCAAATACCATTAAGATTAAACTCAACAAGTTAAAAATTACACTAATAGCTTTTGGATCTTTGCTTTTTGTAATATTTGGTATTGGAATTTCATACAAAGCTGGTTTTAAAATTAGTTCTGTTAATTTATTTCCAATTATCATCGGAACAATCAGCATTATCTTTTTTGGAATGGCATTAATATCAATGATATCTAAATTATTTGATCAAAGACCAGGTCTCATAATCAGTGATAAAGGAATTTTTGATAACTCAAGTGCAGTTGGTGGTCAACTAATTAAATGGAGAGATGTTTCTGGATTTGATATAACAAATATCAATAACAATGTCTTTATACTCATTTTTGTACAAAATCCTGAGGAATACCTTTCGAATGCAAACCTTTTCAAAAAATTTTGGATGAAACTGAACGGAAAATTTTATGGAACTCCATTATTTGTGGCCACTAAATTTTTAAAGTGTGATTCTGCAGAATTATACATTACAATCCAAAAAGAATCTGAAAAATACTGTGCCCAACAACGTGTATAGCGTATTGCTTCGAATTTTTCCATCGGAAAAATTCTCACATTATTTAACTATATTTATTTCAGAAAACATTTCGTTAGCTCAGTCTCTCGCTTTTGTTTTCCAACGCGGAATTTTCGCCAGTCAAGCTGGCTCATCCTAACGCAAAAGCGTTCGGCTGAAATCCCGCAACACACCATACACGAACACGTTAGCAACAATAGCACAAAACGAAAATTTCACTTCCACTCTATTCTGTAGTTACTAAATCGGAATGATCTGAAAATGGGTTCAACTTTAAGCGGAATTTTTCTCTGTTAATTCCAAAAAGGCAACCTAAATGCCAAATGGTCGATTCCTCTCATCGAAACTGGCGGAATCTTTGGCAAATCAGTTAAGTTCTGGTCGGCATTCTGATTCGGTTGCGTTGGGATTCTCAGCTATGTTATGTTCTAAATCAAAAGTTCTGGCTGTGCTACTATAGCTAACAACGTGTAAAGTTCATTACTTCTGCATTTTTCCAGCGGAAAAATTTGAAGTCGAGAATTTCTTGGACTATTTTATTTAACTTTAGCAAAAACCAACCGTAACGAAACCATACACGAACACGTTATGCACAAGTTAAGAAACTAAATTAAATGAAAACTTATCAAAATTTAGAAATTCACATTGAAGATAATAGAAACTCTGATTTCATTAATGACTTAAAGAAATTAGTATCTGAATCAAACTGGAAATTAAGACAGGACTTTGTTGATAATTATAAAAAAAATACATTCAGCAAAGAAAAAGAAATACTATGTGTAGAGTCTCCTGAGTTTGATTTCGTAGAAGAAAAAATAAAAGGAGCCGTTTGGATATGGGATTATAATGGTTTTTTCGAAGTTTTCAACATAATACCATTAATAGGTCATAATCTTGACTACGACCAATATAACTTCATTTTAAATGCATTTAATCTAACGTTTATTCAGAATTTAGGCAAAAAGTATGAAGCCAAAATTATTATCAGTGAGCCAGTCAAAAAGCTAATTAATTCTATTGGTGATGATGCATTTAATGCTCTAAAATCTTTTTCAATTGGGGCAAACAAAACTACTGGGAATACTCACCCCTACGATTTTAAACGATGGTGTGACTTTATCTTCATAGTTTTCCGAAATAAAATTAAACTCGATGTTGATGAGTTAATTTTTTGGCTTGAAGAAAATGGCTGGGACAGCGACATGGCTAATAGGCTTGGTTTAGAATTTGAGTACTCATTAAATCTTTTAGAGAACTATGAGCGAAATTAATGGAGCCATCAGCATAAGCATCAATCATTTTGTAACAAATGTTTATGTGCCAAATAAAAAACCAATTTTGTTTTGGGATACTTGTTCATTATTAGAAATAATAAGATTTCTTTACAGAAAAGGTGATGTAAACTCATATCGAATTTTAAACAAAATTAATGGACTTATTCAGTCTGATGATTTACATTCAATAGCATCCTTTTTGACGGTCCAAGAATGGAATGATCATCAACAAGATGTTATAAATGAAATTGAAAATTCTCTAATTAAAACTGGTACATATCATAAAAATACTATTGATACAATTAATGAGATAAATACAACAACATACCAATCGGAAAGAATAGATAATAAAAATTTGTTAAACGATTTGGAAAGATTAGCTGATGATATTATTTCAAAAACCCATTTTATAGAATCAGCTGAAATAGCTGATAAAGCACTTCAACGTGTTGCACTAAAAATAGCACCTTCCAATAAAAAAAACGAATTCAAAGATTGTGCAGTCTGGGAAACAATGATTTTGTTATCAGAAAGAATTAATAATGTTAATCAACCTGGAGACAATCAAAATAAAATATTTTATTCAGTAAATACAGATGATTTTGTTGATAAAAGTAGAGAACCCAAACAATTTTATGCTAGACTTTTAACCGAAGCTTCTGTAGTTGATTTAATCTGTTGTTCTAAATTGGATGAAGTGAATAATAAAATTTAAAAAACCAGTGCATAACACCGTGTAAAGTTAATTGCTACTGATGGCTAAGTAGAAGATTTTTTCTTACTTTTAAACTAAACATAAAAACTGAAAAACCACGACCGCTCAGCCGTCGCGCTTTTTCCCAACGGAATTTTCGCCAGTCGCAGACTGGCTCACCCAAACGCAAAGCGCTCGGCTGAAATTCCGCAACAAACCTTACACGAACACGTTGGCAATAATTTGAAAAAATTAGTTTACATATCGAACTTTCTGCTTATTCTATTGGTCTTTTCTTGTGGGCAAAATTCATCTGAAAAAGAACTGGATGGAAATTGGCGTGAAATAGAAAATGAATACAGCACTTGGCATTTTTATCCTGACAGTCTTGTTTTAAAATTAACTGGAGAATCTGATGAAAAAACAGACTGGAAAGCGAACAAATCCCAAATTGAATTCGAAGTAGAGACTTTCGAACAGAATTCAGCTGGAAAATTTATTGATACTACAAACAAAATTCTAATCGACTATCAACTTTCGGACAAAAAGGATAGTCTTTTCGGAACATTGAAAAACAATTATGGTGTGCATAAATTTAGTATGCTAAAAACCGAAAACTATAATGAATATTTGAATAGAAAATTTGGAATTAAATTCACTTTACCAAAAAACGATTCGACTGAATTAATAAAAGTAGACCCAATTTATGGAATGAAAATCTTCATTAGTTTGGAAAATAATCAAATGATTGGAAAAACTGAATTTTCTAATTCTCTAAAAAATTTGGAAAGCGACATCAAAAGTTTTAGGGAGAAATTAGGAACTTTTTTTGGACCCAAAGATTGGCGGAATCAAAAGTTTTATTTGAGTGTTTATGCTGACGAAAAAATTACAGATTCAATTATTACTGAAAGTCTATCTGTGACAACCAAAAGTGACTTTTTTATAAATAATGATATTCCAAGACCACCGAATGATACAATGGCTATAAGAATTTTCAGAATATACGATGATGGAAAAATTAATAACGTTGGTTTTAGAAAAGCTAAAAGAATAAAAACTATTGCCAACACCGTGTATAATTAATTGCTTGTTTCTAGCCTACTTACGAATATTCCTGCGGAATATTCTATTCGGTTTTTATTTACTAAATTAGTTGCTTAAACCACGCAACTAACCATACACAAACACGTTACCAACAATAACGCAAAAACGAAAATCCCACTTCCACTCCATTATGTAGTTACTAAATTGAAATGATCTCAAATTCAGCTCAACCTTTAGCGGAATTTTTCATTGCTAACCCAAAAAGAGCAACCTAAATGCCAAGTGGTCGTTTCATCTCATCGAAACTGGCGGATTCTTGCGCAAACCAGCCAAACTTCGGTTGGCATTCTGATTCGGTTGCGTTGGGAAGTTCTGCCAGCCTTTTTTCTCAATCCAAAGTTCTGGCTGCGTTACAGTAGGTAACAATGTGTATAATTAATGCTCACATTTTCGTTATTGGAAAAACCTTATATTTAACAAACTGATTTACCACGACTGAAAATCATACGGATTCTCATTCGCACAAATCATACACTAAACCGTTACCAACAAAAGTGCAGAAATGTGATTCAGTCTACATTTTCGACTGAATTTACTCACATTTTAATTCTGATTTTTAAATCTTAATATGTTCGGATTTATCCTTTTTTGGCGAGTATCTATTCTTTTCGTTTCTAGCTT
>NZ_JBGFGL010000049.1:0-2166 GCF_041224425.1 Psychroserpens sp. XS_ASV72 | reverse complement strand
GCTGCGTTACAGTAGGTAACAATGTGTATAATTAATGCTCACATTTTCGTTATTGGAAAAACCTTATATTTAACAAACTGATTTACCACGACTGAAAATCATACGGATTCTCATTCGCACAAATCATACACTAAACCGTTGGCAACAATATTTGGAATTATTTGCTTTTGATTCATATTTGGTGTATTTTTACATCAAAACAATTATTATGGCAAGGCAAAGTATTTCTTTCACTAAACCAAATGACGAATGGTTAAAGAACCAAGTCAACAGCAATGAATATTCCAGCAAAAGTGAATTGGTCAACGATTTGATTAGACAAGCTAGAAAACAACAAGTCCAGATCGATTGGATAAAAGCAAAATTGGAAAAAGCCGAAAACAGTGGATTTACTTCTGATACTAAAGAAGACATCCTTAAACAGTCAAAGGAATTGCTAAATGGCTGATTTCAGAATTAGCAATACTGCGAAAGAAGATTTAATTAGAATTCATCATTACGGAATTAGAAAGTTCGGAATTGACCAAGCTGACAAATATTTCAATTCCTTTTTCGAATATTTCGAGATCATTGCACAAAGGCCATATTCATTTGAGTCAGTTGACTTTATTAAGAAAGGATATAGAAGATGTGTTTGCGGATCTGATAGTATTTACTACAGAATAAATGAAGATGTTGTTGAAATCATGACTATTATCGGCAGACAGGATTTAGATAATATTCTGTAAATACAGTTGCCAACACCGTGTAAAGTTTATGGCTTGGTTTGTAATAGAAGGAAATATTCTCACAAATTCATATCTTTAAAAAATCGGAAAACTCGCAAGTCAGAGCCTTGCTGTTTTCCTCCAGCGGATTTTTCGCCGCAAGCGGCTCATCCGAAGCCAAAACAGCTTCGGCTCAATCCGCAACAAACCTTACACGAACACGTTAGGCAACATTAAAACCAAATCAACGAATGAAAAGAACAATATTTTTATTATTAGCAATTCTACCAATTTTGATTTTCGGACAAAGCGAATTTTGCGACAAAAGTTTCGGAGAAAGCTATTTTCCACTTCAAATCGGATTTGAAAAACATATCACTTGGGGAAATGCATTTTATGTGGAAAAAGTAACTGAAAAAATAGAAATCGACGGAAAAGAATATTTCAAATATGAGCAAGATTTTAGAAATGGAACCGTATATGACCTATTGTTGAGAAATCAAAATGACACAATTTTTATGTATAACGAGGTTAAGAAAACAGACCAGATACTTTTAATTGCAAAACCTCAAAAAGGTATCAAATGGGAGACTGGAAAAGTTGCCGAAATTGACGGAAGTTTTGAGACGCCTTATTGTAACTATGAAAACCTAATTGTAGTTGAAAACAAATACTCAAATGGCACTAAAGAAAAACGTTATTACAAAAAAGGATTGGGACTTGTGGCTATAACAAGCAAACAAGGGATTAAAGGAATTTGCTTACCGAACAAAGAAGAAGCTGAATCACTTGTTCAACCTTTATCATATGTCGGTTGTGAAAATGAAGCAGATAAGGATAAAATAACTGAATGTACAATGAAATCTATTTATTCCTATGTTATTGAAAAATTGAAAACTGCAAATATCAAACCACCAAAAGAAGACGGAATCCTAAAGTATAAGGTAAACATTGCGAAAACTGGATATGTTACTAACGTGGAAACCTTGAACTCTATTCCAGGTGGAAACCAAGCGAGAAAAGAAATTAAAAAAATAATAGAATCACTACCTAAATTTATTCCTACCAAAACTGCTGACAAAAAAGCTGTAGGAACAAATATTGAATTGTCGATTCCGATTAAAACAAAATAACGTTGCCTAACAACGTGTATAGTTAATGCTATGTTGGTTAACTAAAAGAAAAATTCCTACTTTTAAAAAACATTAAAACAATCGGAAAACTTACAAGCCAAAGCCTTGCTGTTTTCCTCCAGCGGATTTTTCGCCGCAAGCGGCTCATCCGAAGCTAAAAACAGCTTCGGCTCAATCCGCACAAACCATACACGAACACGTTGGCAATAATATTCAAGAAATGCTCACATTTTTAAAAAATAAATCGTTACTAGTATTCAAATTCTTGATTGGATTTGTATTAGTTGGAAAGATTTTAAATTGGTTTTTGAATTTCGATTACGAAA
>NZ_JBGFGL010000044.1:0-284 GCF_041224425.1 Psychroserpens sp. XS_ASV72 | reverse complement strand
GCCAACGATTTGACACTTACTGGTGACGTGACGGACGAGACAGACAACTGCTCAAATGGATTGGAGGCAACATATTCTGATGCAATCACTGAAGGTAGCTGTGCAAATGAGTACACCATTACCAGAACCTGGACACTTGTGGATGAATGCGGTAACGAGAACATACAGATACAGACCATCAATGTGGTGGATACTACTGATCCAACCTTTACGGTTCCTGCTGGCACCATTATCGAATGTGACCAGGACGCGACTGACCTGAACCTGACTGGTGACGTGACGGA
>NZ_JBGFGL010000042.1:0-9196 GCF_041224425.1 Psychroserpens sp. XS_ASV72 | reverse complement strand
TCTGCGACTGGCGAAAATTCCGTTGGAGAAAAAGCGCGACGGCTGAGCGGTCATGGTTTTTCAGTTTTGTTGATTGGATTAAAAGTAAGAAAAAATCTTCTGCTTAACCGACTGTACGCATTAACTATACACGTTGTTGTGGTGTCGTTTTTTAATTGATGACATTTCCATTTTGATTCGATGTTCTATTAAACAAAATCAAATCATAATGAAAAAAACTATCATTCTAATTCCATTACTATTATTTTTATTAGGTTGCACCTCAGACGATAGCAATCCAAATACCAGCGATGTCACAATCTCAATTGAAGCCTCTGGACTTAACGATGATAAACTAGCGCTGAACAATTCAGCAACTTTTACAGCAATTATTTCTGATTTTGATGGTGATGCGTCATCATTGAGCTACAGGTGGACTTTAACAAATGAGAATGGGGAACTCTCTGATGGTGTAAATCCATTACCTAATCCTACAGCCAGTGGCAGTTCTATAAACTGTGTCGGTCAAACGGTGGGAGAAGAAGAGATTATGTTAGAATTGTTGGATGCCTCAAATACTATACTTGCATCAGCATCCTACAACTTTACAATAGTTGATTCTGCAAACCAAACGAGTTTTGGCTGTTTTGATCAGCCTAAATTAATCTACAGGAAAGGAACATTTAACTTTGTACTTAATTTTGATGGTACGAATGAAGAATCCCTTGGCATTGGCGGAGGGTCAGGCGTAGCGATATCACCAGATGGCGAATGGATTGCGCAAGCTCGTGACACTCAATTCGGATGGCAGATGAACCTATTCCGTTGTGATGGTTCTACTGGCTTAATTCCTATCCCTCTAACATTCGAACACTTAGATAATTCTCCCGTATTTTCCTTAGACAGTAAGATATTATATTTTACGAGGGCTGTACCGTGGCAAAACGACTATTTGGAAGAAATTTTTTCTTATGATATTGAGACAGGAGCCTTGAATCAAATAACTTCTCTAGCACAACAAAACGAGACAGTACAAGGAGGTTTTACTATATCTCCTGTATCTGGTGACATTGCTTTTCAACGTTACGTTATAAGCACAGAAGAAACAAAATTAGCTTTTCTCCAACCCGAATCTGGACTCATTACAGATTTCTATACCTTTCCAGATGGTGTCGGCACTACTAGTTTAGATTGGTCGCCAGATGGCGGCGATATTATTTTTTCTGCAAATTATCCAACGGCAATCGGTATTTACAGAATAAATGTAACTAGTGGCTCACAACCACTACTTGTTTTTGAAGATCCTTCACCCAATACAGTACAGCCTTTAGGCCCAACTTATTACAATGGTGGTAATCGAATTGCGTGGGCTGGATCTGAAAATGGACAGTCTGGTTCAAGTCTCTGGTCTATAGACGCCAACGGAAATGATATGCAATTGTTGTTGGATGCAAATTCAAGTCTATTAGTACTCTACGGAGTTTTACGTTAAAAGAATGATGGACAAAAGTTCAAAAAGGATGCTATTTGGCATCCTTTTTTGGTTGATGAAAATAAATCATTTAATTTTTCTGTCAGGATTGCGCACGGATCAAAATGCACCACAACGTGTTCGTGTATGGTGTGTTGCGGGATTTCAGCCGAGCGCTTTTGTGCTTGGATGAGCCAGCTTTGACTGACGAAAATTCCGCGTTGGAGAACAAAAGCGTGAGGTTGAACTAACGAAATGTTTCCTGAAATAAATATAGTTAATTAAAGTGAGAATTTTTCCGATGGAAAAATTCGAAGCAATACACTATACACGTTGTTGTAGGTAGTTTTTATTTACGAAAATCATTATAAATATTCCAATGGATATAGCAATAAAAGCAATTAATGAAATTATTATTGAAACTGATGGATTATCATAGAAATAATCATTTCCAAAGCCTACTAAGTAGGATATCGCTCTGGATGGAAGAAAAATTAAGCTTATGACTATCGCTAAATATTTAGGATTTGTATTTTTAGTTATTATCGAATTGATAACTGGAGCCACGTATAATTCAGATGCTGTTAGCAAAAACATGGATATAATATATAAAATGACATCCTTTTCAGTAGTTTCCTCAGGAATCAGAAGCATGATTGAAAAAGCAATAGCACCAATAAGAAATCCAAATGCTAATTTCATAAACCTACTTGAATAATACTTTGACCAAAATATTATTAAAAAAACACCAATAATTATCACACAGTAAAAGTTTAATGAACTCCAAAAATCTGCAGGTATAGATGAGACTTTTTGTGTTGCAAAATCCATCGGAATACTGTAGATTCTTCCTCCGCTGATTTCATAAGCTGACCAAAAGAAACCGACTATTAAAATAGCTGCCAATACCTTAACAATTTGAATGCCATTAAATTTTTGATTAATTATAGCTTCTTGGTTTTTGTCTTTTGAGATTAAAATAAAAATTATTGATATTAAGTAAACCAGTCCAGCTGTTATAAAACTGTATGTGTAACCAAATTTTTCTCCAATATATGCTATTGCCACAATTCCAATAAAAGAACCGAGGTTTATCACTAAATGGAACATCGTGAAACCAGAATCGAGTAATTTGGTATTATGTAAATATTGTTTTCCAAAGCTTGATATTATGTTTGGAGTATATAAACCTCCTCCCAAAAGAATTATACTTCCTCCAATGTAAATAGAACTAACAGATGGATAGCATAGAATAAAAGCACCTAAAGCTTGCAATAAACCACCAAGGATGATAGCTCTTTTATTATTTAATAGTAAATCACCTATTAAAGCACCAAAGATTTGAGTGAAAATTAGACATATGGTAGAGAAACCGTAAATACTCAATGCATCTTCCCTTGACATGTTTAATGTCGTTCCAACCATGTAGAGTATTAACGAAGATCTTAATCCATAATATGCTGATCTTTCAAAAAACCTAGATAATAGGTGGTAAAAAGAAGATTTACTGTGTCTTTGATTTACTATTTTTTGCATTTACTCTAAAAATTACCTACAACGTGTTCGTGTATGGTTTGTACGGAATTCAGCCGAACGCTTCGCGTTTCGGATGAGCCAGCTTGTCTGGCGAAAATTCCGTTGGAAAAAAAGTGTAAGGCTGAGCTTACGAAATGTTCCATGAAATAAATATAGTTAAATAATGTGAGAATTTTTCCGCTGGAAAAATTCGGTAGTATTAACCATACACGTTGTTGTACACTGTTATCTTGAGTAAAGGTCTTTATTGAATTCTTTGATTCCCAAAGTCAAAAAGATTATGGAAACAATAGCTACTACAGATCTAATAGAATCAAGAGTTTTAAATTTATCTAATAAGACTTTAATTTCCTCAACAGACCTATTTGCGATATCATCTGCTCCAAGTTCATAAAGGATGGGATAGACGAGCAATCCAGTTCCAAGTCCAATTATGAAGAATGTCAAGAAGTGAAACAAAAACAAATTCCTAGCTTTTTTGAATTTCCAAATTAGAACGATCATAATAATAAAAACAGGAATGTTTATTCTTCCAAAAAGTTGGAAGAAAGTTCCAGGATCAGCTTTATTGTAGAAATTGTTTGTGTTGACTAAAGAATTCGGAAGGTCGTAATCCCAGTTTGGATATTGAGTTACTATTGTAAATACCATTCCGCCAAAGAACAGGTATGCTAAAATCGTATAAATCCAAGTAACAATAATTCTTAGTTTTTCCATTTTTCAGATAATTGTGTACAACGTATTAGAGTATGATTTGTGCGAATGAAAACGCTTTGTTTTCAGTCGTTTCAAATCCGTTGGTTAAAGGTAGTAATTTTTCTATGAATTTAGATGTGAGCATGAATGATACGCATTGTTAGCCATAGTAGCACAGCCAGAACTTTAGATTAGGAAAAGACATTAGCTGAGAATCCGAAAGCAACCGAATCAGAATGCCAACCCAAATTAAGCTGACTTGCGCAAGATTCCGCTAGTTTCGATGATAGGAACTGATCATTTGACATTTAGGTTGCTACTTTAGACTAGGCAGAGTAAAATTCCGCGAAAAGTTGAATTCATTTTAATATGATTCCAATTGAGTAACTTCAGAATAGAGTGGAAGTGGAATTTTCGTTTTGTGCTATTATTGCTAACGAGTTTGTGTATGATTTGTTGCGGAATTCAGCCAAGCGCTTTTGCGTTTGGATGAGCCGTTTACGGCGAAAATTCCGCTGGAGAAAAAGCGCGACAGCTGAGCGGTCGTGATTTTTCAGTTTTGTTATTGAGATTAAAAGTAAGAAAAATTCTTCCTCTTAACTAACAGTAGCAATGAATTATACACGGTGTTGGCTGTAGTTATAATATATTATAAATTAAAAAATCACCATTAATAATGGACCAAAGCCATGCCAATTGCAAGTTCTATCCTCAATTATTAATTCTTCATCATTATATTTCAATGTATAGTTGTCTGTGACGGAACAGCCTCCATAGTTTAAATTGATTAGTTCCAGTTCAAATCTTTTTATAGCTTCGACTTTTGATGGAGTCAATTTTGTTTCTTGTCCATTATATTTTGCGTAGAATAAATTATCCTGTTTTCTAATTTTTAAGGAAGCACCTTCTCCAGAGATCGAACCACTATGCCATAAATCAATACTGAACTCCTCATGATTTTTTAATTTTTCTATGAAGGTTATATGTTTTATTGAGTCATAGTTTATCTTATCTAAGCAAATTGTAACAGTATCCATTTCTTTTTTATTAATGTTGAAATTTACTGTTTCAGACATTTTAAAAATTGTTGAGTATCTAATAGTATAGTTTCCTGAATTTAAACTATCAATTACAAAATAGTTTTTTAATAGTTCAGGTTTATATTTTTTTATAAGGACATCATTTTGAAGTAATTCAAATTCAGGTAAATAGACTAAACCGTCGTGATCGATTGCACAGTAAGTTTTATGTACAGCAATTTTATGCTTATTGGATTCAGCTATACAATTAATAAATAATAGAGGAATTAGATATAGAATTAACTTATTCAATAGAGCTGTATGAGTTTATAATTACTGCCAACGGTATTGTGTATGGTTTGTTGCGGAAAGACAGCGCACGTGTGCGGTTGGATTTCCGAGGAAAACGTGCGCATTTGGCGCAAATTTTCCGTTGTTTAAATATAGTGAATTTTACTTAAGGGTTTTAATAGCTGTTCATTGCAGAGCAATGAACTATACACGTTGTTAGCTACCGTTTTAATTTATTATAGTTTTAATAGTTTTTTCAAGCACAACTTTACTAGTATTTGGTTGTACTACTTTATAATATCCAACATCAATACTTTCATTTGAAAAAAAGAAAAGGTGTATATAGTTCTTTTCTATTGAATATATTGCGATAGTCGGTACATTTTCAATTTTAGTTTGCATTGCAAAAAAAGTCAAATCATCTATCCAACTAATAATGTTCATATTTACTCCAGAATTATTCATACTATTGATGAATTTTTTCTTTTCCATTTTAGGTAATATATAACTGAAATTATATTGATCATAAAGAGATAATAATTCATTCGGAATGTTATCAATTGGGATATACTTTTCGTTTGCAAATCCATTTTCTATAGATGACCATAAAAACTCTTGACTATGTATTTTAAAAAATGAGAGACTTAAAAATATTGAGACTACTATTATTTTCATTTATGTAATTAATAATGGTGGCTAACGGTCTTGTATATGAAAAGTAGCGGATTTTTACACACTGACTTTTCGGTTTAGTACTGGCTTTAAATTTATGAAAATCACTTTGAATTAAGCACTTCAACCGCTATTTTTTATATACGTTGTTGTAGGTAGTGCTTTATTCAGCGTTGGGAAAAGACATATTCTTTTGCAATTTTGGCTTTGCTTCGGCTGGTGCGAATTGCAAATGTGTATGGCTTTGAGCGTTGGCTATTTTGTGAATCGGATTTGTAAGTTCAATTTGAAAAATATTTGTCCGTTTTCCTCATAGATTTCTCCAAATCCGTGTCGAGAAGAACTTGCAGTGTCAAGTTTTGTGTTATTTAGTAGATAGTCCTCAAATTCATTTCGGTTGTAAATATGATAGCACAAAACATCTCCATTTTCCTTAACGATTAAATATCCGCCTGTAGCATCATATTTTCCAGTCCAAACTTGAGATGGCATCATTCCAAGCGCAACATCTGTTAGAAAACGCTTGATTTTATATTCGTAAAATTTATGCTCATTCTCAATGTCAAATTCTAACGGATTTTTCTTTGCTGTCAGGTTGACTAAATCAGTTAAACGAGAAAATTCTGTCGTATAGAAATCAAAAACGATTTGTGACAAAATTTGAGGAAGCAAACTATCAATAAGCACAAGGTTATTTGAAAATATTTGCCTCTCTGTTTTCACAAACTCAAATATTCCACCTTTACTTTGAATTAGAGTAATTCTGTCCATTATCTTACTCCTTGTGCCAATGGAATTTATTTGGTCAATCTCGTCTCTTGTTAAATGCGTAAAGTTAATTTCGTAAATGAAATTGGTTGTTTTACCTGCATTTAAAAGAGTAGAAGGACTCCCAAGTTGTGATTTTATACTAAATCCTAAAGTCGGTTGTTGATTTGTCCTTTGGTCGTGAACAACAATTTTAATATCTGTTTTTGCAGAAGAATTTGCTTTTAAAGAGATACAGTTAATTGACTGCATAAACTCTTCGATTACAGGAACCGAAAAAGTTCTTTCTGTACTTTGCTTAATTGCATTTAAGAGATAAAGAGCCTTTTCTTTAAATTCTAAAATTGGAATTTTCAGTACTTGTTCATTACCTGAAATCAAGATGATTTCATCCTGAATTGAGTACTCAAAATCGCCATTGCTTTCTGAACGAAGAATTTTGATTATAGGATAAACTAATCCTTCTAATTTTTCAATATCCTTATCTCCAAGAAATAATTGTTTGTCGCCTAATAATTTGAAAAGAGCATAAATTTCGCTCCATTCGCCTTTGTTTCCTGTAATCATTTGCAGTTTAGTTTTTCTATGATTTTCTCCGCTGTTGCTTGAATCGCGGGAACTGCAACTGAATTTCCGAATTGTTTGTATGCTTGTGCGTCTGAAACTACTATTTTAAAATTGTCTGGAAAGCCTTGTAATCTTGCCCACTCACGAGGTGTCATTTTCCTAATTCCTTCTCGATTTACCTCGCCAGAAATGTTGGTTACCGGTTTGAAGTTGGTTAGCCTATTATCATAAACTAAATTTCGTTCTCTACCCATACCACCGCAAACTACTGCATTTGCAGTTCCATCATTTGGAATGATTTCATAGCCAAATCCATTTCCTTTGCTTTCGTGCCTTGCTTTGTGATTTCTTAAAGTGTCTATGTAGGTAGTTGAAAGATAATATTTTACTGAAACTTCTTTTTTTTCCAAAATATCTTCCAAAACAGCATCTTTATTAGTTGGTTCTGGATATTCAAAGTCTGTAATTTTAGTGTCCTTGTGGAAGCCAACTATAAAAATTCGTTCACGGTTTTGTGGCACACCAAATTCTTTGGCATTTATAATTTGTGGCTCCGGAACGTAATAACCTAAATCTTCACGAAGGACATTTAAAATGGTTGCCAAAGTTTTTCCTTTGTCGTGATTTCTTAAACCTTTTACATTTTCGAGGAAAATTGCTTTTGGTTGTTTTTTCTTTATGATTTCGGCTACGTCAAAAAATAGTGTTCCCCTTGTGTCTTCAAATCCACCACGTCTTCCTGCAATTGAAAATGCTTGACAAGGAAAACCTGCACAAAGCACATCGAAGTTGTCAGGAATGTAGCTTTTAGTTAGAGGTTTTGTGATGTCTCCAAATGGAATTTCTCCAAAATTGGCTCGATATGTCTTTTTTGAATATTTGTCCCATTCACTTGTAAAAACACATTTCCCACCCAAATTTTGAAGTGCTAATCGAAATCCGCCAATTCCTGCGAATA
The DNA here is from genome assembly GCF_041224425.1 of Psychroserpens sp. XS_ASV72. Taxonomy (NCBI): domain Bacteria; kingdom Pseudomonadati; phylum Bacteroidota; class Flavobacteriia; order Flavobacteriales; family Flavobacteriaceae; genus Psychroserpens; species Psychroserpens sp. XS_ASV72. The sequence goes on along the minus strand of NZ_JBGFGL010000042.1, from coordinate 1,239 downwards.
GGTCAATAAATTTAAAATCTGGTTTCTCTGGTGCTGGAAATGGAACAGAATTTTTGTTGTTGAAAATCAAATATTGTAATGCCTCTTCTGCAACTTTTGTAGAGATTTTGTTCTCTGAATTTTCAGATAAAATCTCTTTAACAAAATTTAGCGCATCTTTTTTAAAGAATTGAGAAACACCATTTTTATGGTTATGCAAGTAATGAGAATACGAAGCTTGTTTGGGATTTTCAGGTTCGATAATGTTAATCTCAAACAATTGTCCGTCAATATTTTCTATTACTGTTTTCTCGTTTAGCATTTAATTTTCAATTCAAGATTTGTTGTCCGCAAGATAAGAAGTCTTTCGCTGTTTTTTTAATTGATTCTGAAGTGTTTTTCCAACTCTTTTGAACAATTTCAAAACTGAAATTCGGTTGGGGAATTTTTAGCTCTTTTGGTTTTTCAGCGTTGGGATTTAGCTTTGGAAAAAACCAAAAGTGCTAAAAATGCGGCTGGTTTCAGCATTACCTACAACGTGTTCGTGTAAGGTTTCGTTACAATTGGTTTTGGATAAAGTTAAATAAAATAGTCCAACAAATTCTTGCCTTCAAATTTTTCTGCTGGAAAAATGCAGAAGTAATGAACTTTACACGTTGTTACCTGCTGCAACGACACACAAGAGTGAGCACGTTTAGATATGGCATAAAGGTTGGAACAATTGTAAACCCAAAAGCTAAACTTTAGTTTTGCTTTTGACCGATTAATTCCGTGAAAAGGGTTTGAAAAACTCTTTGAGTATTATAAAAACTGCGATAAGAATAAAAAATGAGGTAGCAGAACGCATCGACTACCTCGGGTACACGGCTTAACGTATTTAAACGGCAGCTATTACAAAGATATAAAATCAATAAGATTATTTCCCAAACAGAAAAAAGTCCACATCTGAGTAGGAATCCGAGTTCGAGTGAGAAGATCCGCGTATGAGTAAAAAATCCACGTATGAGTGAGTTTCCGATTGCAATTTTGATTCAGAGTTTGAGTAAGAAAAAATTCCGAAAATTATGATTTTCCGCTCTAATAATATTCAGTCGGACGATTTTCAGGAGTTGTTGCTGGTAACGTAGACGTATATGCCACGTTGTTTGTTTTTCAGAAATTTACACAAAATTTATTACCTGAATAAATTGTTGGGTAAATTTAAAACCATGTGGCATATACGCAGTTGTGGGTAGTAAAAGCTTCGAATAGCCAAAGGCT
>NZ_JBGFGL010000036.1:0-1220 GCF_041224425.1 Psychroserpens sp. XS_ASV72 | reverse complement strand
TCTGCAGAAACATCGTCACAGACCTCCAATGGCGTCGGGTCCAAAATCTGGGGCGTCGGGTTGACTATCAACAACACCTCTATAAGGGTCGCACAGTCAGTCGCTATCGTAGCGCTCTCTACGCGTGCATAGACAACCTGTTGGTCCTCCACTATGTTATTGTACGGACTGGAAAGGGCGTTCACGTTATTGTCCGCATCTGCCATCGTCTCATGGTAACTCACCGTAAGGGTTGGATCGCCCGAGGTGATGGCCGCGTCTAAGTCCGTCAGTGTAAATACACCGAAACCGTCACTGTCAGGATCACAGTACTCCAATGGGGCCGGTGTGCTCGCTACCGGTGCCTGCTCCACCACCAACGTCAGCGGTACGGTCGCGTGGCAGCCCGTGGCTATGTCCTCTACGCGCACGATGACCACCTGCCCGTTGGACGTGTTCGTATATGGTACAGGGAGCAGGTTCGAGCCCGAGTCAGCATCCACCTGGTCCAAGTGGTAGCTCACCGAGTAGTTCGGGTTACCGCCGGTTATCTCCTGGTTCTTGAGCGTCAGGTCTATAGACGTCAGACCGTCAGGGACACCGTCGTCGCAAACCTCTAAGTCGGTTGGGTTAACTATCTGCGGAAGCGGGTTGACCACCAGCTCAAAACTGCCTATGTTGGTACAGCCCGTTGTCGTATGGGTCAGCGTGTAGTATACGGTCTCTGGGCTGCCCACATTGGCATATGGGCTCATGTGCGCGTTTGTGCCCATCTCTGCGTCCACAAGCGTCGGGTAGTACGATACCGTAACCGGTTGACCGTTGGAAACCTCCGCATCCTTGCTCGACAAATCGAAAAGCTCGGTCTGGTCGCCAGGCATGTCATCGTCACAAAGGACGTAATCAGTAACCGAAACAAGCGTTGGCAAAGGATTGACCAGCAACAACAGTTCCGTAGTGTCATAACAGCCCGTCGTACCGCTCTCTACGCGTACATAGACCGTCTGGACATTTGGTACAATATTGTTATAAGGACTCGTTAGTGCATTGACGCCGTTGTCAGCATCGGACTCCGTCTCGTGGTAGGTCACGACCATGCCCGTCTGAACGCCTACGGCCTCAAGGTCGCGCAGCGTAAGGTCAAAGACCGATAATCCGTCAGAGTCGTCGTCGCAGACCTCCAAAGGTGAAACAGCGTTCGCTATCGGGTTGACTATAACCTCCAAATCTAATGTCGTGGT
>NZ_JBGFGL010000079.1:0-2998 GCF_041224425.1 Psychroserpens sp. XS_ASV72 | reverse complement strand
CTTTTCAGGGTAAAATGGGCTTTGAACTCTTTTCTCTCGCCTGTGTTCGGCTCGCCGTACTCCACCACGAACCAGTAATCGCTCGTTGGCATCGGGCTGCCGTTGTAGGTTCCGTCCCAACCGTCACCGGTAGGGCTGATCTGCTTGAGCAGCTTTCCGTACCTGTCGAATATGTAGATCGTCGCGCCAGGCTGGCCCGCAATCCCCTTGATGTTCCAGGTATCGTTGTAACCGTCACCGTTCGGCGTGAAATAGGTCGGGTAGTCCATGACCGTGACCTGGCCAAAACCATAGCCGCAGCCAGTCCTGTCCCTTACCGTGACCTCATGGTCTCCGGCGGTGACGTCAGCGAAGACGTTCGATGCCTGCCAGGCACCGCCATCGAGACTGAACTCATAGTCCCCGATGTCCAACGGGTTCAGGACCGTGACCTCTATCACGTGGAGGTCAGAGAAGGCGTCCGTCAGAACGTCAACGTAAATATCTATCGGAGGGGAGCTCTCGATCACCTGTGCGCTGTCCTGGCTCTGGCAGCCCGTCTGCGAATCGGTGACGACCACCGTGTAGAGGCCTCCCTCCAGAGGCGTGTAGCTGCCCGATGTCGCGCCCGCCAAAGGAACACCCTCCAAAAGCCACTGGAACCCATAGGCAGGGCCACTAAGCCCCGTGTCAAGGACGGGAACGCCAAGGACCTCAGTGCCGTTGGTGTCGACGCAAAGCACATAGCTGTCCTCAAGGCCAAAGACAGGGAGCGGGTCAACGAACAGCGTCAGGGGAGCCACCGAGTAGCATATCGACGAGTCGACCATGTTACCGGTACCGTCGTCCACCATCGTGTCGTTGTCAACCCTCACGTAGATCACCTGAGGGTTCGTCACGTTCTCGTACAGGAAAGGCAACGGGCTGACCCCAAGCTCGGCATCGGTAAGGGTCGCGTAATAGCTGACCACATAGTCCGCAGGGTCCTGGCCTCCAAGCACCTGTGCCTGGACACTGTCCGGGTCCAGGTCCGCCAGGTCGGTGACCGGCGTCAGGTCGAACTGGGCGCTGTTGTTGCCCAGGTCGCCGTCATCGTCCATCTCGTCGTCACAGATGCGCACCGGCTCCGGGATCGCATTGGCGACGGCCGCCTCGTGGAGCTCTATGCTAAAGACAGGGGTGCTTATCGAACAGCCCGTGGCGTTATTGGTGATGGCCACGAATATCTGCTGTGGGTTGGTCAGGTTCGTATAAGGGCTCACGAGCGCGTTCGACAGGGTGTCAGCGTCCGACTGGCTTACGTGGTAGGTCACCGTGAAGAGCGCCGGGTCCTGACCGTTGAGGACCTCTGCGTCCTTCTGCGTCAGGTCGAAGTCAAAGAAACCGTCGTTGTTGAGCTCGCACTCTATAAGATCGGTGACAGCCACCACATCCGGCAACGGGTTCACAATGATGTCAAAATCCACTATCGTGTAGCAGCCCGTGATATCGTTGGTAACGCGCACATAGACCGTCTGTACGGCCGAAAGGTTAACGTACGCGCCAGGGGACGCTATCGCGTTATCGCCAAGCTCCGCGTCCTCAAAGGTCTCGTGATAGGTAGGGGTCACCCCTGTCTCACCATTGAGTATCAACAGCTCGTTCAATGTCAGGTCGAACTCCTCCTCCATGTCACCAGGATCCGTGTCGTCGCAAAGCTCAAGGTCAGGCAAGAGACCGCTCTCCGTCGGCGTCGGGTTCGGGAGCACGCGTATGGTCAGGGTCGTATAGTCGACACAGCCCGTATCGACGTCCGTGACCACTACATAGAGGGTCTGTGGGTTCGATGGGGCCCCATTGACAGATGTGTTCGTATAGGAACCGGCATCCACCGCGTCCAACTGGGACTGCGCATCCGAAAGCGTCTCATAGTAGGACACGCTCCAGCTAGCCTCGCCCCCTGTGATCTCCTGGTCCTTGACCGTTAGGTCGAAGACCGTGAGCTCATCGGCCACGGTATCGTCGCAAAGCTCCAATGGGGACGGCTGGACCGCCGAGGGCGGAAGCTCCACCACCAAATCGAAAAGGCCCGTAGAGGTCACACAACCATTAACACCGCTCTCCAACCTCACATAAATCGTCTGTGGGTTGCTCACATTGGTATAGTTCGTTACATTAACTATTGGGCTCGCCCCTGATACGGCATCGGCCCCTGTCAAATGATAGGTCAGCGTATAGTCCGATGGCAACTGCCCCCCCAATATCTCTGGATCTTTTGTCGTTAGATCAAACTGGGCCAAACCATCGTTGTCTGTGTCGCATATCACATAGTCCTCTATATCTACCGGAACCTCCGGTGATGGCAATACGCGAATCGTCAAGGCCACTGTCGCGTTGTAGCATCCCGTGATCGTGTTCTCTGCCCTTATGTAAACCGTCTGCTCGTCCATTACGATATTCGTGTATGGACTAGCCAGTGCATTAAGGCCGTTATCCGCATCCTCTTGGGTCTCGTGGTACGTTACCACAACATCCAGCTCGCCGTTTATGATCTCCTGTGTACGCTCCTCAAGGTCAAAGCTCTCGAAACCGTCATTGTCCAGATCACAGACCTCTAAGTCTGTAGGCGTCGCCGGGGAAGGCAATGGGTTCACCCTAAGCAATATCGTTGCCGTGGTACTTACAGAGCAGCCCGTAACATCGTCCGTAGCACGCACAAATACCGTCTGTGGGTTGCTCGTGTTCATGTAGGGGCTCACTATGGGGTTCGTGCCATTATCCGCATCCATCTGTGTCTCGTAATACGTAAAGCTGATACCTGTCTGCCCGTTGAGCATCCCTGCATTGGCATCCTCTAGCGTAAAGGCCTCGACCTCATCGCCCGATATATCGTCGCACAGCTCTAACGGACTCGGTTGGACCAGCACCGGAAGTGCATTGACGACCAAATCCAGGGTCGTTAACTTATGGCAACCGTTGGCCGTGTCCTCCACCCTTACCCATAGGGTCTGCATAAATGCCGTTGTATTGGTATATGAGG
>NZ_JBGFGL010000078.1:0-390 GCF_041224425.1 Psychroserpens sp. XS_ASV72 | reverse complement strand
GAACATACAGATACAGACCATCAATGTGGTGGATACTACTGATCCAACCTTTACGGTTCCTGCTGGCACCATTATCGAATGTGACCAGGACGCGACTGACCTGAACCTGACTGGTGACGTGACGGACGAGGCAGACAACTGTTCAAATGGATTGGAGGCAACATATTCTGACGCAATTACTAATGGTGTGTGTGCAAATGAGTACACCATCACCAGAACTTGGACACTTGTGGACGAATGCGGTAACGAGAACATACAGATACAGACCATCAATGTGGTGGATACTACTGATCCAACCTTTACGGTTCCTGCTGGCACCATTATCGAATGTGACCAGGACGCGACTGACCTGAACCTGACTGGTGACGTGACGGACGAGGCAGACAACTG
>NZ_JBGFGL010000077.1:0-480946 GCF_041224425.1 Psychroserpens sp. XS_ASV72 | reverse complement strand
AGCGAACATCATGTGTTCAATGGCTGCTGATTTTGAGGCTGCAAACGCAACCTACAGCAACGGACTAGAGGGTACTGCATGTGAGATCTCAGGAGAGATCGAAGCGGTAGTTGTTAAGGACTACGATGCTTGTGGCGGAACAATCACGATCACTTACAACGGTAAGGACGAGTGTGATAGAGACCTAGAGGCAGGACCATTTGTGATTACTGTGGACCCAGCACCAGAGGCTGAGGTAACGGCTCCTCAATTCCCATTGGATATTGAGTGTGTTGATGCCGAAGGATTCGAGGCTGCAAATGCAACCTATAGCAACGGTCTAGAGGAAACTGCATGTGAGATCTCAGGAGAGATTGAAGCGGTAGTTGTTAAGGACTACGATGCTTGTGGCGGAACGATCACGATCACTTACAACGGTAAGGACGAATGTGAGAGAGACTTGGAGGCAGGACCTTATACTATTGAGGTGAAGCCAGCACCAGCTCCAGTATTCGATGAAATCGATGATGATAGTATTGCATGTGAGGACCTAGCGTCTTACGTACCAGAATTCTTAGGATATTCTAACGGAATTGAAGGACCATGTGGTATTAACGGTGAAGTTCAAGGTGTGGCAGAACCATTTGATGGAAGCTGTGGTACTTTTGAAGTGAACTTCTCATATGTATCTTGTGGTGTTGAAATTACAGCTAAGCAAATTATTACTGTAATTGATGAAACTGCTCCAATGTTATTAGAGCCAGGTTCATTACCTCAAGGATTATCTGATGTTAATGCATGTTTAGCAGATGCACCAGCTCCTCCAACAGAAGAGGAAATAGAAGCATTGTATTCTGATAACTGTGGAAACGTAAATGCAACTTTAGAAATCGTTTCTCCTCAAGAGAATACAGATTGTCTATGGGCAGTATTATACAGATTTACAATTCAAGATGACTGCGGTAATTTTGCAGCACCTGTTAAGATTTACCATAATGGTGGAGACCAATCTGCACCTGAATTAGTTGGTGAATTACCAGAAGGTGTTAGTGGATTACAATGTTTAAGTGAAAACCCAGGAGCACCATCATTAGATGCTATCCAAGCGGCTTACACTGATAACTGTGGTGATGTGATTATTACGCCATACGAACCAGTTATTGAAGGTGACGATTGTGGTTGGACTGCTACTTATGAGTATGAAATTAAAGACTCTTGTGGTAATAAATTGCCTAACCTAGTAATCGAGAACAGTGGTGCAGATACTATGCCTCCAACATTAGATGGAGAAATCCCAATGGGACAAAATAGTGTTAATGCTTGTATTGATTCTGATTTAGGAGAGCCTACTGAAGAAGAAATCGCTGAGTTGTTCTCTGATAACTGTACTGAAATCACAGCTGATAATGTAACCAAAGTTGAAAAACTTGCTATTGGATCAGATTGTGAGTGGATTAGAGTATTTGAATATACTGTTGCTGATGACTGTGGTAATGAATACCCAGTATTCAAAGTGAACTATCAAGGTGGAGATACTGAAGCGCCTACGTTTGAAGTATTCCCAGAGGATATCACTATTGAGTGTTCTGAAGTTGAAAACTTAGAATTGTTCACAATCCTTCAGTATTTAGATGCAAATGAAGTACCATTCCCTGTGGCTGTAGATAACTGTTCTGTTACGTTAGAATACATGCCAGACGTAGTTGAAGGTCCACAAGAATGTCCTACTGTAGCTGTATGTACTAAGAAGTTCATTGCTACTGATGGATGTGGAAACTCTACTGAGAGAACATTAACAGTTACTATTATTGATACTGAAGGACCAATCATTGAATGTCCAGAAGATATTGACTTTGGTATTGTTGATGAAGCTCCAACTGAATTTGCTGACAAAGCAACTTGGGTAGATTGCCAAGGTTCAGGAGAAACTGCTGATTACTCAGACAGTGAAATTACTGAAACTGTAGCGTCTTCTACATCAGGTGAGTACTTGTTTACTTTTGAAGAAGGTTACATCCTTAACTTAGGAAATGGACCTACTGGAATGATGAATGATTATCCAGTATACGAAGGTGTGATTACTAGCTTAGGTGGTGATTTATTACCACAGTATGGTACATTCCAAGTGGTTTATAACCCAGGTGAAGGTCACTATGAAGTACTTCAAGACTTTGGAGACGGACCATTTGTAGCTGGTATTGCAAGTGCTGATGCATTTGAAAATTGTGATGCTCAAGGATTTGAATTCTATTCAACTGATGGTCATAACAAAGCGTTTACTTTACAGTGTCCTGTAACTTCTACAACTACAACGTATACATTTATACGTGAGTTCACTGCTACAGATGCTTGTGGAAACTCAAGTAAGTGTGATGTTACTTATACTTGGACTATTGAAGAAGGATGTGATGATGATGCTCCAGTATTAGATTGTCCTGCTGATGAAGACTTTGGAATGGTTTACTATGATCCAACATCATTTGCAACTTCTGTATCATATACAGATAATGAAGGTAGTGGTGTGACAGGAGATTACACAGATAGTGCAATCACTGAAACATATACTACATACTATGATGGAACATTGACTATCGAATGCTGGTATGCTGGTTCTGTTTTCAGTACTTGGACATATTCTAAAGTTGGAGTAGACAATGATGGATATGCTATTTACGAAGGTACCAATAGTAATACAGGATCAACTCTTTATACGATATCTTACGATAGTAATTTAGGTAGATTCTGGGGTGTTGCTAATCTTAGTTCAGGAGAGTACTTCTATGTTGAAACAACAGAGTTGGATGCTCCATGTGATGGATGGGTTGAAGAAACAACTTGTGATTCAATCAGCACTTACTGTGGTGGTATTGATGCCGTTACTAGAAGTTTCACTAGAACCTTTACTGCAGAAGATAGCTGTGGTAACGTAGGAAGCTGTTCAGTAACTTATACTTGGCATTTACCAATTCTATATAGAAACCAAGGTTCATCTATATCTGAATCAACTCCAAGTGTAAGCAACGCTGAAGAGAAAATCGACTTCAAAGCGTATCCAGTACCATTTGATACTGAAGTAACAATCTCTTACGAGTTTGACTACAGAACAGATGTAACAATCGAATTGTTCGATACTAAAGGCCTAATGGTTTCTAGTGTAACTAACGATAGATATGTTGCAGGTTCAACAGGAAGAACTAAAATAGATCTTTCTAAAACACCTAGTCAAGTATTGTATGTGAAGTTAACTACTAGTAGAGGTACGGTTACTAAGAAGATTGTGTCTTCTGGTAGATAGACTGATAAATAATTAGGGTTTTCCCTAAGGGTAATAAACAAAAGGCAGCTAGAAATAGCTGCCTTTTTTATATGTAATAAAACTTGTTTATGGCCACCAGTTATAAAAGGATTGAATGTCTAAAACTTTTACTCGAATAAAAATTGTTGGGATGTGAATAGTCTAATTAGGTTTATCCAATAATAAATCTAAACTAAAATGAGGAAATTTGTTGAGCCCAAGCTGTAGCATCCTCAATAGTATTGAAAATCTCAAAAGGTTTGTTTAGAAAGAGTTTTTCAATCTCAGCATTGCGCTTAGCTTTGTAATCTGAAGAGACTACACAAAAGCCTGCTAGATTATTAATTTTAGAAGTTTCTCTGTAAACCGCAGGATCTACGGCATAGGAATTAATGCGGTGTGTAATGTATACAAAGTCCTTGTTCTTGTAATAAGTATCAGCAACATTCAATAAAACATCGTTGTGTTTTGGAGTAACAGTGACACCTTCGTTAATAACAACTATCATATAGTTGTCATAAATATGCATAGTGCAAAAATCATATTTTAACACATCAGTCATATCTAAAGTTAATCAATAGTGCAATGAAATCAAAAAAAAGAGCCTTGAAACTTTTCAAGGCTCTTTTTTAATTCTCAAAAATGATTATGATTCTGAGTGCTTTTTAGGCTTTTCAATCTTTATGGATAACTCATTGTTTTTAGAATCTAAATCCATAATAATAGTGTCACCTTCGTGCAATTTCGAGTTAATGATTTCTTCAGCTAAAGCATCTTCAATGTATTTCTGTATAGCCCGTTTTAAAGGTCTAGCGCCATACTGTTGATCAAAACCTTTGTCAGCAATATAATCTTTCGCCTTCGATGTTAATTTGAGCTCATAGCCAAGATCCTTGATGCGGAGGATAAGTTGCTTCAATTCAATATCAATAATTTTGTTGATATCCTCTTTCTCTAAAACATTGAATACCATTACATCATCAATTCTATTTAAGAATTCTGGAGCAAATGCTTTTTTAAGAGCATTCTCAATAATACTTCTTGAATTGTCGTTAGCTTGAGCTGTTTTGGCTGCCGTTCCGAATCCAACACCTTGTCCGAAGTCCTTCAATTTTCTGGCTCCAATATTAGAGGTCATGATTATGATCGTATTTCTGAAATCGATCTTTCGTCCTAAGCTATCAGTAAGATAACCATCGTCTAAAACCTGAAGCAACATATTGAAAACATCTGGATGCGCTTTCTCAATTTCATCAAGCAATACAACTGCATAAGGCTTGCGTCTCACTTTTTCTGTAAGTTGACCACCTTCCTCATAACCAACATATCCTGGAGGTGCACCAATAAGTCTAGAGATAGCGAATTTTTCCATGTATTCACTCATGTCTATTCTTACCAAGGCATCTTCACTGTCAAATAATTCACGAGCCAACACTTTGGCTAACTGTGTTTTACCAACACCTGTTTGACCCAAAAATATAAATGAACCAATAGGTTTGTTCGGATCTTTAAGTCCGGCACGATTACGTTGGATTGCCTTAACGACTTTTGCTACTGCTTCATCTTGACCAATAACCTTACCTTTAATAAGTTCAGGTAATTGAGCCAATTTATTACTTTCAGTCTGTGCAATTTTATTCACAGGAATTCCTGTCATCATAGAAACCACATCGGCAACATTATCTTCAGTAACAACTTCACGGTGTTGTTTGGTTTCTTCTTCCCATTTTTCTTGAGCTACAGCAAGTTCTTTTTCCAAACGTTTTTCATCATCTCTTAACTTGGCTGCCTCTTCGTACTTTTGCTTTTTAACAACAGTATTTTTAGTTTCCTTAACCTTCTCAAGCTTATTTTCTAGTTCTAAAATCTGTTTTGGGACATCTATATTGGTAATGTGAACCCTTGATCCAGCTTCATCTAAAGCATCGATAGCCTTGTCTGGTAAAAAGCGTTCCGTCATATACCTACTGGTTAATTTCACACAAGCCTCAATAGCTTCTGGAGTGTAATCAACGTTGTGATGTTCTTCGTATTTTCCTTTAATATTATTAAGGATTTCTATGGTTTCCTCAATAGAAGTAGGTTCTATAATGACTTTTTGGAATCGACGCTCTAAGGCACCATCCTTTTCAATATGTTGTCTGTACTCGTCAAGAGTGGTGGCACCAATACATTGAATTTCACCTCTCGCCAACGCTGGTTTGAACATATTGGAAGCATCTAAACTACCTGTAGCACCACCAGCACCAACAATGGTGTGGATTTCATCTATGAACAAAATAATGTCATCATTCTTTTCAAGTTCGTTCATGACCGCTTTCATACGCTCTTCAAATTGACCTCTATATTTTGTGCCAGCCACCAAACTAGCCAAATCAAGAGTCACAACACGTTTGTTGAAAAGAATACGGGACACTTTTCGCTTTACAATCCTAAGTGCTAAACCTTCAGCAATGGCAGATTTACCAACACCTGGTTCACCAATTAGTAGAGGGTTGTTCTTTTTTCGTCGACTTAAAATTTGAGATACACGTTGTATTTCCTTTTCTCGTCCAACAACAGGGTCAAGCTTCCCTTCTTCGGCTAAAACCGTTAAATCCCTTCCAAAATTATCTAAAACAGGTGTTTTGGACTTTTTTGTAGGTTTAGAGCCTGATTGTCCGAAAGGATTTTGTTTTGCATCACCTTCATCGGTAGTTTCATCATCTGAAAAAGATTCAGCTTTCGGTGTATCTAGAAAATCATCTTCGTTTGTTATCATAAATTTGAATTGTTCTTTAACATTATCATAATCTACCTTTAGCTTATTTAAAAGCTTAGTTGTTGGGTCATTTTCATTTCTTAATATGCACAACAACAAATGCGCAGTGTTAATTGAAGAGCTTTGAAACAATTTAGCTTCTAAGAAAGTAGTCTTCAAAGCACGCTCAGCCTGTCTTGTTAAATGTAGGTTTTTCTTTTCGTTGGATGAGACGGTAATGTTTGGATTAGCTGGGCTCAGAATTTCTACCTTTCGTCTCAAATGGTTCAAGTCGATTTCCAGAGCACTAAGAATATCAATGGCTTTTCCGCTACCATCACGAAGTAAACCCAGCATCAAATGTTCAGTGCCAATAAAATCATGACCTAAACGCAAGGCTTCTTCTTTGCTAAAAGCAATTACATCTTTTACTCTAGGGGAAAAATTATCATCCATAAATAAACTCTTTCTGCATTAAAAATAATAAAAACTACTATACAACGACAAAAACTATACCTTAAATATATAATTACGACAATAGACAAAAAAAACTTTACAAAATCAAAATGTTTTGCAATGAACTTATTAAAAAAAACGGTTAAATCTTGTTAATAAAAAAAACTAAAAAACGATTTAAACTCATTATAAACACTAAGGAATTGGTTATCTTAGCATGTTTTGAAAACCTACAAAAAATCAAATTATTTATTTTATGGCAGAAGGAGAAAAACTGATTCCAATTAACATTGAAGATGAAATGAAATCGGCTTACATTGATTATTCAATGTCGGTCATTGTGTCACGAGCACTTCCAGATGTACGAGATGGATTAAAACCGGTTCATAGACGTGTATTGTTTGGAATGCATGAACTTGGAGTAAGGTCTAATACAGCATATAAGAAATCAGCTAGAATTGTTGGTGAGGTACTTGGAAAATATCATCCACATGGTGATACTTCAGTATACGATACAATGGTTCGTATGGCTCAAGAATGGAGTTTGCGATACATGTTGGTTGACGGTCAAGGAAACTTTGGTTCAGTTGATGGTGATAGTCCTGCAGCAATGCGTTATACAGAAGCGAGAATGCAAAAGATTTCTGAGGAAATGCTTGCCGATATTGACAAGGAAACAGTTGACCATAAATTAAATTTTGACGATACTTTACAGGAGCCTACGGTTTTACCTACTAGAATTCCAGGTTTATTGGTTAATGGTGCTTCAGGTATTGCTGTTGGTATGGCAACCAATATGCCTCCTCATAATCTTACTGAAGTTGTTAATGGAACCATTGCTTACATTGATAACAACGATATTGAGATTGATGAGTTAATGCAACATGTCAAAGCGCCAGATTTCCCAACAGGTGGAACAATCTATGGTTATGATGGCGTGAAAGAGGCTTTTCATACAGGGCGTGGACGTATAGTGATGCGAGGTAAGGCCAATGTCGAGGAAGTAGACGGAAGGGAGTGTATTATCGTGAACGAGATTCCATATCAAGTCAATAAAGCAGATATGATTAAAAAGACTGCAGACTTGATTAATGACAAAAAATTGGATGGTATTGCTTCTATACGTGATGAATCCGATAGAAATGGAATGCGAATAGTATACGTTCTGAAACGTGATGCCATCCCAAACATAGTATTAAATAAGCTTTATAAATACACTGCGCTACAATCGTCTTTCAGTGTTAATAATATTGCTTTAGTCAACGGAAGACCTCAGTTATTGAATCTTAAAGATTTGATACTTCACTTTGTTGATCACAGACATGAGGTGGTTGTGAGACGTACAACATACGAATTGCGTAAAGCTGAAGAACGCGCACATATTTTAGAAGGTCTTATTATTGCTTCAGATAATATTGATGAAGTGATTGCTTTGATCAGAGCGTCTTCAAATGCTGAAGAAGCTAGGGAAAAGTTAATTGAACGTTTTGAGCTTTCAGAGATTCAAGCGAAAGCTATTGTAGAAATGCGTCTACGTCAATTAACAGGACTGGAGCAAGATAAATTGCGTTCTGAATATGACGATTTGATGAAGACCATTGAAGACCTTAAAGACATTCTCGATAAAAAAGAACGTCGAATGGATATTATTAAAGAGGAGCTTGAGGTTGTTAAGGAAAAATACGGTGATGAAAGACGATCGGTTATAGAATATGCAGGTGGTGACTTAAGTATAGAAGATATGATTCCAGATGAAAAGGTAGTTATTACTATTTCTCATGCTGGTTATATCAAGCGTACGTCTCTTACCGAATACAAAACCCAAAATAGAGGAGGTGTTGGACAAAAAGCTTCTACTACAAGAAATGAGGATTTCTTAGAAGATCTGTTTGTAGGAACAAACCACCAATACATGCTATTCTTTACTCAAAAAGGAAAATGTTTCTGGATGCGTGTTTATGAAATTCCAGAAGGCAGTAAGACGTCTAAAGGTAGAGCCATACAGAATTTGATCAATATTGAACAAGATGATAAGGTGATGGCTTTTATCTGTACCCAAGACTTAAAAGATGAGGACTACATCAACAGTCATTTTGTCATAATGGCTACTAAGAATGGACAGGTTAAGAAAACATCTTTAGAACAGTATTCACGTCCGAGAACCAATGGAATCAATGCGATTACCATTAAAGAAAATGATGAGTTGTTGGAAGCAAAGCTTACAACTGGAGACAGCCAGGTAATGTTGGCTCTAAAATCAGGAAAGGCCATTAGATTCGAAGAAGCCAAAACGCGCCCAATGGGACGAAATGCTTCAGGTGTTAGAGGTATCACATTAGCTGATGATAAGGATGAGGTCGTTGGTATGATTGCCATTGAGAATCCACAAGAAGAATCAGTATTGGTTGTTTCTGAAAAGGGCTATGGTAAACGTACCTATATAGATGATCCTGAAGATGGAGAAGCTGTTTATAGAATTACCAATCGAGGTGGTAAAGGAGTAAAAACAATTTCCATTACAGACAAAACAGGACATTTAGTTGCCATAAAATCGGTTACAGATGAAGATGATTTGATGATTATCAATAAATCTGGTATTGCGATTAGAATGGCTGTCAATAGCTTAAGAGTTATGGGACGTGCGACCCAAGGTGTCAAACTGATTAACCTCAAAGGGAATGATTCTATCGCTGCGGTTGCTAAAGTAACTAAGGGAGAAGAAGACGATGAGGATACAATGGGTGAATCAACTGAGATTCAAAATGAAAATGAGGATGGCACAACTATTGATAACAATAACAACGAATAAAACAATTTAACACTAAAAACACTTTAAACTAATGAAAAAACAAATTGTAGTTGCTTTAGCACTTTTAGTGAGTACGTTTTCGTTTTCCCAAAAAGATGAACTAAAGGATGCTGAAAAAGCACTAAGAGACAACAATTTTGCCGATGCCAAAGCTGCTTTAAAATTAGCGGAACCTCTAATGGGTTCTGCTGACGAAAAGATGCAAGCAAAATATTACTTTTTGAAAGGACAAGCTTTATATGCTAATGGAGCTGGAAACAATGATGATGTAAATAATGCCATCAGTAACTTTAACAAAGTATTGGAAGTTGAAAAGGCTTCAGGTAAATCGAAGTACACGTCTGAGGTTGAAACGTTAAAAGAAAAAATGCTTGGTGATTTTTTAACGCAAGCACAAACTGACTTGAAAGAGAAACGTTATATCAAGTCTTCAGATGGTTTTAACAAAGCCTATCGTATGTCGCCTAAGGATACATTGTATCTTTATTATGCTGCCTCAACTGCGGTTACAGGTCAAGACTATCAAACATCTCTGAAATACTATGAAGAGTTAAGGGATCTTGGTTATAATGGTGTTCAAACAGAATACACAGCTATAAACAAAGAAACGAATGAAGAAGAGCAGTTTCCTAGTGAACAACTTAGAGATATTGCTGTTAGAGGAGGAACCCACATTGCTCCAAAAGAGACGAAAACAGATTCTAAATCTGCTGAAATCGTAAAGAATATCGCTCTTATCTACATAAGTAATGGAGAAGACGAAAAAGCGACTGAGGCTATTAAGGAAGCTCGAGCACAAAATCCTGATGATGTATCCTTGATTATTTCTGAAGCTAACATTGCTTTGAAACTAGAAGATAATGCTAGATTCAAGACCTTAATGGAAGAAGCGACTCTTAAAGATCCAAACAATCCATCATTGCGTTATAATATTGGAGTAATGACGATGAAGGAAGGGCAATACGAAGCGGCTAGAAAGTCGTTCAATAAAGCTTTAGAACTTGATCCAACTATGAGAGATGCCGCATTGAATGTTTCAACAACTTACATTGAAGAGGGCAATATGTTGGTAGAACAAATGAACAACTTAGGAACTTCAGATGCTGATTTTAAGAAGTATGATGAATTGAAAGCTCAGAAAGAAGAATTCTTTAGAATGGGAGCTAAAGTACTTGAAGACTTTTTAGTGAATAACCCAAATGGAAGCAATGATGTGTTCCAACAACTTAACAATATCTATTTGGCAATAGGAGAAGTAGATAAAGCTAAAAAGTATAAAGCGAGAATAAAAGAGTAATATGCTCTTCAAATAATTTAAATAAAAAAGCCACTTTAGAAAAAGTGGCTTTTTTTATATGATCTTTTTAATGACCCGAAGTTTATGGGTATGCATTTTTTTATCGACATTATAAATTCCACTATGGTCAATTCTATCTATACGAACTTTTCCATGTGCATGAATGATATAATTGTTTTCCATCATCAAACCTACATGAATGATATCGCCTTCACTGTTGTCAAAAAAAGCAAGATCTCCAGGTTCACTTTCTTCAATAAAACTTAATGCTTCACCTTGTGTAGCTTGTTGTGAAGCATCTCTCAATAATTCGTGACCGTTGAGTTTATAGACCATTTGTGTCAAACCAGAACAATCGATTCCAAAAGGCGTTTTTCCACCCCATAGATAGGGAGCATTAAGATAGGTGTAAGCTGTTTTTATAAGTTGATCTTTAGGTTGTTTTCCAGAAATGGAATGGCCATCAAAATCATGCTTTAATAAATTTAAAGCATTTAATGAAGCTCCCAAGGGAATGGTAAGCAATTGCTCATTTTGATCTTTAACGAATTCTACCAAATCACCGGATAGTAATCGTTCCTCTTTTGTTAATGTTTTGTAATCGTCTTCAGAGATTTCTAAATATTGCTTATTGTCAATCCAGCCTTCGTAATTGTCATAAGCCAATCGTATTCTGCTCCATGACTTACGCTGTTCCAATACCTTAAACAACTCACCGTATAATACTTGCGAAACAAGCTCAGTAGAATCACTCGGTTCAGCTCTAAGAGGAACAATGCTTAAATTACAAATTCCGTATTGCATTAAAACAGTTTAATTACGTTCAATAACCATCGCTGAAGCTCCACCACCACCATTACAAATAGCGGCTGCGCCAATTTTGGCATTGTTTTGTTCAAGAACGTTCAATAAAGTTATCAGTATTCGTACACCTGAACAGCCTAGTGGGTGCCCAAGAGATACGGCACCTCCATTGACATTAACGTTAGAATCTTTAAGACCTAATATCTTCATGTTGGCAAGTCCTACAACCGAAAACGCTTCGTTAAATTCAAAATAATCAACGTCTTCAATAGCAACACCAGCTTTATTCAAAGCTTTTGGTAAGGCTTTGGCAGGAGCCGTTGTAAACCATTTAGGTTCTTGTGCAGCATCGGCATAACTTTTTATTGTAGCTAAAGGTTTTAGACCTAATGACTCTGCTTTTTCCTTACTCATTAAAACCATAGCGCCTGCACCATCATTTATAGTTGAGGCATTAGCGGCAGTAACGGTTCCGTCTTTAGTAAATGCTGGTCTTAACGACGGAATTTTTTCCATTCTCACATTAGAGTATTCCTCATCTTTTGAAACCACAATGGCATCTCCACGTCTCTGTGGCACTTCAACAGGAACAACTTCGTTGTCAAATTTTCCAGCTTCCCAAGCAGCAGCAGAACGGTTGTAAGATTGTATAGCAAAAGCATCCTGATCTTCACGTGAGAAATTGTATTCTACAGCACAAGCATCAGCACAAACTCCCATGGCATTGTTATCATAAGCATCTACAAGTCCATCTTTTTGCATGCCATCTTCCAATGTAGCTGGACCGAATTTGGTTGCGCTTCTTGCGTGGTAATAATGAGGGATCAAACTCATGTTCTCCATTCCACCAGCAACTATAATTTCAGCATCACCTAAAGCAATAGCTTGAGCAGCTTGCATGACAGCTTTCATACCAGAAGAACATACTTTATTTACGGTAGTACATGGAACAGTGTCTGGAATCCCAGCATAAATTGCTGCTTGTCTCGCAGGAGCTTGACCAGTTCCCGCCTGAACAACATTTCCCATCAATACTTCTTCAACAAGTTCTGGATTTAGATTGATTTTATCTAATGCACCTTTAATTGCTACAGCGCCTAATCGAGGTGCTGGAACCGTTGATAAGGCACCTAAAAAACTTCCTATTGGAGTTCTTGCAGCAGATACAATAACTACTTCTTTGCTCATTTTATTTTCTTTTGGTTTACTTTCTGCAAAACTAATCATTTTTAATAGATTTTTTGCTATCAAATCAATAGTATCAAAACTTTAATCTATTATATTTTCTTACTTTTGAAAGGAATAACAATCGGTGTTAGTACATTTATAAAAGCTCACATAGGAAAACTGCAAAATGGAAGATTTAATCAATAAGTGGTATAAAAACCATTCACTTTTATATAAAGTGTTGTTGTTCTTAAGCACCACTTTTTTGATTGTTTATATGTTCCCTAAAAGTGGCAAATTCAAATATGATTTTGATAAAGGGAAACCATGGCAATCTGAAAATCTTTTAGCACCATTTGATTTTGCCATTCAAAAATCTGAGGCAGAAATCAATCAGGAAAAATTAGAGATAAAAAATGCCAGTGCTATTTATTTTGATGTTAATACGAGCGTAAAACCAGAGGTTTTATCAGCTTATGAGACGAAATTTAGTAGTGTTTTTTCTGATACGATTCAAAAGAGAAACATGGTTTTTGAATTGGGTAAATCTGCACTTCAAAACATATATGAATATGGTGTCTTAGATGAAAACTACAAATATCCTGAAGATAAAACGGTCGTCCTGTTAGAAAACCAAACACAAATAGCAAGAATTTCTTATGGTGATTTGACAAAGATAGACGGATTTAGGACCATCATTGAAGAGTCATTGAATAGTAATGCTTTACCGATTTATAAAACCAAATTTGTTTCTCTTTTCTTCGATATAGTAAAGCCTAATATAAGTTTGAATTCTTCATTAACCAATAATGCATTGCAGGAAGAACTGAATGCTATCTCGCAGGTTAGGGGAAGTATTGAAAAAGGGACTTTGATCATTTCCAAAGGAGAAATTGTTGAGGGCAGTAAGTATGATGTTTTAAGATCTTTAGAGTCTGAATACGAGTCCCAGGTTTGGAATGCCTCAGATTATACCTTGGTTATTTTTGCTTATGCTTTATTGGTTGCTTTGGCACTACTAATGTTATTGTTGTTCTTAAGAAAGTATAGAATTGAAGTTTTTTTAGACAATACTAAAGTCACTTTTATTTTTTTCAATATTCTTTTGATGATTTTATTGACCACATTAATCATCAATTACAATGCAAAGTACGTTTATGTAATACCACTTTGTATTCTTCCATTGGTTCTTAAAGCATTTTTTGATGCTAGGTTAGGTCTGTTCGCACACGTACTTACCGTTTTGCTTTTAGGTTTTATTGTACCCAATAGCTATGAGTACATGTTTTTGCAGATTATAGCTGGTATCGTAACCATTTTGACCGTTTCTGAATTGTACAAACGTGCTAATTTGTTTATCTCAGTTGGACAAATTACACTGATTTACATTATAGCCTACTTTGCTTTTTTTGTTATTCATGAAGGTAATATTTCGAATTTGAAATGGGAGACTTTCGGACTTTTCATTTTGTGTGGACTTGCAACATTGTTTGTACAACCACTCATTTATATTTATGAAAAGTTATTCGGTTTGGTTTCTGATGTCTCGTTGTTAGAGCTTTCAGACACCAATACAAAGTTACTTAAAGAGCTTTCCAATAAAGCACCAGGAACGTTTCACCACTCGCTTAATGTGGCAAATCTTGCGGAAGCTTCAGCCAATGAAGTAGGAGCAAATGCTATGTTGGTTCGGGTTGGAGCATTATACCATGACATAGGCAAAATGAAATCGCCAACGTATTTCACCGAAAACCAAGCCACTGGCATCAATCCACATGATGAATTGTCTCCAATAGAAAGCGCAAAGATCATCATTAACCATGTCATTGATGGAATTGAAATAGCCAAAAAGTATAATCTTCCAGATCGAGTCATAGATTTTATAAGATCACATCATGGCACGAGTATGGTCTATTATTTTTACAGAAAGGAACAGGAAGTCAATCAATCGGTTTCTGAAGATGAATTTAGGTATCCTGGACCAAAACCATTTAGCAAGGAAACGGCTATCTTGATGATGTGTGATAGTGTTGAAGCGGCTTCAAAAAGTTTGAAAGAACCTTCGTCAACTAAGATTGATGCATTTGTAGAATCGATTATTACCAAACAAATGGACGATGGCCAATTTTTGAATGCAAATATTACATTTAAGGAAATCCAATTAATAAAGAAAATTCTTAAAAATAAGCTGGCTAACATATTCCACCTCAGAATAGAATATCCAGAATAGCAAAATCCTTCGGAAAAAGTTATAAAAATAGTTGCGTTCTTGCTAATGAAAAGTTACATTTGCATCCGATTTTAAAAGAACGTTCTTTAAAGATAAATAGGAGAGGTGCCAGAGTGGTAATGGAGCAGATTGCTAATCTGTCAACGCGTAAGTGTTGCCCGGGTTCGAGTCCCGGTCTCTCCGCTTTTTTTATCAATTTTTTCGGAGTGTAGCGTAGCCCGGTTATCGCGCCGCGTTTGGGACGCGGAGGTCGCAGGTTCGAATCCTGCCACTCCGACTTTTATGGTCGCGTAGCTCAGCTGGATAGAGCATCTGCCTTCTAAGCAGACGGTCACAGGTTCGAATCCTGTCGCGATCACAAGAAGCCATTTCTTAACAGAAGTGGCTTTTTTGTTTTGATTAACTTATGTTTATTAAATGATTAAAAATGTATTTCGTCGAATTAAAATATCATTTAATCGATGTTTTTATTTGTTTTTATTAAATATTAATCTACATTTGTACCATAATTTTCATTAAACCCCAAAACGATGAAAAACCTACTTAAAGCATTTGCTTTTGCAATTGCGCTATCTACATGTTATAATTGTTCTGTTGAATCAGCAGAAACAAATCAAGAAAACTTAAGTGATAATACAATTGAGGAAGTGACTTCAATTACTGATACCGCTCAAACCAATTGTGTTAGTCAAGACCCACAAGCAAGACTTATAAATAATAGCCTTGTATCTGTCGATTTTGAAGTCTTTGATCAATTTGGAATTCTTATGACTCATGCTTACGGTGTGCCAGCTGGAAATGATTCTGCTACTTTGACATTTCCTGATGGGATAACGACTTTTGTTATTAGTACGTCAACAAATTCAAAATCTATTGATATTGATATGGGTGACTGTATGGTTTATGAAGTTGAAATTAACGAAAACAATCAGTTAAACACTGATGTTCCTATTCAACTTTAGAGCATAGAACTACAATTTTATTATTTTCAATACTAGTTGTAAAGAAAAGGTAAGTATTGCCACCATCTTTTATGCTGAACTTTTTTCGCAAAACCTGAACGTTTTCGGGAAAATTCCTAGTTGTGAGATTTGCCTTATTTGGTAAATTCTTTTTTAAGATTTTCTTTTGGTAAGGTAAGACAGATTCTATTTTGAATCGTCTTCCAGGGAAATCTATTAATTCATTTGAAGTATATAAATGACTATTTGGATGCAACTTGCATAAGTTGAACCTTTCAGAAATGCTTTTGAATGCTCCTGATTTGTATATAGCGACATTTGGCTCGTATAAGTAGGTTTTAGGTTCACTATATGATACTTTAGCTGAAGCCTCAGATGAAAGGTCAAATTGAAAATGATCCTGTTCTTTGTTAGTGATGTTAACGGCATGAACTGTAATTTTTTTTGTATTTTCTTTATTCAGTATCCACAAGACTTCTTTGAGTTCATTTTTAATAGCCACTATGTGTATAGTTTCTACATGCTTTAATTCAGATAAACCTGCACTGATATCCAATAGAGGAGCAGTTTTAATCATGATTTGATCGGCTTTCTCAAAAAGCAGGTCAAGATGTTGCGGAACATTCGGTTCACAATCTTTTAAGAAGAACACTTTTCCTTTGACATCATGTCTTCTCGAAGGATCGATATAAATCCAATCAAAATATTCTTCAGAATTTTTTAAAACCTCAATTCCATTGCTAGAAATAAAGTCAATATTATTGACATTTAATTGCTTGGCGTTATACTCTGCAATTTCAGAGAGATGAGGATTTTGCTCAATATGTATGACTTCAGGAGTGGTCTTTGCAAAATAATAACTATCAACTCCTAAACCTCCAGTAAGATCAATCAAACGATTACCTGAAACCAGTTTTGCTTTATAATATGCAGCTATTTCAGATGAGGTTTGCTCTATATTAAGTTTATTGGGATAATAAATTCCTTTCGTTTTAAACCAAGTAGGAAGTTTTTCCTTACACTTTCTCTTAGCTTCAATTTGCTCAACAATAACCTGTGTAGGAATTCCTTCAATGGTTTCATGACTAAGCAATAAAGAATGGATATCAGAATCTAAATGGGAATTGATAAAGGCTTGTATATCTGTATTTAGAACTTTTAAATTCAAACGAATCAAAGGTCTTTTGTCAGTCGTTTCACTACTTTGTTATCTGATAAGAATTCCTTTAGAATGACTTTTATGGCAGTATAGCTAGGAACAGCTACAATCATACCTATAATACCAAATAGCAATCCAGCAATTATAATGATGAGAAATATTTCTAAGGGATGCGATTTTACACTTTTGGAAAAAATGATAGGCTGGCTGAAAAAATTATCTACCAATTGTGCTATCACAAAACCGATCATTACATATATGGTTTTAGGTAGAATCACATCACTGAAACTTTCTCCAAGATTGCTTGACATTGACAGTACGATCATAAGTGCGCCACTAACCAACGGACCAACATAGGGAATCAAGTTTAGTAAGGCACATAAAAAAGCGATGACTATGGCATTGTCAATTCCAAAAATTAAAAGAACAATAGTATAAATCACAAATAAAATCAAGATCTGAAATATGAGTCCGACAAAATATCGTGATAATAAATCTTTGATTTTTTCTGAGGAAGCTTTCCAACGAGATTCCTTATTATCTGGTATGAAAGTCAGAATGCCGTTTTCAAAAAGTCGGCTATCCTTCAAAAAGAAAAAAGAAATAAATAAGACAGAAAACAACCCAATTATTGAACTGCCAATACCACCTAAGAACGAATTCAAAAAGTTGGGAAGTATAGAATAATCTAGCTTTGATAGCAAGCCCGAGTCTTTAATCGATTGTTCAACATCAAGTTGGCTTAAGTCAAAATACCTGATGATTTCAATGTACAGGTCTTCAGCGTTTTCCTGTAATTTATTGATATCTAAAAGTGATAAATTTTGTCCTTGCTCCACAACCAAAGGAATAAACATCCAAATAAGACCAAGAAAAAGTCCTATAAATAAAGACATGGTCATAATGACCGCAACCGTATTATTAAATTTTAGTTTTCGTCTTAAAAAAAGAACGATTGGTCTTCCTATGAGTGAAATAACCGCAGCGATGGCTATATAAACTAAAACCGATTGAATTCTGTAAAGAAAGTAGAGTATGAGCGCAACTCCCAATAGGATGGCAACTGCTCTTATAATTCCGTTGGCAATAGTTTTAGAATTCATGTTCTAAAGATATAAAAACTGTTATAACAACTGACGTGTAATTTCATATAATGCCACAGTGGTTGCCTGTACGACATTCATGCTACTATTTTGCCCATACATGTCAATGTGTATTATGGTGTCGGAAACACGCAACAAAGGTTCTGAAACACCAAAATTTTCATCACCTATTAACAATGCTACAGGTTTATTTTTAGAAATCTGAAATGTATGTATAGGTATGCTATTGTTTGTAATTTCAAGCGCCAAGATTTCATAGCCTATAGCTTTTAGGCTAGACACAACCGCTAAAGCATCATCAACAATCTCAAAATTCACAGATTTTTCAGTAGCTCTAGAAGTTTTGATCATTTTTCGACCCATTGGAATATTTTGTCCGCATAAAACTAGCTTTTCAATTCCGAAAGCATCTGCAGTTCTAAACAAGCTACCAATGTTTGGAGCATTGGATACATTTTCACACACTAATGTAATAGGAAAGGTCCGTTTTGAAAATGGTGATGAATAATGGTCGAGTTGCATCATCTAATTCTCGAAAGCAAACTTAACAATATTAGCTCCCATTTTTAAGGCTTTTTCTCTTACAGCTGGAGGATCGTTGTGAATTTCTGGGTCTTCCCAGCCATCTCCTAAATCACTTTCAAAAGTAAATAGTAGAACGAGCCTGTTCTCATGGAAAAGTCCGAAAGCTTGCGGACGTTTTCCGTCATGCTCATGTATTTTTGGAAGTCCGTCAGGAAAATCAAAGGCAGTATTAAATATTGGATGTGAAGCTGGTAACTCGATAAGTTCCTGATTGGGAAATACTTTTTTGAGTTCTTTTGTGATGTAAGGTTCCATTCCATAGTTGTCATCAATATGAATAAAACCACCGGAAATTAAATAATTTCTCAAATTTTCAGCATCCTCATCGCTAAAGAACACATTGCCATGTCCTGTCATGTGTAACATTGGAAATTGAAAAATATCAATACTTCCAATATCGACGATTTCAGGTTTTGTGTTGATTTTCGTATTGATATTTTCATTGCAATAAGCAATTAGGTTTGGTAATGCCGTCGGATTACTATACCAATCGCCACCACCTCTATATTTGGCTATTGCCAAGTCCTGTGCTGATAAAGTGTAGCAAGAGATCATGGCACAGATGGAAACTATTGATAGTATTTTTAAATGCTTTTGCATACTTCAAATGTAATCAAATGATTATTTGGGAAGAAGGTTTTAACGTTAGTTTAGATTTTTTCGAAATGTTTTTCTTCTTCTGAAAACCTCAGGTTTGAAATGCTTCCAAATCTTTTGGATGGCCTCATTCTCTTCAAGTTCAGGTGTTCTGTAGCAGTTTTCTATTTTTTTGGCTTCAAATACATCATAGTATTCATTAAAAATAACGGCATGAATTCCTTTGTTTTGGTACTCTGGATGAATTCCAATAAGGTAAAAAATAACGTCACGACTGTGTTTCTTTGCTTTTAGTATATGACTGAAACCAAAGGGAAATAGTTTGCCCTTGGCTTTTTGAAGCGCTTTTGCAAATGATGGCATAACGATAGCAAAACCAATTAAATCGTCATTTTTATCAAGTACAAATTTGATGTATTCAGGGTTGACAAAACTTACAAACTTACTTTTGAAATACTCTTTTTGTTTGTCTGTTATTTTAACAAAAGAGGCAAGAGATGCATAACTTTCATTAAACAAATCAAACATCCTATCGGCATAAGGCATGACCTCTTCGGTTTTCGTAAAACGGAGTGCTTTAAGTCCGTAACGACGTTTAATCAGTTCTTGAGCTTTTGCAAAAGACTCTGGATTTACATTTGAAAACTTAAAAGTGCTTTCTATGTAAGCTTTTTCAGGACTATAACCCAAAGCGTTGTAATGATCTACATAATAAGGATGATTATACCAAGTAATCATTGGAGCAATATGGTCATAACCTTCCGTAATGACACCTACTTTATCTAGATTGGAAAACCCAACAGGTCCTTCAGAAAACTCAAGACCTTGATCTTTGCCAATTTTTTCTACTTCTTCAATAAGTGCTTTTGAAACCGATTTGTCATCAATAAAATCAAACCATCCAAAACGCATTTTTTTGATGCCTTGTTCTTTGACTTCAAGCCAATTGATAATGGCTGCAATACGACCAACAATTTCCCCATCTTTATAAGCTAAGAAAAAATAGGCATCAGCATCATTGAAAATAGGGTTCTTGTCTTTATCGAATGTTTGTAGTTCTTGATTGATTATTGGTGGCACCCAATATTGAGAGCCTTTATAGATCTTAAACGGAAATTTCACAAATTCCTTTAAATCCTTTTTTGAATGTATTTCCCTAACTGTTACCATAAGTATAGAGCTTAAAGACTTCCATCATCATCAAAATCGATTTCATCCTTTTTCTTTTTTTTCCGTTTCTTCTTTTTTGATTTCTTTTTGCCATCATTAGCAGAATTTCCATTGTCAATTTCTTTGTCTTTATGGAAATCAAAACGATAAGAGGCTCCCAAATTTAAACTAAATACAGATGGCGTATCTTTAGTGTTTAAGGTTACCGCAGTATCTAGCTGAAAATCCTTGGTCCATAAATAAGCACCACCAAATCGGAAGAGGTTATCAGCATAATAGTCACTTTTAATGCCTTGCGTTTCAGCGAAAATAACCCATTGCGGATTAAAAGAATGGGTCAAGGTCAATATGTACTGAAAATCAGAATAGTCAGTTCCAATGCGATCTTTTATAAGGTTCATGACAAAAACCCAACCTCCAGCAAAATTATTTTGAGTGGCAATCATGATTTTCGGACTAAACCCTTCAATGCCTGGAGGTAAAAAAGAATTGTCTTTAGAATCAAAATTAGCACCAGCATAGATTGCTACTGCAGGAATAAGTGATTTTAATTTAAAGCTTCTGTTAGCGTGATAACTGTATAGGTTTGGTTTTTCATCTTCAGCATTCTTGTAAGGATCATAAACCAAATACTTAGCTCCAATAGCAAAATTCTTGAAATTTGATCGTTTGCCTTCCAACGGAACAAAACCTCTGTTATCGGTTATTTTATCGTTTTGATAAATTCCTTCGATATTGATTTCCAATTCTTCAAGTAATAGACCATACCTGGCAGAAAAATCAGCTCCAAAACCAGAAACTTCATACTTTAAAGGCGTATGTTTCTCTTTTATAATATATGGGCCAACCTCAAATTGTAACACATTGGTTCCAACAGAAAAAGCACTTCTTGAGACACCAGGTCTATTCGAATTGATTACTTCCGTGTACTGTGAAAAAGCATGATGTGAAGTCAATGCCATGAGTAACAATAAAGTAGTTTTAATAAGTTTCATAGGGTTTGTATTTGAATCAAATATAGAGATTTTATATTTTTTTTAAGTAACTATAACCGTATTTAAATACATATAATTGTATTTTTGTTTAAATATTTATTTATGCTACAAACAGCCTCATTTGTCGGTTTTGTAAGAACGATTCTAATCATCCTCTTGATCTATTATGGAATCAAGATTCTGTCGCGCATTTTTGCTCCTTATCTTCTACGATACATGTCTAGAAAAATGCAAGAAAAATACGGAGGACAGTTTTATCAGCAGAAAAATGAACCTAAGCACAAAGAAGGGGAAACGGTTATAGATAAGGTTCCTAAACGTGAGAATTCTTCAGACAAAAGTATAGGTGAGTACGTAGATTACGAAGAAATTGAGTAAATTTCGACTTCATTGATAATTTGTTTTCATGGCATTTTCTTTTAAAAAAGTACTTCCACATTTACTGATAATTGTTGGTTTTGTGGCAGTTTCCCTAGCATATTTCAGTCCGGTTCTTCAAGGTAAAAAAATCTTTCAAAGTGACATCATGCACTACATTGGGATGTCTAAACAGCAAAAGGATTTTAAGGCACAGACAGGCGAGGAAACCTATTGGACCAACAGTGCCTTTGGAGGCATGCCAACTTATCAATTAGGGGCTAAATATCCTCATAATTATATTAAAAAATTAGACCTTTCCTTACGGTTTTTACCACGACCAGCAGACTATCTGTTTATCTATTTACTTGGGTTTTATATTTTACTCTTAGCCTTAAAAGTTGAATTTAGGTTAGCGGCTTTAGGTGCCTTGGCTTTTGGCTTTTCAACCTATCTTATTATCATTCTTGGTGTTGGCCATAATAGTAAAGCTCATGCCATTGCCTATATGCCATTAGTGTTAAGTGGTATTATACTAACGTTTCAGAAACGATATATTCTCGGATTTATCTTGACCACAGTGGCTCTCGGTTTAGAGATATGTGCCAATCATTTTCAAATGACGTATTATCTATTGTTATTGGTGATCGTTCTTGGAATCGCTTATCTCATTGATGCTTATAGAAAACAGGAATTACCTCAGTTTTTTAAGGTTGTTGGTATTTTATCTATTGCAGCCATACTTTCTGTTGGATTAAATGCCACAAATGTTTTGGCAACCCAAGAATATGTAAAAGAGAGTAGTCGTGGTCCAAGTGAGTTGACCATCAATCCTGATGGGTCTGCTAGAGCGGTTACTAACGGACTTAGTAAAGACTATATCACAGAGTATAGCTACGGAATTCTGGAAACTTTCAATCTCTATATTCCACGATTTTTAGGTGGAGGAAGTGGAGAAGATGTTGGAAAGGATTCTGCGCTTTTTGAGTTCTATACAAGCTTGGGAGCCAGTCCTATTGAGGCTTTGAATGAAGCGAAGAATGTCCCGACATATTGGGGCGAGCAAACCATTGTAGAAGCGCCAGCTTATATTGGAGCAGTCGTGTTATTCTTGTTTGTCTTTGCGCTTTTTATGGTTAAAGGACGTCTAAAATGGTGGCTTGTTGGCGGAAGTTTATTGTCTTTGATTTTATCGTATGGCGATAGCCAACCTTTTGCGTTTATAACCAACTTCTTTATTGATTATGTGCCACTTTACAATAAGTTTAGAGCTGTAAGTTCTATTCAGGTTATTCTCGAATTATGTGTTCCTGTGTTAGCAATTTTCGGATTGGTAAAATTATTTGAAAGCACACAAACGGAAGATGCCAAAATTAAAACGTTAAAATACACGACGATTATTACTGGTGGTTTGGCATTAGGATTTTTAGTGTTCAGTGGTTCATTTGATTTTGTAGGTGTGAATGATGGGTATTACAGACAGGTGTATGGTCAATTTGGAGAAGCTTTTGTTGACGCTCTACGAGAAGATAGAAAATCTTTTTTCATTCAGGATACTTTGAGAACATTGATCCTTGTACTTATTTCTGCAGGAACAATTTTTATCTTTTTGAAAAGTAAGATATCCCAAAATCTAACGATTGGAGTGTTTGCTATTTTGATTCTTTTCGATTTGGTAGCTGTCGATAGACGCTATGTCAATAATGACGATTTTGTATCTGCTCTAAAGGTTGATAAGCCTTACCAGCCGAACGCAGCAGATAAGGAAATCTTAAATGATAAAGACTATTTTAGAGTTTGGGACATTTCCAATGAAGGAAGTCGAGCGCCAGCTCGTGCTGCCTATTTCCATAATTCATTAAATGGTTATCACGCAGCTAAATTGAAGCGTTTTGATGAACTTTATGATTTTCATATAGCTAAAAACAATATGAACGTTATCAACATGCTGAATTCCAAATACATTATAGCAGAGGAAGAAGGTCAAGTATTTCCATACCTGAACCAAGATGCTAATGGGAATGCATGGTTTGTTGAAGATTTAGAGAAATTAGATTCTGCTAATAATGAGATTTTAGCTTTAGATAGTTTAAATACGAAGAAGAAAGCTGTCACAACAGAAGATGTGTTATTATCTAAAAAGTTTCAGGTTGATTCAACAGCTTCCATAGAATTAACAGAATATAAGCCGAATAATTTAAAATATAAATCGGTAAATCCTAATGATGGCTTTGCTGTGTTTTCTGAAATGTATTATAGTCATGGATGGGTCGCGACCATTGATGGAAAAGCAGTTCCAATACATCGAGTGAATTACGTTTTGCGAGGTTTGGAAGTGCCATCTGGTCAGCATGATATTGAGTTTAAATTTGAACCTCAGGTTGTAAAGACAGGAAGCACTATCGCTCTGGCAAGTTCAATTCTTTTTGGTTTGATATTACTTGGCGGATTGTTCATGGAGTTTAGAAAAAACAAAGATTAAATTCGTTTTAACGCTAATCTTTTTGATGCATGGATAAAGTTCTCATCATTACGTATTATTGGCCACCAGCTGGAGGTCCAGGTGTACAACGATGGTTGAAGTTTACCAAATATTTACCAGAAAATGGCTTTGAACCGATTGTGTATTGTCCTGAAAATCCGAATTATCCTATCGTAGATGAAACACTCTTAAATGAGGTTCCAAAGGAAACAACAGTTATAAAACAACCTATCAAAGAGCCTTATCGTTTTGCAAATTTATTGTCAAAGAAAAACACAAAAGATATTAGTTCTGGTGTGATTCCTGAGCAAAAAAAACAAACCATTGCTCAAAAATTACTGCTGTATATTCGAGGAAATTTTTTCATTCCAGATGCTCGTAAAAATTGGGTCAAACCTTCGGTGAAATTTCTTTCAGAATATATTTCAGAAAACAATATAAAAACTCTTGTCACAACTGGTCCGCCACACAGTTTACATCTTATCGGACTTCAGTTAAAACAAGATTTAGGAATCAAATGGATTTCTGATTTTAGAGATCCGTGGACCACCATAGGATATCATAAAACACTGAAACTAACGAAGTCCTCAAAACAAAAACATAGTGCCTTAGAGACTAAAGTTTTAAATGCATCAGATCATATTATAGTTACTAGTAACAACACAAAAACAGAATTTTCAAATAAAACCAACAGACCAATTTCGGTAATTACCAATGGTTATGATGTCCACCACATTCAACGACCAGATAAAGATTCTAAATTTACCATGTCGCATATTGGATCGCTCTTATCGGAAAGAAACCCGAAGGCTTTGTGGCATGTGCTAAAAGAGTTAATTGATGAAGATACTTCTTTTGCAGAGCAATTTCAGCTTAACCTGATAGGTGTTGTCAGTGATGTTGTCATGCAAACCATTAGAGATCTCGGACTTTCAGATTATGTGAATTTTCAAGGTTATGTGAGTCATGAAGCGGCTGTAAAAGCCCAGATGCAATCACAAGTTTTACTATTGATTGAGATTGATTCCGAAGATACTAAAGCTATAATTCCAGGAAAACTTTTTGAGTATATGGTTTCGCAAACACCTATTTTAGGAATTGGACCAAAAGATTCAGATGTTGAATCTATTTTGAAAACCACAAATACGGGAACCTATTTTAGCTACACGGAAAAGCAAGCTCTAAAATCACAGATTTTATTGTATTTTGAAGCGTTTAAATCCGATTCATTATCAGTAAATGGTATTGGTTTGCAACAATACAGTAGAAAAGCGCTTACCAAATCTCTTGCTGAGCTACTAAAAGATTAGTTTAAATAGAAGAGGGAACTATGGGAATCGTCATTAACCAGTCATTTAAAAACACCATAACAACCTATTTGGGGTTTGGTTTAGGTGCCATAAATACACTTTTCCTTTACACCGAATTTATGAGTGACACCTATTACGGATTGGTTGCTTATATCTTATCTACTGCTAATATTATGATGCCATTGATGGCTTTCGGAGCACATAATACCTTGGTAAAATACTATTCCTCGTTTAAGTCTAAAAATTCATTGAATAGTTTTTTAACCTTGATGCTCTTTTTGCCCTTGGCATTAGCTGTTCCGGTAGGTGTACTTGGTTATTTGGGTTACGATACGATTGCATCATTGCTCTCTCAAAAAAATCCTATTGTAGGCGATTATCTTTGGTATATCTTCATTACGGCTTTATGTATGGCCTATTTTGAAGTTTTCTATGCTTGGGTAAAGGTTCAAATGCAAACGGTTTATGGAAATTTCCTTAAAGAGGTTTTTCATCGGGTTGGTGCCATGTGTTTATTATTTGCATTGTTTTTTCAGTGGATTACAATTGATCAATTTTTGATTGGACTTGTTGGCGTTTATGTTTTAAGAATGTTGCTCATGCTAACTAATGCATTTTACATCAGGCTTCCAGTGTTTAGGTTTGAAAGGATTGGAAATATAGGTTCTATTCTAAAATATTCAAGTTTAATCATTATTGCAGGTTCAATAGCGACCATGATTTTGGATATTGATAAATTTATGTTGAACAACTATATTGCTATTGAAAAAGTAGCCTATTACAGTGTAGCTGTTTTTATTGCGACTGTCATTGCGGTTCCGCAACGTGCTATGCATCAAATTATGTTGCCATTGACCGCAACCTTCATAAATGATAAAAATACAACTGAACTTAGAGATTTATATCAGCGTAGCTCTTTGACTTTGTTTGTAATTAGTGGTTTTGTTTTCTTGCTTATTGTTGTCAATATAAATCAACTTTATGAAATCATCCCATCGGAGTTTTCTGGCGGATTGGTAGTGGTGTTTTTGATAAGTATAGCAAAGCTCTATGATAATGTATTGGGAAATAATAATGCCATTCTTTTTAATAGTGATTATTATAGAATGATTTTGGTTTTTGGCGTTATCCTAGCCGTTACTGCTGTTGTTCTCAATATGATCCTGATTCCTTTGTATGGCATTAACGGATCGGCTCTTGCTACGATGATAGCCGTAGTGATTTACAATACCATAAAAATCATTTTTGTGAAGCAGAAGTTTGGAATGCTTCCTTTTACGATACAAAGTCTGAAAATCTTATTACTTATAATCCTTTGCGTGTTGGCATTTTACTTTTGGGAATTTTCATTTCATCCTATAGTGAATATTGGTTTGAAATCACTTTTATTAGGAATTATCTATGCTTTTTTGGTTACTAAGCTTAGGATTTCTGACGATATTTCAGAAGTCATTAAAAGATATACCAAGTTATTTAAAAGCTAAGGTATAAAATGGGAAAATCCCATAAGGTGCTTTGAGGCATACTGCTTATGGGAAATTCCAACTAACCAACCAAAAAATTATATATCTAAATTATCGTGTTCTTGTTCTTGATGTTCTTGAAGTCGAAGGTCTACTTGTACTTCTTGAACTTTTGCTTTTTACATTAGAGCTTTTTCTGTTGCTCTTCATTTGCTGCATCGATTTTGACGACTTTACTGTTGCTCTTTTACTAGATATACGAGTATCGGAACGGTTTGGTTTTCTAATCGATGTATTTTTTCTAACTGAACTTCTATTATTAGACACAGAAGTATTGCTTCTGGTCACATTTCTAGTTGTTGTAGCTCTATCATTGCTTCTTGAGCTTAATGCACTGGTGTTACTTCTAGTTGTATTTGATCTATTAGTACGTGCTGAGCTATTTCTATTTGTGTTTGATCTATTGATACTAGCATTAGAACGCGTGTTGTTATTTCTAGAGGTTACTGCTCTTGAATTAGAGCGTGTTGTATGAGTATTATTACCTCTAAGTGTCGCTTCCTGACGATATCTTGTATTAATACTGGTGCCTCTACGTCCATTACTAGCCACCACATCTCGTCTGCTATTAACTCTAACTGGTTGTCTTACATTGTTTCTGTAAGGTCTGTAGTAAGTATGTCTAACAGGTGTATAATACTGTCTGTAAGGTCTATTGTAAACCACACAATAACTTGCCGAAGGAATCACATAGAATCGATGCCATGGTCTGTATACATAATAACGGTTGTAAACATTGATGTATCCAGTAAAGTGAGTAAACACTCTGTTTCTGTTATAGTATACAAATAAACCTCCTACACGTGCTACTCGACCAAAGTTATTATAGTGTATGTTGATATTACCTATTTGCGTAACACGACCATAATAATCGTAAAATATAGGTGTGTTCTCTATCTGAATGATAGCTCCAAAGTCGTCATATTGTACATAAGGATTGTAATCGTATCCTGAGTTGAAACTTATAGAAACTCCAGGTGTATTGACCGCAACATTTACATTTGGACCATAGTTTTGCATATAAAAATCAAACTGTCCGTCAGCAAACACTGAAAATTCAATACCATTCTCAACAAAAATGAAAGAATTACCATAACCTCTAACATAATTGCTGGTCGTGTTGGTTAAAGCTGATACTGCATTTCCTGAAAGGAAGACTACAGATAATAAAAGAATTAATTTTTTCATAATTGTCAAGGTTTTTATTGTTACAACACATACAAATCAATTAGCGTGCCAAAAACTCAATTGTTGTTATAATAAGCTGTAATACAGTTAGTTAAATTTAGTCTTTAATCAATTTCAATAAAGGTTAAGTTTTTACTTTGTTAAAAAACAGTATTTTAGTAAATGTTAACCAACCAATCATTAACCTAATGAGTACAGCAATTTCTGAGCCGCTAGATTTACGTAATATCTTTTCATTTAAATCCATACTCTTAAAACTATTAGGCGTTATATGTGCCGTTGTAGCCATTAAAGGTTTTATGATTCCTAATCATTTTCTGGATGGTGGCTTGCTTGGGATTTCAATTTTACTACATGAGTTTTATCACATAGATGTTTGGATTCCTTTATTGCTTTTAAACATTCCTTTTGTGATTATCGGCTTTAAAAAAATAGGGAAGAACTTTGCTTTGCACTCGTTATTATCTTTAATATTTTTAGGAATAGCCCTTATTTTTTTACCGATTCCGGAAGTCACCAAAGATCATTTCTTGGTCGCTGCTTTTGGAGGTGTTTTTGTCGGACTAGGAATTGGCTTTGTTATTCGTGGTGGAGGTGTAATTGACGGTTTGGAAATTATTGCTGAGTTCACTAATAAGAAGTTTGGTTTAACAACCTCAGAAATCATCATGGCTATTAATACATCAATATTCCTAATTATAGCCATATTTCTAGGATTGGAAAAAGCGATGTATTCTATTTTGACATTTTTTACTGCTGTTAAGGTGTCTGATTATGTTGTTGATGGATTTGAAAAATTGATTTCCTTAACCATTATTTCACCGAACTCAGAATTGGTAAAATCCATGATCGTGAACGACTTCAATAAAGCCATCACAGTATATAAAGGAGAACGCGGAAACTTACCTGGTTCCTTTGGTGTGAAGCACGATTGCGATATTGTTGTTGCTGTAGTCACCAGATTGGAAGTCCATAAAATCAAAAAGGCTATAGCTGAAAAAGATCCCAAGGCATTTATGTTTGTTCAAAATATTAATGAAGTAGGAGGTGGACTGCTTAGTAAAAAACATGGGCATTGATGCGAGAGAACTTCAAAAGCATAAAAAAGCATATTCTTACAGTTCTATCTTCAGAATTACCGGAATATTTAACCTATCATAGTGTCGAGCATACCAAATATGTTTTGGAAAAAGTAATATATATTGCTTCCAAAGAAGCGGTTTCAAGACATGAATTATTTTTGCTGAAAGTTGCTGCTTTATATCATGATGTCGGATTTATCCAAACACATAACGAGCATGAAAAAATAGGTTGCGATATAGCAAGAAAAGAGTTGCCCAAGTTCGGGATTTCGAAAGAAGACGTTGAAGCTATTTGTGGAATGATCATGGCAACTAAAATTCCACAACGACCAAATACACACTTAGAGGAAATAATAGCGGATGCTGATTTGGAATATCTCGGAACAAAACATTTTGAAGCTGTGAGTGAATTATTATATGAGGAACTAAAGTATTTTAATCCCAAACTCACTAGAAAAGAATGGCATGCCATTCAAATTGATTTCATGGAAAGCCATCAGTACCATACAAAATTCTGTAAGCACTATAAGGCTTATAGAAAGAAACAACATTTGAATCATTTGAGAGAGGTATAAAAAAATCCCAAAGGCTTGGGGAAGCTCTTTGGGATTGTGTAAGCTCATGTTAGTATTTTGGGGGTGAGCTTATAATCGATTTCTTTTTTTACTTTTTTTGATTTTTCCATTCTTTCTATAGTAATAGTAGTTTTCGTCATAACTATCAATATCATTGAACCCTACGGAGTTGTGACCTCCAAATCCAGTATCTACACCACAGTTAAGTTCGGTATTATATTGGTTTACAAAACCAGACGTATGAACGATTTGTCCCCAACGATTGTAGTTAACTCGTAAACCACCAACTTGTCTTAGCATGCCATTTCTTTGGTAGCTCATATAAACAGAGCCTGCACGCTTAATTCGACCCATTCTATCAT
This sequence comes from Psychroserpens sp. XS_ASV72, assembly GCF_041224425.1. NCBI lineage: Bacteria > Pseudomonadati > Bacteroidota > Flavobacteriia > Flavobacteriales > Flavobacteriaceae > Psychroserpens > Psychroserpens sp. XS_ASV72. The sequence goes on along the minus strand of NZ_JBGFGL010000077.1, from coordinate 450,719 downwards.
AGTTGATAAACACATTGCCTATTCGTCTCACTTTTCCAGAAGCATCATGGGTAATAATGACACCAGCTGTTTGTGGCGTGTAGTAATGTCCTCTACTGATGGTTCCCGGAGCTCCATAAGTGGTGTTAACAGAACGACTTAGTGTGTTACTTCTGTAGTAGACCTGTGAAACATTATTCGCGATTTCAGTATTGAAATCAAAACTTCCATCAGGAAAAATTAAAAATTCCACACCTCGTTCAATAAACACTACTGGTTCAGCAAAACGAAAATCGTTCATATTAAAATCTTCCCCATGTGAAACAGCATATCCTGCTGTTGTTGCTGTTGCAGATGTCAATCCTATTAACACCATCGCAATAAAAAGTACTTGCTTTTTCATAATTATAGGTTTTTAGATTTTACCGCGCTTTCAACTCGTTTGAAAACATTTCGGTTTTGTTATTTGACCTATCATAAACAATTTGCATGCCAAAACATTCAACTATTTGTTTTTCAATTAATTACATGTTTTGCAAGTAGCCTTTTGAACTAAGATTGTCATTGTTTTTATTTCAGAAATACAGATTTTGATATATAATTTTTATTACTTTTATACAAGAATAGATGCGTATGGCTAACCAATCCTTAATTCCCGAAGACGCACCTTTACAGTGTCAAAATTGTGAAAAAGAGCTCGATCAGAATTTTGAGTTTTGTCCTCATTGCGGACAAAAAACAAACGATGACCTTACCATAGGTGTGCTTTTTTATAATACGATTAGCAATTATTTCTCCTTTGACGCTAGGTTCCTAAAGAGTTTTATTCCTTTAATGATCAAGCCTGGTTACTTAGCCAAAAAGTTTTTAGAAGGGAAACGACTCCTTTATTTACATCCTGCTCAAATGTACTTGTTCGTTTCGGTGATATTCTTTTTTGTGATTTCCTTTAGCGCTAGGGAATTGGTTCAAAAAGCCGATAAGATTAATCGTGATGTGGTTCAAGCTGAGGTTGATAACGATAACCAAATACTTACTGCAACAACATTGGATTCCACAGAAGTGAATGAAGTGATGTCGCACTTGAAAGAGAATCAAAAAGCTATAGGGTTGAAAGATGAAGATTTAAAAAAAACAGATTCTATTTTAAAGACACAAGGATCTAAATCTAAAAACATTAAATCCAGTTGGGACTTCAATAAAAAGAAAGTTGATTCCTTAGTTGCAAGTGGTGCAGAAGATAGTGTAATCTATAAAGAAATGGGTATGTCTGAAGATGCTGGTTTTATAGAACGCCGTTTTTTTACTAAGATGCTTAGTTTGATAAAAGGTCAAGGAGCGGGTTCTATCATTCAAGCGTTTTTTGATAGTATTCCAATCTCTATGTTTTTTCTTTTACCCCTTTTTGCCTTGATATTAAAACTGTTTTATTACAATAAAGGCGCATATGCACATCACTTGGTGTTCAGTTTTTATTATTTTTCATTTTTGTTTACCGTTTTTTCCATTCTCTTTGCAGTGAACAGGTTTCTTTTTGAAATTCCAGATTGGCTCGATTGGCTAATTGCGTTGTCGACCTATTTCTATTTCTTGATTGCCTTGATACGTTTTTACAAGCAACACTGGTTGCTAACTTGGATTAAAAGTGGTGTGATAACTTTTGTATTCTTGCTTTTTGTAATTCCAACGGCATTTGGAATTTTATTGGCTTTCTCCTTTTTAGGAAGCTAAAGTTTTCCTTTTAAAAAGGTTCCAGTAATTGAGTTTTTATTTTCAACAATGGCTTCAGGTGTGCCAAACGCTACCAGTTCACCACCTCGTTCACCACCTTCTGGACCTAAATCGATGATGTGGTCGGCACATTTTATCAAATCAATATTGTGTTCAATCACAATTATGGAATGTCCTTTTTCAATGAGCGCTTCAAAGGAAGTTAGTAGTTTTTTGATATCATGGAAATGCAAACCAGTTGTTGGTTCATCAAAAATAAATAAAGCATTGTCACTTTTTGTTCCTTTTCCTAAGAAGGAAGCTAACTTGATACGTTGTGCTTCACCTCCTGAAAGAGTAGACGAACTTTGACCTAAGGTAACATATCCCAAACCAACATCCTGTAATGGTTGTAATTTGTTTTGAATCTTGGTTTGCTTGTGTTCTTCAAAAAACGTAATGGCATCATCAATGGTTAAATTCAAGATGTCATCAATGTTTTTTCCATTGAAATTAACTTCCAGAACCTCCTTTTTGAACCGTTTACCATTACAGGTTTCACAGGTCAAATGAACATCTGCCATGAATTGCATTTCAATGGTCACTTCACCTTCGCCTTTACAGGTTTCACAACGTCCGCCATCAACATTAAAACTAAAATGTTTGGCTTTAAAGTTCCTAATCTTACTCAGCTTTTGGTTGGCATACAAAGCGCGAATATCATCATAAGCTTTGATATAAGTTACAGGATTGGAACGTGATGAGCGACCAATAGGATTTTGATCGACAAATTCTATATGTTTGATGTTATTGAAATTCCCTTTCAATTCTGTAAACTGACCGGGCTTATCTCCAAAATCGGTAAGTTCTTTTTGAAGTGCAGGATATAGGATTTTTTTAACCAATGTACTCTTTCCGCTTCCTGAAACACCAGTAATTACGGTAAGCATATTTAAAGGAAAACTAACGTCAATATTTTTAAGATTGTTTTCACGGGCACCTACGATATCTACATGATATTTTGAAGTTCTACGTTTTTTTGGAACTTCAATTTCATATTCACCATTGAGATATTTTGCAGTTAACGAGGTTGAGGTTAAGATATCCTTATAACTTCCAGTAGCTACAACTTCACCACCAAACGTACCAGCTTCTGGACCTATATCGATGATTTCATCGGCAGCTTCCATAATATCTTGGTCGTGTTCAACAACAATTACAGTGTTGCCTAAATCACGTAATGCTTTAAGTACTTTGATAAGTTTTTCAGTATCCTTAGGATGTAATCCAATACTTGGTTCATCTAGAATATACATAGAACCTACTAAGCTGCTACCTAATGAAGTCGCTAAGTTAATACGTTGGCTTTCACCACCAGATAAGGTATTCGATTTTCGGTTAAGCGTAAGATAGTCCAAACCAACATTGGTCAAGAATGTTAATCTATTGGTGATTTCCTTTAGTAATCGCTTTGCAATGCTATAATCGTGTTCACTCAATTCGAGTTGTTTAAAGAAGCTTACTAATTTAATCAATGGCATTTCCACGAGTTCAGTAATGGTGGTATTGGCGATCTTTACATAATTGGCTTCTTTTCTTAAACGCTTTCCTTGACAAACATTACATTTGGTTTTTCCTCTATAACGTGATAGCATGACCCGATTTTGAATCTTGTAGGCTTTGGATTCGAGTTCGGCAAAGAAAGAGTCCAATCCATCAAAATGGGCATTACCTTCCCATATCAACTGCTTTTGCTCTGGAGTTAATTGAAAATAAGGTTTGTGTATTGGAAAATCAAACTTATGCGAGTTGTTTACCAATTGATCTCTATACCAACTCATGCTTTCACCTCGCCATGGAAAAATAGCATTGTCATAAACTGAAAGTCCCGTATTTGGTATCACCAAATCTTCATCAATACCTATAACATCGCCATAACCTTCACATTTAGGACAAGCGCCATAAGGATTGTTGAAACTGAATAAATGCACGTTAGGTTCTAAAAAAGTCATGCCATCAAGCTCAAACCTGTTGTTGAATTCTGTACGTTCAGTGTTGGAAAGATTTTCGATAATGCAGGTCCCTTTTCCTTCAAAAAAAGCCGTTTCAATGGCATCTGCCAGACGATTATAAAAATCTTCTTCGTGCTTTACAATGATTCTATCAACTACAAGAAAGACTTCTTTTTTAAATGTTTGTTGAAGCGCTTCATCAATTCTAAATACCTTTTCGTCATGCTGGATTCTAGAATAACCTTGTTGTTTAAGTACATTGAGCTTATCTTCCATGGTTCTGCCTTCTTCCAAAATAATGGGAGATAGCAGGAGTAATTTCTCTTTATCATCAAACGATTTCACTAAATCGAGAACATCTTTAGTGCGATGCTTTTTTACTTGATTACCAGAAATAGGAGAGTAGGTTCTCCCAATTCTAGCAAAGAGCAATTTTAAGTAATCATAAATTTCAGTAGAGGTACCAACGGTAGATCTCGGATTTGTAGAATTTACTTTTTGTTCGATTGCAATAGCTGGAGCAATGCCTTTTATGAAATCGACCTTAGGTTTGTTTAACCTGCCCATGAACTGTCTAGCGTAGCTCGAAAGGCTTTCAACATAACGTCTTTGACCTTCTGCATATAAGGTGTCAAATGCTAAGCTTGACTTTCCAGAACCCGATAATCCAGTAACGACAACGAGTTTTTGTCTAGAAATCACAACATCAATATTTTTAAGGTTATGGAGTTTTGCTCCCTTTATGATGATGTTTTCTTTAGGATTAACGTCTGAAATATTAGTATTCATAGGAGTTTGAGCAAATTAAGATGTGCAAAGATACTATAAGTATTCCATCCATTAAAATGGATTATTGTACATAAAAATGTTAAAGTTTGCTATGTTTTTTTGGATTTTCGGAATGATTGTTGTTATATTTGGAACGTAACCTATTAAAACAGAGGCGCCTATTTCATAAGATTACTTTATAAATTTTAACCCCAAGCTAAGAATCATTCTTTGCGTTAAAGTAATTATTATGAAACACGAACTTATCACAGACGCTGTTCTAATCAGAAATTATATTGATGGAGACGAGAATGCTTTATCAATTTTAATCCACAGGCACAAACAACGAGTTTACAGCTTTATTTATTCAAAAGTTTTTGATAGAGATATCACTGAAGACATCTTTCAGGACACCTTTATTAAAGTTATTAGAAACTTAAAGCTAGGAAAGTATAACGAAGAAGGTAAATTTTTGCCTTGGGTTATGCGAATAGCACATAATCTGGTAATTGATCACTTTAGAAAAAATAGCCGTATGCCTAAGTTTGACAACACAGGTGATTTCAATATTTTTTCTGTGTTAGGTGATAGTTCCTTAAATGCTGAAAAGCAACTCATTAAAGATCAGGTAGAATGTGATGTAAGACGTATTATTGAAGAATTGCCTGAAGATCAAAGAGAAGTGCTTATCATGCGTATGTACAAGGACATGAGTTTTAAGGAAATCTCAGAGCGTACAGGTGTTAGTATCAATACAGCTTTGGGAAGAATGCGTTATGCACTGATTAATTTAAGAAAGGTAATTGATAAAAATAATATCATTTTAACAAATTGACACAATAAGTAAAGTTTTATTACGTTAATTGAATTATAACAAGCAAAAAAACGTAAAATGGCAAAACTTTACTCTGAATGTCCTAAAAAGAATGAAACGCTAAACCCCAAAAAAGAAACCATTGACTTTCTTTTAAACTATTCAAAGGCTTTAAGTGTTATTAAGTGTAATAATTTGAAGTTTGAAGCACTTCAAAATTAAACCAAAAAATCCTGATTCGTTAGTCATCAGGATTTTTTCTTTTTATAATAATCATTGATGACCGATTTTCGCCCAATGGTTTTGGTGATAATATCTTTTTCCAAATCCCAACCTCTTGCTGGCGAATAGTCTCTTCCGTACCAAATAATTTGAAGATGCAAGTCATTCCATAGGTCTTTTGGGAATAAACGCTTGGCATCCTTTTCCGTTTGTACCACATTTTTTCCATTAGAAAGATTCCATCGATACATGAGTCGGTGAATATGCGTATCGACAGGAAATGCAGGTATTCCGAAAGCTTGTGACAATACCACTGCTGCGGTTTTATGTCCAACAGCAGGCAAGGCTTCCAGGTCTTCATAAGTTTTAGGGACTTGTCCGTTGTGTTTCTCTATTAAAATTTGTGATAATCCATAAATGCCTTTACTTTTCATAGGAGATAAACCTACGGGTTTAATAATGTCTCTAATCTCATCAACACTAAGTTTAATCATATCATATGGGTTGTCTGCTTTTTCAAAAAGTAATGGCGTGATTTGATTCACACGAACATCTGTACTTTGGGCAGACATTAATACGGCTATCAATAAGGTGTAAGGATCTTTATGGTTTAATGGTATAGGAATGGTTGGATACAGGTCTTTTAACGTATTAATAACAAAATCAACCTTTTCTTGCTTCGTCATATATTGTATTTTTACAAACGATAAAGTTACTAATTATGACACAATTAAAAGTAGGAGATAAAGCTCCTGAATTTTCAGCTAAAGATGAACAAGGAAACACGATTTCCTTAACTGATTATAAAGGAAAAAAACTAGTTGTTTTCTTTTATCCAAAGGCGAGTACGCCAGGTTGTACGGCTGAGGCCTGTAATCTCAATGATAATTATGAACGTTTCCAAAAGCAAGGTTATGAGATTTTAGGTGTAAGTGCCGACAGTGCTAAGCGTCAGTCTAATTTTAAGAAGAAATACGGATTTCAATATCCACTATTAGCAGATGAGGATAAATCGGTTATTGAAGCCTTTGGTGTTTGGGGACCTAAAAAATTTATGGGTAAAGAATACGATGGCATTCACAGAACGACTTTCGTTATTGATGGAAATGGCATTATTGAAGATGTCATTACAAAAGTGAAAACCAAAGCACATGCAGAACAGATTCTGTCAGAATAGAAAATGACAAATTAGATAGACAAAAAAAGCCGCTTTGAAATAAGCGGCTTTTTTGTAGATGAATCTATCGTTGATCTCCTAAATGGACTTGTTCCGATTCACATCCAAAAAGGCTTTTTTCTTTAATTAGTTTAGAAACGCCTTCAGGCAGCATGGTTTCCCAGTCATCATTTCCGCTTGCGATCTTCTTAAGAACGGTTCTAGAAAAAATAGTTAAGATCGAATCATCGTAATCTGTGATATCTACAACCTTACCATTATATTTGAAGAATTTGTATAATTCTTTCATTCTAGGATGAACTTTCAAGTTCTCACTTGTAGTAACTGTACCATCATCGTTCTGCATTGGATACAGATACACGCGAAGGTCTTTGAAGAATAGTTTTCCAAAAGCTTCAAGAATTCCTCCACTTAAATGGCGATAATACTTTTCGTCAAAAATATCAACGAGATTGTTGACACCCATAGCCAATCCCATTCTGTTCTTGGTATATTGTGAGAAGTATTCCACAAGTTTATAATACTCTTGGAAATTGGAAATCAAAACCGTTTGACCAAGTGAACAAAGTAGTCGAGCACGATCCATGAAATCCTGTTCGTCAATTTCACCTTCAGCTCTCAAATTGGATAAGGTAATTTCAAAAATAACTTGGGTATTCTTTTCATCCACTTTATTTTCCTTAATGAACATGTCAAATGATTTCTTGTACATGTCCATATTTACCTTGGTTACAGGTCTGAAGCTTCCACGTAAAGCTAAAATGTTCTTTTTGTAAAGTACTCTTGCTGGCAAGACATTGTTTCCGTCAGGAGCGAACATCACAGCGTCTGTCATGCCATTTTTCACCAGTTGCAAACTCATTAATCGGTTATCGACATCTTCAAAAACTGGACCGGCAAAATTAATGGTATCAATTTCTAGCTGATCTTTATCCAAATGATCATAGAGATAACGTAAGAGCTTTTTTGGCTCATTGTATTTGTAAAAAGCACCATAAATTAAATTCGTGCCTAAGACACCAAGAGTCTCTTGTTGAAGTCTAGCATCATTTTCCTTAAAACGAACATGAAGCACAATTTCGTTGTAATCTTGTTTGGCATCTACTTGATATTTGATACCGACCCAACCATGGCCTTTATATTTTTTTGCAAAATCAATAGTGGCAACCGTATTGGCATAAGCAAAAAACATTTTATTGGGATGTGTTTCGCGAACCAAACGTTCTTCAACCAAATTAATTTCATGGTCTAACATCTTGCGAAGGCGCGCTTCGGTAACATAACGCTTGTCATCTTCAATGCCGTAAATAGCATCACTAAAGGCTTTATCGTAAGCAGACATCGCTTTTGCAATGGTTCCAGAAGCACCACCAGCTCTAAAGAATTGACGTACAGTTTCTTGTCCTGCGCCAATCTCAGCGAAAGTCCCGTAAATATTTTCATTGAGGTTAATTCGTAAGCACTTGGTTCTTAACGAAGGAATCTCTTCAAACTCTCTATCTCCTTTTAAGGTTATTTCCATCTCTTAATCTGGGTTTTGTCAACCACACAAAGGTATTAAATTAGAAAGTATAACTAAAAAAATAAGTTTTATTTTTGCAATAAATTAGCAGTATTGAAGATTACATTTTTAGGAACAGGTACATCTCAAGGTATTCCGGTTATTGGAAGTGATCATCCAGTTTGTCTTAGTTCGAACCCTAAAGATAAGCGACTAAGAGTCTCTGTTTTGGTTGAATGGGACGACTACACTTATGTAGTGGATTGTGGACCTGATTTCCGTCAGCAAATGCTTCGTGCCAATTGCAACAAAATTGATGGTATTGTTTTTACCCATGAACATGCCGACCATACTGCTGGATTAGATGATATTAGACCATTTTATTTCAGGCAAGGAGATATTCCATTTTATGCTCATAAACGTGTGTTGGGAGAACTCAATAAGCGTTTCAATTATATTTTCACAACAGCACCAAAATATCCAGGTGTTCCGAGTGTTATTCAGCATGAAATTAAAAATAAACCTTTTGTGTTAGGAAACTTGGAAGTGATTCCAATTAACGGATACCACCATAAACTTCAGGTTTTTGGATTTCGGTTTGGAGATTTTGCTTATCTGACAGATATGAAAACGGTTGCTGATAAAGAAATCGAGAAATTAAGAGGCATAAAGGTTTTGGTGGTCAATGCTTTGAGGGAAGAAGAGCACATTTCACATTTTAATGTTTCCGAAGCGTTAGCTTTTATTGATAAAGTGAAACCAGAAAAAGCTTATTTAACCCATATTAGCCATTATCTTGGTTTTCATGACGACGTACAACAAAAATTGCCAGATAACGTTTTCTTGGCATATGATACTTTAGAATTACATATTTAAACGATAACTTATGAAACAACGCATATTCATGTACCTTTTTATTTTCACCTTATTATTGGTGTTATTTCAATATGTTAACTCTAAAAACATCATTGAAGATTACGATCAAAAGCTTACCAATTATATGGAGTCCAATACTGCATTGAGAGATTCTATTCAAATGATTAAAGATGAAGAGGTTACGAGTCTTTATACCTTTAAATTTGACACCAATGAAGACGCAATGATATATTGGGAAGATCAAGGTTTTCGTATTTCTGAGTTCGTTCCTTTTATCAAGGATGAATTGATGAGCTTGAATGTTTATGATTCTGAAGACCATCCATTAGTGCCTTATGCATCTATGTCTGGTCAAAAAATGCTAATTGACCAGATAAGAATGCTTAACCATAAATGGATTATAGCCAGCTTCACTGATGGAAAATATTGGGGAGAAATGCTTTTGGGATATGATTTGGAAACTGTTGGAAACGAGAAAAATCTAAAATTCAGAATCATAGAATCCCACTTATATACACCGCGTTAAAACTAAAGTCTTTCGACTAACCAATTTTTAAATTCGTAAAAGTTTTGTGGTGCTACACCATGGCCTACTGGAAATTCAGAATAGGTATTTTTGATGCCCATTGAATTAAGGTATTCTGGTGTTTTTCTAGCCCATTCTACAGGTATTACTTGATCTGCGCTACCATGAGAGCAGTAAAAATCCAGATGGCGATAAGCGTCGTTAGATTGTTGTTCTCCTAACATGTCTTCACTGATATAACCACTTAAAGCAATGATGTTTTTAACTTTTTCAGGATAGGTCAAGGCAACCGCATAACTCAATATAGTTCCTTGGCTGAAACCTAATAAGGTGACATTGTTTTTATCTACAGGATAAGCATTGCAGGCTTCATCTATAAAATCAGCTATAGCATCTCGAGATCCAATGGCTTGTTCAACATCGTTCCATTTGTTTTGGCTTGCATCAAAATTGATAGCATACCATGCATTTCCGAAGGGTTGCATAGCATAAGGAGCTCTCAGGGAAATGATAAATAGTTCTTCTGGAAGTTCTTGAGCAAATGAAAATAAATCATTTTCATCACTGCCATAGCCATGACACATGATAAGCAATGGTGCGTTTTCCTTCAATGAAGAAGGTTTCTTAATGTGAAAGAGCGTAGAATTCATAATGATGCAAATAACTTTTGGAAGAATGGTCCTAATATAGGTACCACATTCATTTTTTTAGTGGCTGCTCCTAAAATTCCATAGATAAACAAAACGATGAAAAATATCCAAAACGAAATGGTAACCATCCAACTGTCAAAGGCTCCTATAAATGACCCTAAAAAAAGTTGTAACAACCAAAGACCCAAAGCTTGTCTAATGTGAAACGAGACTAACGGGTTTTGTTTGTCCTTATTCATAAAGAAAGCGACTAATGTGCCGATAAGGGTTATGTAAGCCACTATGGCTAAGGAATCATTATTTGAGGCTTCAGACATGCTGTTCTAATTTGATAGTAAGATTTTATTATTGGCAATAATTCCATATACTTTTCCGTGTAGTTCGGTTCCTTCAAATATGGAATTTTTAGATCTTGAATGTATGTTTCCTTTAGAGAATACATACGAACCGGTCGGATTGAAAAGGGTTAAATCGGCTTTATTTCCCACAGAAATTGGTATAGATTCAATACCGAAGCGGTCTTTGTTTCTTGTCAATACTTCAACCGTCTTTTTTAACGTGAAAATGGATAGTAATGCACCAAAGGCTGATTCTAAACCAATGGTTCCATTTTTGGCACGATCAAATTCAATTTTTTTGTCTTCTATATCAATCGGATTATGGTCACTTGTTACCATATCAATGGTTCCATCCTTAACGGCAGAAATCAATGCTTCTACATCATTTTTGGTTCGTAGAGGAGGTAAGACCTTAAAATTGGTATTGAAAGTTTTTAAATGGTCATCAGTAAAAAAAAGATTATGTATAGCAACACTGCAGGTCACGTCTAATTTCTTTTGTTTTGCCGCTCTTATCAATTCTACAGATTTAGCGGTTGAGATGGTTGGTATATGAAGTTTACCTTCTGTGTATTCCAAAATAAACAAATCCCTAGCAACTTGAAGTTCTTCGGCTAAGGCAGGATTTCCTTTAAGTCCAAGATACGTACTGGTTACATTTTCATTCATCACGCCAAGTCCGCTAATTTTAGATTCTTGAGGAAAGGAGCAAACCAATCCGCCAAAATTACTTGCATATTGCAAGGCAAGTTTCATGAGATTTGGATTGGAAATGGGTTTTTGGTAATCGTAAAACGCGACCGCACCAGCATTTTTCATATCGAAAAGTTCGGCTAAATCTAAGCCCTCACTTTTACAAGTTAAGGCACCAATAGGATAGAGGTTGACAATATTTTTTTCTGCTTTTGATTTCATAAAGGAAATGTCAGCATTGGTGTCAACGACAGGATGTGTATTGGCATTAACCGCTACTGCTGTAAATCCTGAATACGCAGCTGTTTTAAGACCGTTTTCAATGGTTTCGCGTTCTTCATAGCCAGGTTCTCCAAAACAGACACTACTATCAAACCAGCCTTGTGATACATGAAGTTCATCAAGTTGGATTTCTTTGTAGTTGTTTGGATTACTGATGCGTTTAGAAATGTTTGAAATGACGCCCTTTTCAATTAGGATATCAACCGTCTGATTGTGGAAATCGCTTTTGGAGTCTACAATTGTGGCCGATTTTAAAAGTAAATTCATTTCAGGTATTTTAGAATGAGCATTTCAATACATAAAAAAGCTAGTGCAAAAATAACAAACCATTTCCATAGCTCGTTAACATTCGTTGCACTTTTTATTTCACTGAGTGTTTTGGAAACTGTATCATAAGATGTTACGCCTTCAAAATTGGAAATATCATAATAGTTGAGATTGCTCTCCTCTCTATTGTAATTAAAGCTCAAATGCTTTAGAAAAGTTGCTTTGTTTTGAACCGAAGCAATCCCAGAAACTTTCGGGTAATCACTTACAGTAAGTCTTACCTTATTTGTAAATGTCTGTTGTAAAGGAATCACAGAATTATCATTATAAACCAAAGTCAGAATATCATCCTGTTGAAGCGAGGTTGAAATGTCAATTTTGTTCTCTTCACCAATAGTGTAATAAAGTTGTGGCACCTTCAGACTTTGTTTCCCAATATTATAAATCACAGGAACAATTAAAGGTGAATTTTTAAAGTTGGAATTTACGTCATTTAAAGGCGCGGTAAATCGATAGGTGTTTTGTGATTCAGATAAAAAAGTGGAACCATCTTCAAAATCAAGAATTGAAGTATCAGAATGACTATTGGTTCTGTAAAATGAATTGACTTTTGGATATTGGAAATTCTGTACTTGCTTATCAAATACGTTTGTCAATAATGGATGGGAAAAGTTGATAGCAGTGATCTTCTTTTCTTGATTTACTAGCGTATTAAAATTTGATAAATAATAATTGTTAAAAAATTGATTATAAGAATTTAAGCTAATATTAATTGAAGGAATAATTAAAATGTTGCCACCATCTTTTGAGAACGCATTAAGTGCTGTATTTAAGGCTACGGGTATGTTTTCAAGTTCATTAAGTACGATTAAGTTTTGGTCGTCGATTAGATTGTAATTGAGCGTGTTAAAACTTGAAGAGGTGTAGATAAATTCATCTTCTGTAAAGATCTTTTTCAAAAACGTATCTTCATTTTCATTTATAACTAGAACTTTTATTTTTTCAGGTTTATCAATATTGAAAAAAAGTTCATTGTCATACTGTAGGTTTGGATCATCAATACTCACTTTACCATTGAACATAACATTTGCTGGTATTGTAAATACACTTTTAGCTTCAGAACCAATACTCACAGCACTTTTCGCTATGAGATTTTCATCATTGAATAATGATACTGGTAAAGTTTCAATCTCTTCTCCTTGATTTTTAATGAGAACAGTGAGCTCTAAGTTTTCAATAGTCGATTTAGAAATATAAATACTGTCGATACTAATGTTGCTTCTATTTTCAGGTTGCAACTTAACGAGTTTTAGAGATATAGTACTGTCTGTTGGAAAACCAAGATTGCCACTTTTTTGCTGAAAATCAGATATTAAAACCAAATTCTTTACTGAGCTTTGATCATCAGAAAACATGTTTTGACCTTTTAAAACCGTAGCATTATAATCTAATTGCTTTGAAGCGTATCCCAATTGTATCAGATCGTTTTTTATGGCTTTGATGCTGGTCTTCTTAAAACTCACATCATTGGTAAAAATGGAAATGCTTTCATTTTCATCAATATTTTCGATCAATTCCTGTACAGCTTTATTCAGTAAGGATCCGTTGTTGCCTTGAGCTTGCATACTATAAGAATTATCAAGATAGATAACGGTTTCGCTTTTGGTATTAAAACTTTCAGAATTGGAGATATAGGGTTGTGCAAAAGCTAAAATAATTGCAGTAAGCATCAGTAGACGTGTCAGTAATGTAAGCCATTTCTTTAATTGGGAACTTTTTCGGGTTTGTATGGTAAGTTCTTTTAGAAATTTTACATTCGTAAATGCAACTTTTTTAAATTTTCTAAGTTGGAATAAATGAACAATAATCGGAATGATAAGCAGGAGTAGAGCGTAAAGAATTTCAGGGTGTTTAAACTGCATTCCGAATGAGTGATTTTTATGGCAACGATTTCAAGCTCAAATATAGAAAATGAAAAATGATTAGTAGCTTTTGCTTTTGAGAAATTTAACGTTTGTTACTAACGTTTTAAGGTGAAATGGCCTGTAAATGTTCGTCCATCAGAAAATTTAGCCACATACCAATAATCATCACTAGGTAAGGCTTGTCCGTTTAGTTTGCCTGTCCAACCTTCACTTGTGTTTGTGAGCTGTTTGAGCAATTTTCCGTAGCGATTAAAGATACTGATTTCAATACCTAAGTTTATGCTTGAGTGCCTTCCGAAGATATGCCAGGTGTCATTGAAGCCATCTCCATTAGGTGTGAAAAATTTTGGAAAACCCAAAACTGAAAATTCTTTTTCAACAACACCACAATTATTAAGGTCTCTTACATAAACTGTGTGAACGCCAGGAGGTACGTTATTGAACACATTGCTTTCTTGGTAAACCGTACCAAAAACATCCAAAGCGTATTCATAAACGCCTTCTCCTGTAACTTCTATAACCACTGCGTTGTCTCTATAACCTTCATTTACGATGTTGATAGTATTTATTGAAGCTATATTTGAAGCCGTAACAGTGATGTTTCTGCTTGAGGAGCAGCCATTAGGATGGGTAACAATTACCGAATAATTTCCTGGCGTATTGATATCGATGAAACTTGTATCGATTCCTGTTGGTGAGCCGTTCAGAAGCCATTCGTAATAATAATTGTTAGGAAAATCGTTTAAAACACCACCTGTTAAAGTAATGGTTTCGGGAAACGAGTTTAAGCAATAAATAAGAAACTCATCGTCTTCAAGAATTGGTGTATAAAGCACTTCTAGGTCAATAGCAGCAATGGAGTAGCATTGGTTATTGGCTTCAACCTTGACATAAATGGTTTGGTTGTAAGGTATTGTGTTATTGTAAACTTGATTTAAAGGATTTATATCCAAAAATGCATCTGATTCCGATTCATAAAAATTGATGCTACTGCCATTTGGAACTTGGTTTTCAATGGTTGTAAAAGTTTCGGCTAAATCAAAAGTTGTCAAGCCATCTATAATAGTATCATCACAAGCATAAACTGTTGGTATGTTGAGGCTGTTATTGGATATCTGTAATTCGATTTCGGCTATATCAAAACAACGAAACTGATTCTCAACTCTTGCAAAAACTGTTTGGAAAGAGGTCGTGTTTTCAAAAAAATTAGCACCTGCAATGGCATTTGCATCTTGAATGGCATCGGCTTCATTGAGATAAAAATCCGTAATATAAATGGCATTGTTATTATTGGTCACACTACTTTCAGCATCAAAGAGATTATAGAATGTTAATCCGTCTTGATTTTGATCACATTCTATTAAAATAGTATCAAAAACCGTAAAACTCTCATTATATTCAATGATAATTTCGCCATAAGAGATACAGCCATTGCTTAGTGTGACCTCAACATTGTAAGTTCCAGCTTCAGTTACAGTATATGTGGAATTGGTTTCACCAGTTAATTCCAGTTCGTCTTTAAACCATTTGAAACTCTGGCTATTTGGCTGACTGGCATCCAAATCTAAATTTTCATAATGGCATAAAGCATTGTCGGTAGAAAGTAAGCGATTCGGACCTAAATCGGTAGACAGTTGAAAGCTATTGGCTTCAAGAAATACTGCAGAATCATATCTGAAATTTTGTTCATCGGCAATAACGAGCTTGACATGATAGGTTTGATTGGGAACAACATCAGCGGTTGCTGTCAGTACTTTTGTTTGTCCGTTGAAATTGATTGGTGCGCTAGAATTGTTCCAGCTTTCGAAATAAAATTCATTTTGAGCTTCGCAGCCATTTGGAATTTCAGGATGTACAGTAGTTACTTTTACAGGAGTTTGTGTATCGGGAACTAGTGCGATGTTAGTGTATTCCTGTTCATTGATTGGTCGTATTAAAAAGCCAAATAAGTCCGAAAACTCACAGGTGTTGGGATTATTTTCTTGATATTCTTCCGAAGCAAAGATGTATCTAAAACTGATTTGAGTCGCGACCGATGTGAAATCAAACTCGATAATCGTGGCATTGAGCGTATTGCTTTCATTTAGGGCAATCTCTAAATCATTATCGCCAATCCAATCTGGCGCATTATCGTCGCTCAAAGAAGTGTTTGGGCCAGGCACATTGCCCAAACGGCCAGTACTCAATACAATTCCACTTTGAAAAGGAAAAGAGGTGCCTGTGGCATCAAAATATCCATAGCTCTGGTCAGAGTTGTTGAAATCGCCACCCACGACGTTGGTTACCGATACGTTTTCAATGCAATTGCTATCGATAAGAATATCCTCAATTAATTGTTGGGCAGAAAAAGTTTGGCTATCTACCTGAATGTTTTGAGCATCAAGAGATAGACAAGTTATAAAACAAATAGCTAATATAAGTTGTCTCATTTGCAATTTTTCCGATTGCAAAGATACGTATAGTTAAGGTGTAAATTATCAAAAAAGTGTTAATTCAGAAGTCTTGGAAGCCTACAGACGTAATGTGAAGTGACCTTTGATTTCAAAGGATTCGTTTCCTTTTTTAATTTTAGCGATGTACCAATAATCAGATGCTGGCATAAGATTGCCATTGTAGTATCCATTCCAACCTGGTGTACTTGAGGTCAAGGTTTTAATGAGCTTTCCGTAGCGATCAAAAATATAGATGATGGTTCCGGGTAAATTTTCTACACCTGTAATATGCCATGTATCGAAATGACCATCGTTATTAGGTGTCATAAATTTAGGAGCATCAATCACTACAATGGTTTCTGTAATAAAATCACAACCATTTTGATCATAGATTGTCAAGGTGTGGTAACCTATTCCCACATTTGTAAAAACATTGGAGAACTGTGGTTCTCCGTCATCCAGTTGATATAGGTAATTACCAATTCCTTCAACGGTAACAATAACATTGTTTGGATCTGAAAAGTCAATGCTTTCGGTGACAACAATACTTGCCGATTCAGACTCGGAGACTTCAAAGAATTCAGTTGTTTGGCATCCTTCAGGCGTCGTTACAGTTACGGAGTAGTTGCCGATTTGCGTGATTTCTATCTCAGGTGTTGTTTCACCATTAGACCACAGATAAGAATCGCCCTCAATGTAAGTTTCTACACTTACTACCAATGGAAGGTCATCTAAACATAAGGTCTGGTTATCGATATGGACTTCCGGCTTTGGGTTTATAATTGTTTGGAATGCTGTAAGCGCATAACAATTAGAATTATTACTTTCAACACGAATAAAAATAGTTTCATTGTTACTGGCTAGATAAGAATCTTCTAGATCGTCTATGCCATCAATAGCAGAGGTAATGTTGTTGTGATAGCTAATAGAAAAGAGGTTTGAATTCTGATTTCCAAGAACAGAGGAATCTTGAATCGAAAAATCAAAATTGTAAAAACCGTCATAATCATCATCACAGGTTATTAGATCATTTACAGGATTTGCAACTGGTATCGGATTGACTAACAATGTAAATTCATGGATGTAAAAGCAATGGGTTGTTGTGAATGAGATACGAGCAAAAATCGTATCACTCATCGTTTGATATGCATAATTACTATTTAGCGCATTTGTTTGGTTGAGGGCATCAATTTCTGTAGCATAATAACTGACTATAACATTATTGGTTTGTACTAAAAGTTCAGTGGTTATGTCGTTTAAGTCAATGGCATTCACATTGGTTTCACAAACTTCTATATTTTCTAACGGATCTATCTCTGGTGGAAGATAGGCTTGAAGTTCCAATGGGACATAGGTGAAACAATTTGCTACAGAATTATAAACTTTGATAAAAACAGTTTGATGGTTGAAAAGGTTGGTGTAATTTTCAGGTGTACTGATGGCATTTGAATCGCTTAATAAATCTTCAATAGTTTCAAAATAGGAAATGCTGTTATCGGGATTGATAGTTTCAAAAAGTTCTGCTTCAGCAAGAGTTAAATCAAAGGTTGTGATCCCATCATAATCTGAATCACAGTTTGCCAAAAATGTAGGAACTTCTGGGTGCTCTAAAACAATAAGATTGAATTGAGTCAAACTATAGCATCCTGTAGTATTGTTTTCAACACGAACATAAATTGTTTCGTCTTGTTGTCCTATATGAGTGCTATTCAAAGGATTCACACCAGCCTCAGCAAAGGCTTCTGAAGCATGATAACTAAAAGTGAAAACATTCGGATTCTGATTGCCCAATACAGCACTTTCAACCAATGATAAATTGAATTCAGTAATTTGATCATTCGAACTGTCATCACAAGCTTGCAAGTCATCTGGCTGATTTGCTATAGGCCAAGGATTTACGATAAGTTGAAAAGAATACACATAGAAGCATCCTGTTGTTTGCGACTCAACTCTTGTGTAAATCGTATCATTTGTAGTTGTATAGGTGTAATCTGAGCTCAAAGGATTATTGTTGTCTTGAGCATCAGTAAATGTTTCAAAATAGTTGAGGATAACGTCAGAGGTGTCGTCAACCACAACAGCATTGATTTCATTCAAATCAAAGTAGCTTGAGTTGTTCTCACAAATGTCATAAGTATTGAAATCATTAATTGGAGGAGGTAAATTAACACTAAGGTTAATAGGTGTCAAACTGTAGCAATTAGAGATAGTGTTAAGGATTTTTAAATAGACGGTTTGTGGATTTGATAAGTTGGTGTAATTCTCAGGATCTGCTATCAAGCCCGAATTAGAATCAGCGCTTTCAACCGATTCATGATAGCTAAGACTAATATCATCAATCCTAACATCCAATACTTCGGTTTCAATAACAGTCAGATCAAAATTGGTTAAACCATCATAATCCGTATCGCACATAACGATGTCAGGTGCTGGATTGGCTTCTGGTACTTGAACGATATTCAATTCAAAATCAGCAATAGAATAGCATACTGTTCCATTTTCAATTCTAGCATAGATTTGCTGTGGATTTACAGTATTGGTATATTCAAGAGGAATTTCATTAGTATTGGCATCGGCATCCTCAAAGCTCAAATGAAATGAGATATCAAGATTTTCAGAAATGCCATTGCTTATTTCGGTCACTTTACCGTTAAGGTCAAAGGTGTCTATACCATCATTAGACGAATCGTCACAAACCGTAATATCTGTTGGTGGATTAAAAGTAGGATACTGGGTGACACTTATAACAAAAGGCTCAATTCCAAAGCAATCAATGTCTGTTACGTTTTCAATCCTTACATATACAGTTTGTGGGTTCGATAAATTTTGATAAGCAGAATTTTTATCTATGATATTGGTTCTATCAATCGCATCTTGAGCCGTTTCAAAATAAAGCGCTTCTTTTCCAGGTTGCCCATTAATGATTTCCTCATCCTTTAGATTGAAGAAAAAATCATTGATTTCATCACCATCACTTTCACAGGTTATGAATTCTGATATTGGAATAAAGACAGGCAAGGTGTTTACGATAACATCAAACTCGACGATACTGTGACAGGTGGTTATCAAGCTTTCAACCCTTACAAAGATTGTTTGGGTTGAGGTGCTGTAGCTATTCGGAGTGGTAATGGTATTGTCATTAGTATTGGCGTCTTCAAAACTGGTATGAAATGAAAAGATCAAATCTGTAGTCTCAGTTACGATTTCTGGGATGCGACTTTCTAAATCAACAATTGAAATGGCATCTTGATCATTATCACAAATAATAATATCTGAAGGTTCAGACACTACTGGAGGATCGATAACAGTAATTTCTAGAGCTGCCACATCAAAACAACTTGTTTGTGAATTGGTAACTCTTGTGTAAACCGTTAGCGGATTGGTCGTGTTAAAATAGGTAGGAGGAAGTTGGTTGTCATTATTGATGGCATCTTCTTCAGTTAGATAATACCTTACATTTGGGAAATCGACACCAGTACTTACGTATTCGTTGAAGGTTGCTAATTCTATACCTGTTAAACCATCGAAATCAGTATCGCAATATTCTACAGGATCTAAGTTAATAAGTTCAAATGCAGGATGGATAACCAAATCGATGTCAATATAAGTTTCACAACTTGGAGAATCAATAGCTATAGCAGATACATAAAGTGTTGTTACAATAGATGTAGCTGTAAAAGGTATCCCGGTATTTAAAGCGTTAATATTGTTATCACGATCTGACTCTGTTTCATAAAAACTAAGCTCATATCCTTGATAGTTGTCCAAAATGGCAATTTTCACTAGGTTTAAATTGAAATCAGCTATGCCATCGTTTGTAATATCGTCACAAATGCCATAATTAGTAGTGTCAAAACCTGTTAATACAACATTGGTGTGTAATTCTATTGGAGCAATTGATGTACATCCTGTGACATTATCGGTAACCCTTATGTAGACCATTTGAAAATCTGGTGTGATATTTTGGTAGGCGGTTGGGTTCATAATTGGGTTGATGTTATCTTGAGCATCCATTTGTGTCTCATGATAACTTACGGTTACATTATTCAAGCCTTGTAAAACATCGCCTAGAACTGAAGTGATATCAAAAATTTCAAATCCATCACCATCTGTTTCACATGCGGTAATCCACTGAGTTTCCGGATTGAGTTCTGGATTGTTTAAAATGGTTATTTGTATGGAACTGATTCCTACACAACCTGTATTATTGTCAACGACCCGAATGTAAACAGTACTTATTTGATCAAGAAAAGTGAACGTGTCTCCAGTAATAGGATTGACATACATTTCAGCTTGATTTTGTGTATAGTGAAAACTGACTGTTAGATTGGGATTTGATTCTAAAATTATTTCTTCAGCAAGCGTCAAATCTATTTGTGTATTTTCATCAGTGGCATCTTCACATAAAGAAATGTCTGGTGGATTATCATATATAGGATAATTATTGACAACCAAATCAAATGATGTATATGCTAAACATCCTGTATCAGTATCAACAATTCGCACATAAATTGTTTGAGGATTTGAAACGTTTTCATATGGTGTATTAATGACAGCGGTTTGATTTAGCGCACCTTCACTTGTTAGGTGATAAGAAATATTATAGTTGCCTTCAGGAACTGAATCCAAGGCATCGATATCTTTTGTAGATAAGTCAAAAATTTCAACACCATCATTGCTTGAGTCATCACAAAGAGTGAAATCAGGAATGATGTCAGCACTCTGAACAGAGCTTAAGTTAACAACTACCTCATCGCTAATAGTACAAGAAGAATTGTTTATTTGAAGATTGACAACCACACTATATGTTCCTGATACAGAAGTTTGGAATAGTGGATTTGTGGCACCAGGCAGTAAGGTTCCGTTCAGGTACCATTGATAAGTTGCGGTGTTGTTTTGCACATTGGCATTAAGCAAGGTCGTTTGTGCACAAATGTCAATATCTGGACCAAGATCAACAGCAGCAATGGTACTTGTGTTTTCAATTAAAACAGCAGAATCATAGTTTTGATCAGTTTGATCTGCAATGATTAGTTTGATATGGTATAATTCATAAGGTATGATACTTGCCCTAGCGGTCAAAACAGACGTTCTTCCATTAAAGTTGGTATCGCCAATATTATATCCTTCGAAATACTGTTCGTTTTCAGGTGGACAGAATCCAACAATTTCTTGTCGGATGGAAGTTGTATTTACAGGAGTTGAGGTTCCAGGTACAAGCGCAATGTTGGTGTAAGGATCACTCGTACCAGCTTTCTTAATAAGAAAAGCAAATCCGTCTGAATATTGACAAGGAAAGTTGGAATAGTATTCTTCGGAAGCTAAAACATAATTGAATGCAATTTGATTAGTAGCTGAAATAAAATCAAATTCAATAGACGTTGCATTAAGGGTTCCGGTCAAGCCAAGCGTTGTTTCTAAATCGGCATCGGTAGTCCAACTAGTCGATCCATCGTTGAGCGTTGATGTGTTTTCGGTATTTCCGCTAGAGTAGATGCTTCCTGTAGATAAAATGACACCATCAGTAAAAGGGAAGTTAGAATCAGCTCTATCGAATGTGCCATAACTGTTTATTCCTACAACTTGACCGTTTATTGAAGACGACACATTTGAAATCTCAACACAGCCTTGCCCAAAATTAGCTTGAATCATAGCTTCTAGGGAAGAGGTCTGAGTCGTTATTTGTTGTCCAGTAAGTTTGTAAACTACACTAAAGAATAGAGCAATCCACAACCACTTTATATTCTTCATTACTAGGTTAGTTATAAAAAGCTAAGCAACACTAGTAGATTTGGGTTAGGAATCTTGAATCTGTTAAAATAGAAAAAAATTACAGTTTATGAAGAAATATTAGAGTTAAAGCAAATTTTTAAGACAAAAAGCCAAATTTTACTACCTTCTCAATGCGAAATGGCCTTTAACTTCAAAAGCAATATTGTCTTTTCTAACTTTCGCTAAGAACCAATAATCATTTGCTGGCATGGCATGACCGTTATATGTTCCATCCCAACCGATTGATGATGATGAAAGCTGCGTTAACAATTTGCCATAGCGATCATAAATGTAAACTATCGTTCCAGGAAGTGTCTCAACACCTGTGATATGCCATGTATCAAAATATCCATCATTGTTTGGTGTCATGAATTTAGGCGCATCAATAACGACGATATCTTTAGTCACTTCAGCACAACCATTTAAATCTATAATGGTAATTGTGTGGTAGCCAAGGCTTACATTTTCAAATACATTAGATAGTTGTGGTTCTTCATCATCCAATTGGTATAAGTAATTGCCAATACCACTAATGGTGACTGTAATATTGTTAGGATCTGAAAAATCAATAGTTTCCGTAAGTTCAATAGTTGCTTGTTCCGATTCAGAAACATTGAAAACACGAGTGGTTTCACAACCAAAAGGAGACGTTACCGTAACCGAATAGGTCCCAACTTCAGTAATTTCAATTTCTGGAGTTGTTTCATTAGTTGACCATAAATAAGAGTCGCCAGCTTGCTCTGTATTTGCACTAACCAGTAGTGGTAAATTATTCAAGCAAATGACTTGATCTCCTATGTCAACAATTGGTTTCGGATTTACAAATGTTGAGAATTGTGTCAAAGCATAGCATCCTGTTGCATTATTTTCAACACGCACATATATTGTTTCTCCATCAAAAGCTTCATAATTTGTTGCCAAGGCTTCTGAACCGTTTTCAGCAGAGGTCAGACTATCATGATAGGTGACTGAAAACTGTAGAGGATCTTGTCCGCCAAGAACCGTTGCATTCTGCTGGTTGAATCCGAAGTTTAACAATCCGTCATAGTCATTATCACAATCTTCTAAATCTGATGGTTGATTTGCAATTGGAGAAGGGTTCACCACTAAATTGAATTCATGGATGTAGAAACAATGCGTTGTTGTAAACTCAACTCTTGCGAAAAGTGTATCGTTATTGGACTGATAGTTATAGTTGTCATTCAATGCATTCGTTTGACCTTCAGCATCTGCTAATGTTGCATAATAATTGACATCAACATTGATGGTTTGTTGTAATAGCGAACCATTTATTTCGTTAAGCGATGTAGCATTGCTTTCATTTTCACAAATTACGTATTCAGGAATGTCATTGATAGCAGGAGGAAGGTTGACCTCTAATGGCAACGGAACTGAAACGAAACAATCTGAAATGGTATTTGTAACCCTTACATAAACAGTTTGCGGATTGGAAATGTTTGAATAGTTTTCAGGATTGGCAATAGTATTGGTTTGCAAATAAGAATCTTCCAAAGTTTCATGATAAGAAATTTCAATATTGTCTTGTCGAACATCGAGAATATCAAACTCTGAAAGTGTTAAGTCAAATGTTACAATTCCGTCGTAATCAGTATCACATTGCACTAAGGTTTGCGCATCGTTTACCTCTGGAGCTGCAATGATGTTCAATACAAACGATGTATAGGATTCACAGATGGTTCCGTTGTTGATTCTCACATAAATTTGTTGCGGATTAACCGTATTGCTGAAATTTAAAGGTAAAGGATTGATATTGTTTTCAGCATTTTCAAGTGTGGTGTGAAAACTCACTTCCTGTATGTCTGAAATACCTTGAGTGATTTCAGCAATTTGAACATTGAAATCAAATTCTACAACGCCATCATTAGAAATATCATCACACACAAAAAGATCTGTAGGTTCATTGAATACAGGATTTGTGCCAACTTCTATTGAAAATGACGAAGTACTGTAACAATTAGGATCGGTTGTGTTTTCCACTCTAACATGAATTGTTTGCGGATTTGTTAAGTTGACGTAAATCTCATCTTTATCGATTGGATTGGTATTGTTTTCAGCATCAGAAGCTGTTTCAAAATAAAAGACTTCCTTGCCTGTTTGACCATTAAGGATATCCGCATCCTGTGTTGAAAATAAAAACTCCCCAAATCCATCATCTCCAGGTTCACAAAACTTGTAAAGGTCTATAGGATTGATAATAGGTAAGGTGTTTACAATAATCTCAAAGCTTTGAGTAGAATAACATCCAGTGCTATTGTTTTCAACTCTTGCAAACATCGTTTCCGTTATAGCAGGATATGCTGATGTTGTAGCAATAGGATTTGTCGCATTGTCGGCATCCGCTTGAGAGTTATGAAAAGTAATGGTTTTGTTTATTGGATTTGTAACAAGCTCAGAAATTTTAGCGTTTAAATCAATTATAGAAACACCATCCTGATCGGCATCACAAATAACTACGTCTGTAGGTTCAAAGCTTTCGGGAGCAGGAAGCACTTCAATTTCAAAAGAATTGACATCAGCGCAACCCGTTCCAGAGAATCGAATTCTGGTATAAACTGTAAATGGGTTTGTGGTATTGGTATAAATTAATGGTAATGCGTTCGAATTGGATTCGGCATCTTCCTGTGTCGCAAAATATGAGACATTAAAATCAGGTTGGTTATCTGTTACTTGTTCATCAAACTGACTTAAATCAATTGGTGTAAACCCATCTTGATCTGTGTCACATACTGAAACCGATCCAATAGGAACAAACTCAACAACCGGATTGATAATGAGATCAATTTGTTCTATTTCTTGACATGTCGGACTGGTTATAACCAAATACAATGTTTGTGGAATTGTGGTAGGCTCAAAAGGTTGAGTTACATCCAAGGCATTAATTTGATTGTTCCGGTCGTTTTCAGTAAGGTAAAAATCAATAGTGATATCAATTTCCAAAGCATCTCCAAGATCTCCTATAATAGCTGTTGCAATATTAACAAGATCAAATGCCTCAGTACCATCATTATCGGCATCACAGAGTGCAAAATCTCTAATATTTGTCGCTGTTAGCAATAAGTTGGTATGTAATTCAATAGGAGTAATGCTAGCACATCCAGTAGATTGGTTTTCTACTCTGATAAAGACAATTTGCTCATTACTTATAGTATTTTGATAGTTGGTTTCGTTTGCTATGGCATTAACCCCTAAATCTGCATCTTCCTGTGTCTCATGAAATGTCACATTAACTCCAGTCAAACCATTTAGTACGTCATCGATAATTGAAGTTAGGTCAAAAGACGCAAATCCATCGTGATCACTATCACAGGCATCGATATAATGACTGTCGGTATCGATGGAAGGATTTTCCAAAACTTCAATATCTAACGTTGTTGTTGAAGAACAACCCGTAATTGAATTCGTGACATTGACGAATAAGGTTTCTGTTGGATTGGTATTTACATAAGGTAAAGGAATGGCATTTGTGCCATTGTCAGCATCATTTTGAGTTAAGTGATAAGTTACTACAAGATCAAAATTACCATTGGTGATTTCGTCATCCTTTTGTGACAAATCAATGGTTGTTACATTGTCTGGAGTATTGTCATCACAAACAATCAATGGTGTCGGATCAGAAATGTTTGGTTGCTGATTGACCACTAAATTGAAATTTTGATATGCTAAACAACCATTAACGGTATCTTCAATCCTAACAAAAACTGGTTGCGGATTGATAATATTTTGAATAGGTGTTGTTATAGGATTGGTTCCGTTTAAAGCATCAGCAGAAGAATAGTGATATGTAACGCTATAACTAGAACCTGGTACTGACGCAATAGCTTCAGAGTCTTTTGTTGATAGGTCAAAGGTTTCTATTTGGTCTCCACTAGCATCATCGCATAAATGGTAATCTGAAATACTTTCAGCAGATTGTGTTGAACTCAAGGACACATTTATAGAGTCTTCAATAACACAAGTAGAATTGTTTAGAGGAATTTCTATGGAAACCGTATAGTTTCCAGATTGAGAGACATCTAAAGTTGTTTGGTTTTCACCAGGAATTACCACATCGTTAAATAACCAAGTATAGGTTGCTTGAGGATTCTCAATATTTCCGTCTAAAGTGACATCACTTGCACAGGTTTGAATATCATCACCTAAATCAACATTCGCGTTAAAACTATTTCCTTCAATAAAAACAGCAGAATCATAGTTTTTATCCGTTTGGTCAGCAATAACAATTTTAATAAGGTATTCGGTGTTAGGAATAATGTTAGCCGTAGCTGTTAATACAGTTGTTCTACCATTGTAATTGGTGTTACCAATATTATATCCTTGAAAGTAAGCCTCGTTTGAAGGCGCACAAAAGCCAATGATTTCATCGTGAATGGTATTGGTGTTAACAGGAATGGTTGTATCTGGAATGACAGCAATATTTGTAAATGGGTCACTGGTGCCAGCCTCTTTGATTAAAAACGCAAAACCATCTGAATATTCACAAGGGAAGTTTCCAAAATATTCTTCAGAAGCCAAGATGTAATTAAACGCAATTTGATTGGACACCGAAATAAAGTTAAACTCAATCGAGGTCGCATTCAAGGTATTGGAAATGCCCAATGCTGCTTCAAGATCAGGATCGGTTAACCAATCTGTTTGTCCTTCATTTAAAACTTGGTTGTTTTGTACGTTACCACCAGATAAAGGATTTCCAGTAGATAACATGATTCCATTTTCAAAAGGGAAATTGGATCCATCACGTTCAAAATAAGCAAAACTATTAAAGCCGTTAACAGTTCCGTTTACTGGTGAATTAATGTTTGAAGTTTCAACACATCCTTGTATAAGATGATTTTCAATAAGTTCTTGTTCTGTAAATGAGTTGTTTATACTTATTTGTTGGGCATAGAATATGCTAAAGCATAAGCAAAATAAAACACTGAGGGCAAGTTTTAAAACATTCATTATTAAGCGGTTAAGTTCATGGTACACGCCATGACACATGGGACTTTGGGGTTGTTGATTAATTTCAACAGGCGAAATATAGAACCGAATTAGACGAAATGCAAATATTTACGATGAAATACACAAAATTTTAACAATTTCAATAATTTACATATACCCAACCAACAAATGGTTTGTAGTTGGGATCGTTTAAATTTAAGATGTAGAAATAGGTTCCAACAGGAACTAATTTTCCGTGATTGTTGATGCCTCTATTGGTTCGTCCAGACCATGGCAAATCGTTATCACCTTCAAAAATTAAGGTTCCATAGCGATTGAATATTTTCAATTCGTGATCCTCAAAAATGTCATAAAGACCTTGAATGTTAAACCAATCG
This sequence comes from Psychroserpens sp. XS_ASV72, assembly GCF_041224425.1. Lineage (NCBI taxonomy): Bacteria > Pseudomonadati > Bacteroidota > Flavobacteriia > Flavobacteriales > Flavobacteriaceae > Psychroserpens > Psychroserpens sp. XS_ASV72. The sequence goes on along the minus strand of NZ_JBGFGL010000077.1, from coordinate 423,436 downwards.
TTGGTGTTGTCGTTATTAGGCGAAAAGCCTTGCGGAATATGTGGTGGACAATTTTCTACTGAAAGTTCAAGAGTATAAATAACGTAGCATGGTTGATTTTCAAGTCGGACATAAACGGTTTCAGGAGAATTGGAATTGGTATAGTTGTATGGATTGAAAATATTGTTTGTGAGTGCTTCAAGGTCGGATAAATTGTTATAAAATGTAATTTCCGATGGACTTGTTGTAATGTCGTTGTCTTCTAAAATAGCGTAAAGGTCAAAAGTCGCAGAATTGTTTCCTTCATCGCAAAGTAAAGTAGGAGGTAGGGCAATTGATGGTGGAACAGTCAATAAAGTTATCGTGGTCAAATAGGTATTGTTCTCTTCATTAATTTCGTTAACAGTACCTAAACCTGATCCGTCATCATCAACAACAAGTGTAAGTGTAAAATTATTATTGATTGTTTCAGGAATAAGTAATGTCATACTGCCTGCTTCAGAATCACCAATGTCGATTGTGTTAACAGTTGCGCTTTGACCTACCAGAACATTATCAGCATAAAAAGCGATAGGCGTATTTGAAGGTAATGGATCTGTGCTATTTGAATTGAACACTGTATAGTCTAAATGGATAGCTCTACTAGTACAATCAACAATGGCATTATCTAAGGCAATAGTAGCGTCGGGCAGTTGACTATTGAGAACTGTAATGATGTTGTTGATCACTACAATATCACTTCCGGAAGTTAATTGTATCGTGGCAGTAGTATCACCAATTGAAATGTTATTCTCAATATCATAAACATCGATATCCATATTATACAAATCTGATGCTCCTGTAAAACTATTTGTGCCATTGAAGGCATTGTTAAAAGGATTTAAAGGTGGATTACCTATAAGGTTTCCATTGACGGTTAACTGTTCGTTGACGGCCAGACCTGAATCGCCTTCCCAAGCCACAAAACCAATTTTTGCACCTTCATTATCGAGTACATTTAAATTGTCTAGTGTAATGGTGATGCTATTTGGCACTCTTTGAAATCCGTCATAAACATTCACTTGATTAAGTGGTAAACTATCATCTTGATAAATAATCGTTATAGCCCAACCTCCAAAGTTGATATCTTCGATACAATAAGGTTGTATCACGTCTGAAATATCAAATTCAGAAACCGTGTAATCTGTGTTGCCTTCAGCCTGAATGATATTGGTAACATCAGCAAACGCAGCGAAGTATGAAAAGCCAAAACCAAGCAGTTCTATAAATGTGCGTTCAGCAGTGATGGGAATACCATTAAGTTCAATGTCAAAATCACCTAAACCTGATCCTGCCCAATAAATATAGGCTGCTTCAATAGTTTGATTGGGATTGAGATTTAACGTGGCAGAAGAAGAAGTTAAAATATCACAGGCTGAATCACCTTCATTTTCAACTAAGTTTAAAGTGTTGCCAATAACTGTATAATCGTATCTGCCATTGAACTGCTGAAACAATTCAATGTCCTGACCGAAGCATGTATAGGATAGTATCAGAATTAAAATAAAAACAGTTGATTGCTTAAACCGCATTGCGATAACTTTATTTCAAATTAAGCATTTTAACGCTTTAGAGCAAAATGCCCTTTAAAAACCCTTCCATCCTGGAGTGTCACAGCAAACCAATAATCACTTGAAGGCATATTGAAACCGTTATAAGTGCCATCCCAACCTGGTCCGAGAGGATCGAGTTCAACTAAAAGTTTTCCAAACCGGTCAAAAATGAGAATTTTTGAATTGGGTTGAAATTGAGTTGAAATCCCTTTCACTTGCCAAAACGGATTATACCTGTCACCATTAGGCGTAAAGAATTTTGGAAATCCTATCACCGAAACAGTTTCGTCAACAATACCACAATCGTTCTTGATATCACGAATGTAAACGGTATGGAATCCATAGTCAACATTGGTAAAGACGTTGCTTTCTTGATAAGGGCCATTGATATCATCTAAAGCGTATTCATAAATGCCATCGCCTGAAACAAAAACAGTGATGATGTTGTTAGACGAAGCATCAGTAATTCGTATATCTGTTATCGTTGCGATATCAGAAGGAACTACGGTTATGGTTCGGTCTTTGAAACAACCATCGGTATTGGTAACACGAACAGTGTAAATACCAGGTTCATTGATTTCTATTTCTGAAGTGTCTTCTCCAGTGGACCAATTGAAGTAGTAATTGTTTGGGATATCATCTATAAATCCGCCATCTAATACAATGGTTTCAGGAAAATCATTCAAACAATACAAACGTTCTTCCTCGGTAACAATATTTGGAAGCTCAAATACAGTCAATTCTATGGCGCTAATTCCAAAACAGGCATTGGCATTCTCAACTCTAGCATAAATGGTTTGGTTGTAGGCAATCGTATTGGTGAAATTTGTACTAATCGGATTGTCTTCAATTAACGCCTCTTCATAAGTTTCATAAAATGTCAAGTCTAGGTCAGGCGATAATCCTGAGAGTATGGTAGCGCTTGCTTCAGAGAGATTAAAGTTATAAAAACCATCTTCAATGCCATCATCATCACAGGCTTCCAAAAAGGTGTCATTTGTAGAAGTTAAACTTGCTTCCAAAGTAATTTCAGCAATATTTTGACATCCAGTAACCGTATTCGTAACTAAGGCATAGATGATTTGTGGATTGAAAAAATTATCAAAAGCATCAGCATTGATTTCATCTTCATCATTTTCAAGATCTTCAAGAGATTCGTAATAATTAACATTTCTGTTATTGGCACCTCCAATGATATCGTTTAGTACCTGATTTAAATCAAAAGTGGTAAAACCTTCAGGAATACCATCTTCATCACATTGTATAATGGTAACATCATTGGCTTCAGGAGCATTGTTGACTGTTAATGTAAATGAATCTGTAGTATAGCAGTCGGTATTGTCATTGTTTTCAATTCGTACAAATATTTCCTCAGTATTAGGATTGATATTGGTATACATAAGAGGAAGTGCATTTGCATTAGCATCAGCATCCTCTTGGGAAGAATGATAGCTAATAGTGAACAAGCTTTCATCTTGATTTCCTAGGATACCAGCATTGTATTCGGAAAGATCAAATGTTGTAAGTCCATCCATGCTATCTCCATTAAAGTCAGTATCACAAACGGTTATATCATTTAAAGTATCTATAAAAGGGGTTACAAAAACTTGAATTTCAAATGTCGTTGTATCAAAACAATTAGGATTGTCGTTATTTTGAACTCTTGCAACGATGGTCTGCGGATTTTCAGTATTACTGAAATCACCAAAAATCTCATTTAATCCAGAACTTGCATCATCAAGAGAGGTAAAATATCTTACCGAATAATCGTCTGGGTTTTGTGTGTCCAAAACTTGAGCATCTTGAATTGAAAAATTGAAGGATGAGGTTTCTGAAGTATCGCAAACCACAATATTGTCAGGCTGTGATGCCGTTGGAATATCAAAAATACCAACAACGGCTTCCCCTTCAATTGGGCATTCACCATTGTTTTGCTCGATAAACACTTCGTAAAACCCAGGAGTATCAACAAATAACTGGAATGTTGTTTCTGGAAGTGGATCACCATCTTTGGTCCAAAAGTAATCAGCACCAGGAACGTCTTCAGCCATTAAGGTATATGAATCTCCAGTACAAAGCTTGAGTTCTGTTGTGCTAATGCCGTTTTGAATGATATCGATTTGAGAATTGAATAAGGATTGTATGAATGGAGGTAAGCCTATCCGACTTAAATTTTGGAAATTATTATTGATATCGAGTAGCACACCATTTTCATTATAGTTGGCAGCCATACCATCGGCTTCAGGATTATTGATAACACCAAGGAAGCGACCTGAGGTATTGATGTTGGAAAAATTCACTTGAGCTCTATAAATACGTCTATCAATCCCTAACTGTAAAGCACCAGCATTAAAGGTGTTTGAAGTGTGTACTATTTGCTGGGAAGATAGTATATCTGCAGCTTCCAAGTCCCATTGAACAATGCTGCTGGCACCATTGCCTACGGCTCCTTGATTGATGGAGGCATATACTTTTCTATTTTCTGCAGAGAATTCTACACCATACGGACTGTCTCCTAACTGTGGACCATATAATTCTATTGAGTTGGATATGATTCCAGTATCGTTGTCAAAATCAAATAAATAGACTCCACCAGGCGCATTTCCAGCGGTTTGTGTAGCAAATCCAAAGTGTGCTACAGCAATCTTACTACCATCTGGAGAAGCTTTAATGTAGCCTAGAGAATTTCTTCGGTAGCCTTCCACAGGAACTTCTGGTCCGACAACAGAAACCACAGGTGTTTGGTCTACACCATTGACATCTACTTTGAAAGCATAAAATCGATCCACGAAATGCGTAATTACCCAAAAGGAAGAGCAATCATCAGCACCAACTGCCGTAATCTTTTCTGAACATTTAAAGGCTAGTTGGTTTTGGTTATTTGGATCATAGGTTACTAAAGGAACGTTTTTTTCAATTGGATCTACATCTCCAAGTCCACCATTTAAGGTGATGTCAACCAGTGAATAGGTTAAACCATTGTTGAAACCATCGTCCTGGCCAGGAACCGAGCCACCACTATCGTAGTTGCCAGTAAACTGATTAGGGAATACACTGGCATTATCGTGATGCGGTTCGTCAACCGTAAAAATATAGTATTGTGTAAGGTCTTGAGGTTTTGGAACAATAAGTCCGGAAGAGGTACTAGATGGATCTCCTAATAAACCAGTACCATTGAAATAATCGCCATTGGGCATGATTTGATGGTTTTGGTTCCAAACAGTTCGTCCATCAGTATAAAACACTAGGTTTCCTTCAGTATCTGAAATTGACGTACAGCCTTCCAAAGTATTGATTTGACCATCAGTTACAGCAGTAACAGTTCCGCTAGTAACATCAAATTGTAAACCAGCATTTTGTCCAAAATACCAAAACGACGCTTCTTCTTGGGCATAGCTGAGTAAAGTCCATAGGAAGAGTGATAAAAATAGAAGCGATTTCTTTTTCATTTCTGTAATAGCAATTTAGTCAGCTTACATTAGTATAACAATTAACTATTGAAAACTACTAACAAAACCTTATGTTTTGAAGTATTTAATGTTAAAGTTTTAGCGCAAACTAACGTCAATAAAGATATTACAAATCTCGCTTTTTTAATAATCTGTACGATAAAAAGATAAAAAGAGCGGTCCAGCCCATAACGATGACAAGCTCATACCAATGCACAGCGAAGTCGTACGCAATTTCAGATTTATCAGGCATTTTCGACATCACAATTCTTTGAATTGGTTGATCGATAAGCTTGTACATAGATTCCAAAGGTAGGAATTGTTTGACTTTAAAAGCAGATTCAGCATTATCGAATACTTTATAAGCTCCCCAAAAAACAATCCATTCCAAAATGTACAGGATGAATAAAGAACCTAAGGCAAAAGCCGATCGTTTTACCAACATACCTAAAAACAAACACAAGCTAAAGAATCCTACAAGTTTCAGGAAGTAAGCCAATAAAAACTCGGTTTCCCTAAAAATCAAGTTAAACTGATCGATACTGGAATAATAGAGTCCGATACATAAACAAATCAGGAAAATGATAATGGTAGCTACCGCAGAAAAGAAAACAATTGTATAAAACTTTGACAGTATAAATTCCTTTTTACTAAGTCCGTCAATTAGGTTCTGCTTAATGGTTTTATTACTGTATTCATTGCCAATCATACTTACCACAACGATAGCAAAGAAGAACTTGAATTGTGATGCAAAAAAGGTCGTAATATGCCAGACGATTGGAAAGTTGAAAATACCATAATGCCCTAATTCTAACACGAAAAAACCAAAGAAATTGATTCGTATGGAAGATAGAATAATGACAAAGAAAGGCAGGATAAACGATATGAAAATGAGAACTTTACTTGCCCTGTTGAGCAATAGTTTTTGAAGTTCCAATTGTAAGAGTCTTAACATGATGGGTTGGTTTTATACTGAAAAAATCAGTTGAAAGTGATTGATGATTAGTTGTCTGTTAATTGCAAGAATTGATCTTCTAGGCTTTCCTTGCGTTTCACTAGGTGTGAAAGTATAATGCCTTTATCGAACATCATTTTGTTAAAGGTAGTCGCATCCATGGGCTCGTTCAAAAAAGCGGTAATCAATTGTTCTTCAACCTTGATGTTTTTGAACAATGGATTATTTTCTAAAATTGCATAGAGCTCATCGTGCTTTTCAGCTTTCAATTCAAAGAAACCATGGCTTGAGATCATTTCGTCTACACGACCAGAATACAATTTCTCGCCTTTACGCAGTACCACCACATGAGAGCAAACTTTTTCAACTTCATCCAATAGGTGAGAAGCCAACAAAATGGTCGTGCCTTCACTAGCTATTTTTTTTATGATGGCTCTAATTTGATGAATTCCTTGAGGATCGAGTCCGTTTGTTGGCTCATCCAGAATTAAGATTTCAGGATCATTTAACAATGCAGAAGCTATTGCTAAACGCTGTTTCATTCCTAAGGAATAGGTTTTGAATTTATGCGCTTTTCTATCTAGCAGTCCGACAACCTCAAGCTTTTCATCGACCTTGCTGAAATCGACTCCTTTAATTCTACAGACCAACTTTAGATTTTGTTCTGCAGACATGTAAGGATAAAAATTGGGACGTTCGATAATGGCGCCAACTTTTTTTAGGGCATCATGCGTTGATGTGTTACCATCAAACCAATGAAAGTCTCCGGAAGTTTTATTGACGACATTTAGAACAATGCCTAAGGTTGTTGATTTTCCACTTCCATTTGGGCCTAAAATGCCATAGACATTACCCTTATTAATTGAAAATGACAAATCTTTAACCGCAGTGAGATAGCCAAACTTTTTTGTAAGATTGTTAATGGTTAGAATTGATTCCAAGTTCGAATGATTTTATGTAGACGAAAACATCTACAATGGTTGATTTTAAAGTAAGACGAACGTGAGGAGATTTTGTTACAAGGAAAATAAATTCAAAGAATCAATTCCAATTCTCATCAAAATCTAGATTGTCATAATCATCAACATCAATGTCATCATCAAATTCATCGAAGTCGTTAAAGTCTTCAGCTTCAAAATTCTTTTCTGGAGCTGCATCTGGAACTTGACCATGTACAAACATCAGGTTGGGATAATCGGCACCTTCAGCTTCCTCAACAATTTCAGCTAATTCCACTAAAAAAGTCCACATGTTAAGAAAATCGTAGATATAGATAAGTTTGGTTTGTGCTTCATGCACCACATCGTTTAAGGACGTTTCATTCATCAACCTAACCGAATCTTGACCTTCACTAACGTCAAGCATTGAGATTTCCTCGCCTTGTTCCCATTCGTCATTGCTTACATAAAAGGATGCCATTTCCAATCCGTCGAATCCAAAAGATTGCGTAATGACGTTGTGTAAATCTTCTAAGGAATCTGTTTCACGTATTTCGATATCGCGAAAAACATCTTCGTTAGTATCATTATCAAGTAAGATTCTAAATCTATATATCATAATGCAAATGTATATTATTTACTAAAACGATGCAATGTAAAAGTCATTGCCGAAAGAAGTATAAAAGCACCCACTTGATGCACCACACCCAACCAAACAGGAACGCCATAAACAATAGTTAAAACACCTAAAATAAATTGAATCACTACCATGATCATCAATGCGTTAACGCCGTGTAGTTGGTAGTTGGTTAGTATGGTTCGTTTAGCTTTATACCAAATGTAAAAAATAATGGCGACTACAAAATAGGCTAACATGCGATGAACAAATTGAACGCCGCTTTTACCTTCAATGAAGTTTTTATACAAAGGATTTTGTTCAATGTAAACCGTTTCATGCATAAATTTTCCCTTGCTCATTAATGGCCAATGATTGTGAATAAAACCAGCATCTAATCCAGCTACAAACGCACCATAAATAATTTGTAGCAACAACACTCCAAGTCCGATTCTAATAACATTTCTAACATTTTTGTCAATGTCTTTTTTCATAGGAAACATCAAATCTAAAGCCACCCAAAAGGTGTAGGCAAAAGTGACAAAGGCTGTCGTTAAATGCATCGCCAATCGGTAATGGCTCACATCAGGATTGTCAACTAAACCACTTTTTACCATGTACCAGCCTAAAAAACCTTGAAATCCTCCAAGCAATAATAGAATAATGGATTTTTTGATAGTGGGTTTGCTGAGCTGTTTCCTCACTAAGAAAAAAAGGAAAGGAATGATAAACACCACACCTATAAATCGACCTATGACACGATGGATCCATTCCCAGAAATAAATATCCTTAAAATCCTCTAGTGTGAAATGGGTGTTCAGTTTTTGGTATTCGGGATATTGTTTATATAAATCAAAAGCCTCTTGCCATTCGGTCTCATTCATGGGTGGAATGGTTCCAGAAATCAATTTATAGTTTGAAATAGATAAGCCAGAATGGGTTAATCTAGTGATACCACCAACAATCACCATTATAAAGATCAAGACACATCCCAATAACAGCCAATAAATTACGTTTTTGTTGTCTTTTTTCATTGTTTTCTTTTCTGTAGCAACTTAACTTAAGCCTTAATTTTTTTTAATATATGTCTTGCCCTTGCTTTAAAGCCAGAGCTTTGCATTTGATAGTCTTTTTCAATAATCATGACCAATTCAGGATGAATCCAGTCTAAATCCTTTCCGAATAAAAACAAGGTATTCATCGAATACGCTTTTGGAGCTATTTTTTCATCATTGATCATCCAGTCAAAACAGGTTTCTACAATACGTTCAATATGAACTTTAGTTAAAGTTGTTTTGATGGCGTTGTCTGATTTAGAATAGTAAGCATTAGCAAGGTATTCACAGACTTTAGCAACTGGTCTGACTGCTGAATCTAAATGGACTTTATGTATGTTTTTTGTGAACAGATCTAGATGTGGAATGATAGCTTCAAGTTGTTCACCACACATAAACTCAAAAACCCAAGCAGCACGACAGGAAATCTTATCGTCAACCCTAAATAGAATCTCTAATAGTTTTGGTACAAGCTCTGGTTGGGAAATGACAAGATTAGCGTAATACAAACGTTTTTCACGTGAATGGTTAACGTAATTTAATTCGTCGTAAAGTTGTGCTGTTGTCAATCCTTTTGATTACTTTTAAGACATACAAAAATAACGAAAATGAAACTCTTAAAAAAGATACTTTTAGTCTTACTTGTCCTATTTATTGTGGCTCAGTTTTTTGGTCCTGAAAAGAACCAAGGTGACATCGCATCCATTGAACCATTTCTTGAAGAAACCAAGCCTTCTCCTGAAGTGAAGGGCATTTTAAAGGAAACTTGTTTTGATTGCCACAGTAGTGTTACACGCTATCCTTGGTATAACAATATAACACCTGTGAATTATTGGTTGGCAGACCATGTGAAGCATGGTAAAGGGCATTTTGATGTATCTAAATGGAATGAATATTCAATCAAAAAGAAAGACCATAAACTGGATGAACTGATAGAAATGGTGGAAGCTAAGGAAATGCCATTGAAATCTTATACATGGACACATTCTGAAGCCAATTTAACAGACGAACAGATTAAGGCTGTTGTTGATTGGGCACAGTCGGTTAGAGCTGGCTATGCGTCTCAACTTTCAGAGTAGAATTTTTATAGAGGTTTTTCTTTGGATAAAAAATTGCTCATTATTGGTTTTGTTTGGCCTGAACCTAATAGTTCAGCGGCTGGTAGTAGAATGATGCAGTTGATAGCCTTGTTCCAACAAGAGGATTATGATATCACATTCGCTTCAGCATGTGCTAAAACAGAAAATGCTACCAATTTAAAGGCTTTAAAAATTGCTACAGAAACCATTGCGCTTAATCATTCCAGTTTTGATGATTTTGTAAAGGACTTGCAACCTGACGTGGTCATTTTTGATCGTTTTATGACTGAAGAACAATTTGGTTGGCGTGTTGCAGAGCATTGTCCGAATGCTTTACGAATCCTCGACACCGAAGATTTACATTGTTTGCGGAAAGGAAGAGAGGAAGCGTTTAAATGTAATGATTTGTTTGAAACCAAACATTTATTCAATGACGTCGCCAAAAGAGAAATTGCCAGTATTTTAAGAAGTGATTTGAGTCTGATTATTTCTGAAGCAGAGATGGACATCTTAACTCAGGTGTTTAAGATCGACCACTCGTTATTATACTATTTGCCATTTTTATTGGATGCTATTTCTGAAGATACTATTTCAACCTTACCAAAATTTGATGAACGTCATCATTTTATCACTATTGGAAACTTTTTGCATCCACCCAATTACCAATCGGTTTTATATTTAAAACAATATGTTTGGCCTAAAATCAGACAACAACTACCAAAGGCAGAGTTACATGTGTATGGTGCTTATACTTCCCAAAAAGTAAATCAGCTACACCAGGATAAAGAAGGTTTTTTTATTAAAGGTTATGCTGAAGATGTTGCAAAAGTGATGCAAAAGGCTAGAGTGTGTTTGGCACCATTGCAGTTTGGAGCTGGATTAAAAGGAAAGTTAGTTGATGCCATGCAAAACGGGACTCCTTGTGTTATGAGCTCGATTGCAGCGGAAGGAATGTTTGGTCCTCTAGATACCAACGGATTCATTGTAGACGATATTAAAGAATTTGTGACATCTGCTGTAGATTTATACACCAATGCATCGATATGGAAAGCTTTTCAGGATAACGGATTTAAGGTGATTAACTCACGATTTCAAAGAACCAATTTCCAAGATGATTTTATGCAATTGATTCAAGACTTAAGGTCTATTCTAGATTTGCATCGTCAAGGTAATTTTATGGGACAACTTCTACAGCATCATAGCTTGCAGAGCACAAAATACATGAGCAAATGGATCGAGGAGAAGAATAAAAGCTAGTTTACAGATGTTCTGTTTTGATGTCTTCAATTTCCAATCCCAAAAACAAAAACTTATGAAAAGTTGGCAATTCAGCACCAGTAGATGTTGTGGTCCAATCGCTCCACGAGGCTTCCAATCCGTCTATAGGTAAAATATCAACCCACATTTGAAAGCTTTTTGGTTTTCCATTATCGTCTAAATGCCATAAATACGAATCGCCAGGTGTAGAGCCACCAGAGGTATAGGTAACCAAAAGCGCATGATTGCCATTTTCGGTTTTTACCAAACGCCGTTCCACGCCAGGATCAAAGACTTTGTATGGTGCCACCAACCAAAAGGTATCATTATTGAAATAATCGACAGCTTTTTTGATGTAATCACTTTTCTCAGAATCAGTGTATTCGGTTTCGTTGACAAAAACTTTAGAGTTTTGGTTATTGGATAAGTCCAAATTTACTTTATTGTTTTTCCAAAACACCTCACAGGTGTTTTCTGATTTGTTCCATTTGTAATGGTGTCTGTTTTTGAATGTGAACTCAATGTAATCTGTAGCTTTATAAGCATCATGATTCAATACATTTAGCATTCGAGTTGCCAGAGCATCAGCAGTTTCACCTTGTGTTCCTGTTGGTAAGTCTTCATTGTATTTAAAATACATAAAGGCAAAAAATAGAAGGGAAGGCAAGGTGAGGAAAACAATAGCACCTCCAATGAATTTCAGAATCTTTTTAGGTTTAACGGTCATAACTCAATTTGTTTAAATGTATTTTTACAGCACTAGCTAAAACATTAGCGGCTTCTGGATGGTTTCTGAACCATAGTTCAGGTTCAATAAGTTCTAGTTCCGAAAGTGCAATATGTCCATCATTATCTTCAAAAATATCCACTCTAGCATACAGAGGCAACTCATTACAGGCTTTTACAGCAGCTTCAGCAAAACGGATTTCTTCTTCTGAAGGATTATAGTCATGAACCGTTCCACCAAAATCATCCTGAACCCTAAAATCACCTGATTTTGCTTTTTTCAAAACGGCATGTGTATAAGTTCCATTAAAAACCATCATAGAAACTTCGCCTTTAGTAACGATATTATTCTGAAAGGGTTGTAGCATCATGGCTTCTTCAGCAATCAAATCTTGAAAAATGGACTCATGGTCATCAAGATTTTTAAGGTTTAATTTATAGGTATGTCTGCCAGCTCCAGACACACAAGGTTTTAAAACGGTGTGTTGCCAATTTAAGATATCGTGTAATTGATGAAGACTCACTTTTGCACCCTTTTCAATAAAATGGCTTTCAGCAACATGAATCCCATTTTCTTGAAGATCTAATAAGTAGTGTTTGTCGATATTCCAACGAATAAGCGATTCAGAATTAATCAATGTGGTTTGTTTGGAAACCTGTTCTAGCCATTTCGAAAATTCATCAAAACGATCAAAATAGTCCCAAGTAGTTCGAAAAATAATCGATTTAGTAGTAGACCAATCAAAGAACAGGTCATCCCAAGCCAAGCGCAAGGTTTTGAGTCCGACAGCTTCCAAGGCATGATATAACAACCGATCTTCGTAATAGACATTATGCTTGTAGGCATCTGTTTTAGAATCGTTGAGATATCTATGATCAGTTAATATGATACAATCGTATAATTTCATTTTTTTCAGTTTAAAATCCGATAGCAGTATCATCACCACGATAATCGGCACCACCTTCAAGTTTTCCGTCTTCAAGTACCAAAATGGCTTCAACGCGAGCTGTTATTGGTGCTGCTTCTTCATTAATGTCATAACCTTTGGCTTCTAGTTGTTGCTTTAATTCTTCAGGAAATAAATCCACTTCCATTCTGATATTGTCTGGAAGCCATTGGTGATGCAAACGAGGTGCATCGACAGCTTCCTGTATGGTCATGTCAAATTCTACCACATTTAAAATCACTTGTAAAACCGATGTAATAATGGTCGATCCACCAGGCGTTCCTAATACCATAAAGAGTTCACCATCCTTTTCAATTATGGTTGGCGTCATGGCGCTGAGCATCCGTTTTTCTGGAGCGATACTATTAGCCTCACCACCAATAAGTCCATAAATATTAGGTTCACCAGGTTTGCTGCTAAAGTCATCCATTTCATTATTGAGGAAAAAGCCTAATTCTTCAACATATAGCTTGGAACCATAGCCACTGTTTAAGGTAGTGGTTACTGAAACGGCATTTCCGAAGGAATCTACAATGGAGTAGTGCGTGGTCTCTTCACTTTCATGCCCAAGAATTTCTCCATGGGAAATGGCTTCGGAAGGTGTTGGATGCGAGAAGGAAAAATTTCGCATTCGGTTACTCAGATAGATATCACTCATTAAGGCTTGTGTTGGAATCTTAACAAAATCAGGATCACCCAAAAAGTAGCTTCGGTCAGCATAGGCGCGACGTTCAGCCTCAACCATCACTTGAATACTTTTTAAGGAGTTGTGCCCATACGATTTCAAATCGAAAGGTTCCATCATCTTCATAATCTGTGCTAGACACAATCCGCCACTTGAAGGTGGCGACATCGAGATGATATTATAATCTTTATACTCAAATTCAACTGGATCACGCCATTTGGCCTTATAACGTTCCAAATCTTCCATGGTCATGATACTTTCTTTTTCATTTAGAAACGCAATCAATTTTTTTCCGGTTTCACCTTTATAAAACTCATCACGACCATTTTTAGCGATACGTCTTAATGTATTGGCAAGTGCTGTGTTCTTAATGGAGTCTTGAGGTTGTACATGTTTATTGAAAAGGATTTCCTTTCCATTTACGGCTCTAATAATGCTGTCATAGTCTTGAAGTTTGTCATGTTGCTTTTCAGTAACGGCAAATCCTTTTTCAGCTAAATCGATTACAGGTTGGAGTAAATCTTTAACAGCTAAGGTTCCAAATTTTTCGTGAGCGGCAAATATTCCAGCAATGGTTCCAGGAACGCCAACTGAATGCACTCCAACAGTACTTTTATCTGGAATGACATTACCATCTGCATCTAAATACATGGTTTTAGTGGAAGCCAAAGGTGCTTTTTCACGATAATCCAAAGCTCCAGTTTCGCCATCGGCTAAACGATACACCATAAATCCGCCACCACCTAAATTTCCAGCGTAAGGATAAACGACAGCCAATGCCATTTCTGTAGCAAACATGGCGTCAAAAGCATTTCCTCCCTTTTTTAGAATATCACTTCCAATTTGAGAGGCTTCCTTTCGGGCTGTAACTACCATCGCATGTTCCGTTACGAGTCCGCGTTTGGAAACTGTTTGTGCCTCTGTCTTAGGACTGTCTTTGCATGAAATAAGACCAATAGATATAAGAACAAAAAATACAATCCATCTCATAGTTCGTAAGTTTTCATTAGCTGATTCAATTTTTCATGGGAGGCTTCTTGAAGGACTTCAAAAAATGTCGTGAATTCATTTTCAAATTCATTATAAAATTCTTTTAGCTCGTTGGTCGCAGAATCCATTCCAGATTTGTATTTGGTGCGTTTATTCATACCATTGAGAACCCGTTGAATACCATCAATCTCAGCGTAGCTAAAGAGCCAATTATCAGCAATCATAAAAGGCAATAAACGCTGAAATCGTAAGGGTAGTAGATCGAAATGGTTTTTTAGACTATGATAAAAATTCTCTACATAGCGATCCAAAGGCTCGTTCGAATATTGATTCCAATTTTTTGCCAAAAAATGATCATATAAGATATCGACAATCACACCGCTGTAATGACCGTAATTTTTATGTAAACGCTTTGTGCTTTGCCTTACTATAGGATGTGCATCAGTGAAGGTGTCAATATGACGATGGAGTAGAATTCCAACTTGAAATTCCGGACTGAGTTTTTTATAGGATTTGCCTCTTATAGCATCTGCCACAAAATTACCAATGGTAACCAATTCGTTATCTCCAGAGAGGTAAATATGGGCTAAAAAATTCATTGGTGTAATTTACGAAATGTGAGTTAAGATTTACGGTTTTGAAATAGTATATTTGCTGAAAATATCAACAATCTATGACACTTATAAAATCAATTTCTGGAATACGAGGAACTATTGGAGGTTCGGTAGGAGACAATTTAACGCCTATTGATGCCGTGAAATTTGCTTCGGCTTATGGTACTTGGATCAAACAACAACGCGTAAAGGATAATTACAGAGTTGTGGTTGGTCGTGATGCGCGTATTTCTGGAGAAATGATTCAGAATTTAGTAATGAATACTTTGGTTGGATTAGGAATTCATGTAGTCGATTTAGGTTTATCAACAACACCAACGGTTGAAGTAGCGGTACCTATGGAACATGCCGATGGAGGTATTATTTTAACAGCAAGTCATAACCCAAAACAATGGAATGCTTTAAAATTATTGGACGCTAAAGGTGAATTCTTAAATGCTGAAGAAGGTGCAAAAATCTTGAAAATAGCTGAATCTGATCATATGGATTTTGCCGATGTGGACAGTTTGGGGAAAATAACCATAAACCAAGCTTACATCGATTTACATATTGACGAGGTGTTGGATTTGCCACTGGTAAACAAAAAAGCCATTGAAGATGCTAAATTTAAAGTGGTTGTAGATGGTGTAAATTCTACAGGAGGTATTGCCATTCCTTTATTATTGGAACGTTTAGGAGTTCATGCTGTAAAATTGTACTGTGAGCCGAACGGTCATTTCCCACATAATCCTGAGCCACTTAAAGAACACCTTACCGATTTATCGGAAGCTGTAGTTAAGGAACATGCTGATTTTGGAATCGTAGTTGATCCTGATGTAGATCGATTGGCATTTATGGATGAAAAAGGAAATATGTTTGGAGAGGAATATACTTTGGTCGCTTGTGCCGATTATGTGTTGAGTCAGACGCCTGGAAATACTGTAAGCAATATGAGTTCTACACGTGCTTTGCGTGATATTACTGAAAAGCATGGAGGAAACTATGAAGCTAGTGCTGTAGGAGAAGTGAATGTTGTAGCGTTGATGAAGAAAAACAATGCCATTATTGGTGGTGAAGGAAATGGAGGTATTATTTATCCTGAACTACATTATGGTCGAGATGCACTAGTTGGTGTTGCCTTGTTTTTAAGCCTATTAGCTGAAAAGAAAATGGATGTGAGCGAATTGAGAGCTTCCTATCCTAATTATTTTATGAGCAAGAAGAAAATTCAACTGACACCAGAATTGGATGTTGATGGATTGTTGACTGCTATGGAAAATAAGTATGCCAATGAAAACATCACTACTATTGATGGTGTAAAAATCGATTTTTCTGACTCTTGGGTTCATTTGAGAAAAAGTAATACTGAGCCAATTATTAGAGTCTATACAGAAGCCAAATCACAAAATGAAGCAGATGTACTTGCTGATAGAATTATTTCTGAAATCAAGGCTATTGCAAATATTTAGTAAGATGAAGCTAGTTGTATTTTTTTTGTTGTCTGTTGGATTTGGTTTTTCTCAAAATACATACATTCCAGATGATAATTTTGAACAGGCTATAATTGATTTAGGTTTTGATTCAGGACCACTAGATGATTACGTACCCACTAATGCCATAAGCTCAATTACGTTTTTGGATATAGGCGAAATGAACATTTCAGATTTAACTGGAATTGAAGATTTTACAGATTTAAATCATATTAGATGCCACTTGAATAATTTGAGTGTATTAGATTTCAGCAATAATAGCAATCTAAGAATCATAAAATGTGATCAAAATAACTTAACAGAGCTTATCTTAGGGTCTAATTCCACTTTAGAACAAATTTGGACGTACGATAATGCATTAACTACTATTGATGTAAGTCAGTTACCAAACCTCGAAATCCTTAGTATTTCAGATAATAACTTAACAGGAATCGATGTATCCAATAACCCATCACTAAGAAATTTTTGGTGTTTTAATAATGATATTCCCAGTGTAGATATTAGTAACAATGTAAATCTTGAAATTTTTTGGTGTTCTCAAAATGATTTAATCACTTTGGATGTAACCAATAATCCAAACTTAGAAACCTTTTTGTGCTATCAAAATAGCATAAGCACACTTGATTTGTCAAATAACACAGAATTAGCCTACATCGCTTGCCATTTTAATGACTTAACATATTTAAATGTTAAAAATGGAAATAATACTAATGTCACAAATTTTCAAGCTTATGGTAATGCTCAGTTAAATTGCATAGAAGTTGATGACCCAATGTACAGCGAAGCCAATTGGACTCAAGTGGATTTTGATGTTAGTTTTTATGAAGACTGTGATAATTTAAGTGTACAAGAGGTTGTATTTAATCAGATTAAGATTTTTCCTAATCCGACGTTTGATCAAATAATAATTTCAGGTATTAATGAAAGTCAATTTCATGCGATACTTTACGATATCAATGGTAAGGAAATAATGGACTCAAATTCAAACATTATAGATATATCTAACCTTGATTCAGGGGTTTATTATTTGAAGATTTCCACAAATAACGCTATATTAACAAAGAAAGTAGTAAAGCATTAAAAAAATAGGGCATTGATTATGAATGATGTAGGTGTTTCTAATAAAAAGGAATCTCAACTTGAAAACTATTTTCAACAGTTCAGACAACATATTATTGGTATAGATCAAGAGTTCGATTCGCCTTTTGGGAAACAAAAAATCATATACACCGATTGGACCGCTTCTGGTCGCCTCTACAGACCAATAGAGGAAAAGCTTTGTAATCAATTTGGACCTTTTGTGGCTAACACACATACGGAAACAACAATTTCTGGAACAGCCATGACCAAAGCTTACCATGAAGCGAAGCATATTATTAAAAAACATGTGAATTGCAGTGGTGATGATGTGCTAATTGTTTCGGGAAATGGAATGACAGGAGTCGTTAATAAATTTCAAAGAATCCTTGGGTTGAAAGTTCCTGAAAATTTGAGAAAGTTTTCTGAGATTCCAGATGAAATTCGACCAGTTGTATTTATTTCACACATGGAACATCATTCCAATCAGACTTCTTGGTTGGAAACCATAGCTAAGGTTGAAATTGTTCCTCCAGATGAAGACGGTCTGTTCAGTTTAGATAATCTGAAGACTCTTTTAAATCAGTATGAGGACAGAACCTTAAAAATAGCTTCCGTAGTTGGTGGCTCTAATGTGACAGGAATACAAACACCTTATCACCAAATTGCTGAAATCATGCATGATAATGGAGGTGTCTGTTTTGTAGACTTCGCTTGTTCGGCACCTTATGTCGATATCAATATGCATCCAGAAAACGAGAAGCAATACTTAGATGCCATTTTCTTTTCACCACATAAGTTTTTAGGCGGACCAGGAACTTCGGGTGTTTTGGTTTTCAATAAGAAATTATACCACAATATGATTCCAGATTGTCCTGGAGGTGGAACTGTAAGTTGGACCAATCCTTGGGGCGAACACAAATACATCGATAATATTGAAGATCGTGAAGATGGTGGAACTCCAGGTTTCTTGCAAACCATTAAAACAGCTTTGGCGATTAAGCTGAAGGAAAACATGGGAGTGAACAATATTTTGAAGCGGGAACACGAACTTTTAAATATTGTCTTTAAAGAATTATCTCCTGTTAAAAACATCCATATTTTAGCTGGTCAGCATCAAGATCGATTAGGTGTTGTGTCCTTTTACATAGATGACTTACATTACAATCTAGGCGTAAAGTTATTGAATGATCGTTTTGGGATTCAAACCAGAGGAGGTTGTAGTTGTGCAGGAACTTATGGCCATTTTCTTTTACATGTTGATCAGCAAACCAGTCGTGAATTAACCAGTGAAATTTCCATAGGAGAATTGGTAAGAAAACCAGGTTGGATTCGTATGTCCATACATCCCACAACAACGAATAAGGAAATGCATTTTGTTTGTGAGAGTATCAAAGCATTAGCTTTAAATCATAAGGAGTGGGCCAAAGACTACGAATACATAGGTGCTAATAATGAATTCATTCATCAAGCCTTAAAAGATTGTAAAGCACAAGATACGACTGTAGAATCTTGGTTTGAATTGTAGTTTTTATTGATATTTTTCAGGAACATCGTTTCGGTACTTCCAGCGTTTGTGTGTCCACAAGTAATATTCAGGAGCTTCATTGATTTGATTTTCAACTAGTCTTAAGAACTGCTCTGTGATATCATAATCTTTAAACTCAGTTGGTGTTTTGGTAATAACCTCAAAAGTACCTTCGTAATAACCGCGTTTCACTCGTTTTACTCCAAAGAAGACCACTGCCATATCTAGCTTTTTTGATAACATTTCGGCACCTGTGTGAACAGGAACCTTAATGCCCATAAAATCGGACCAATGGAATGCTTTTCTTCGCCTTGGAGATTGATCAGAAGCAAAACCATTGATGGTTAATTCTCCCTTTCGTTTAGATTCTATCAATGTTGGAATGGCTTCCTTATTGGTAATCAAGTAGCTATTGTATTTTGCTCTGATTCGTTTTACAAGTCGATCAAAATACTTGTTTTCTATGCGTTTGTATATGGCATATCCCTTATGTTTGATGTAAGTTTGCAAAATAAAAATCCATTCCCAACTTCCATAATGAGCCACCATCAAAACAATACTTCTGTTCTCCTTTTCCAAATCGTGAATAACCTCAAGATTTGTAAACTTGTAGTGTTTTTTCATTTCAGCTTCAGAAATAGTCAAAGATTTAATTGACTCAAGAATCATATCGCATAAATGATGGTAAAAACGTTTTGTAATCGTCTTAATCTCAGCTTCGGATTTTTCAGGAAATACCAATCTTAAATTGTTCTTTACCACTTTCTTGCGATATCCAAAAATTCTAAAAAGTAAAATGTATAATCCATCAGAAACAGCATACAGCAATCTGAAAGGTAAGATTGAAATTAACCACAGGAATGGATAAAGTAAGATGTAAATTAGAAATTGCATTAATAAATCTTAGATTTGCAAGAGCAAATATATGTAATAATTACACGTTAACGTATTATGGGTGATCTTAGTTTAGTAACTGTGATCATAATTGCTGCCAATGTCATTATTTCGTACAAAGGCTTCGGTGATTATGGTTTTTTTGAGCGCTATAAGTTCAATGTAGGAAGTATAAGACGAGGCGAACAATTTAGAATGTTCAGTTCTGGGTTTTTGCATGTAGACACAACACATTTGCTTTTGAACATGCTGACGCTTTACTTTTTTGCCGATCGCGTTATTTTTTCAGTTGGTGAGTTCAATTTTATAGTGATATATATCATTAGCCTTATTCTTGGAAGTCTGTTTTCGCTTTACTTTCATCAAGATGAGTATCAATATAGTGCTGTTGGAGCTAGTGGTGCTGTGACCGGAATATTGTATTCTGCTATTCTTTTAGATCCGAGTATGAGTCTGTATTTGTTTTTTATACCTATTCCAATTCCTGCTTATGTGTTTGGTATTGGGTATATGTTGTATTCAATTTATGGAATGAAAAATAGTATAGGAAATATTGGTCACGATGCCCATTTTGGTGGTGCTATTGGAGGCTTGGTCGTGACATTGATAATGGTACCAACATTATTCAAGACAGATTTATTAATGATTGGTTTGCTGATTATTCCAATCGTCATATTGTTTGTCATGCATAAAATGGGTAAAATATAAAATTACTCACCCAAAAGCGCTTCCAGTTTTTGATCAAGTGAGGTTCCCGTTAAGTTTTTGGCAACAATAACACCTTTATCGTCTAGTAAAAAAGAAGCTGGTAACGACTTAATACTGTAGGTTTTCGAAATGGTGTCATAAAAATAGTTGAGATTAGATACCTGAGCCCAAATAAGTTGGTCCTCCTTGATTGCATTTTTCCAATCTGATTTTGGATTTTTTTGGCCTTTATTGCCATCTAAGGACACGCCAATCATCTCAAGACCTTTATCGTGGTATTTGTTATATATTTCTACCAAACGAGCATTTTCACGTCTAGAGGCATCATACCATGACGACCAAAAGTGAACTAGAGTAGCCTTCCCTTTTATATCGCTTAATGAAATCCTTTTACCAGAAGGAGAAGGTGCAGAAAATTCAGGAGCTACCTTTCCTATATGTGTTGCAGCAATAATTTCATATTCTCTTCGTATTTTAGGAATACTTTTTGAAACCCTTTTTCCGAGATTGGTATTGATTAACTCTTCAGGTAAAGCATCAAATGAAGCAACAATTTTACCCTTATCGCCAATATTTCTTCGAATCATATAATTCAAGAGAACCAAACCGTAAGGATTGTTTGTGTGCTTGTCAATGAAATCATGAGGAAGGTCTGAAATAGTAGATTTTAAGTCACTGATTTTATCTGTCATTCCAGTAACTGGCTCTTTATTTATCAATCGCTGTCTGTATAGCTCACTAATGTTTTCTAAGGAATCGTTTAGTCGTATCGAATTGGCATTGTACTCAGCGATAGCATTGTTAAAAGCTGTTCCCTTGATCAAAGAATTCCTAATGTCTTCATTGTTGATTTCTAAATCAATAGACTCATTTGAAATCACTAGAGGGAAGGAGTGATCAAGGCTATTGATATCAAGATACCAAGCTTGAATAGAATCTGTTTTACCTTCAAAAACAAACTGTTCGTTCATGATGATGGCTGTATCTCTATTCTTCAGAAAACCTTTTTCATCTGTCGATTTTAAGTAGGCTCTCAAACCATTCACCAAGCCTTCAGCTTTACCTGTAATGACGTAACCGTCAGGTTTTACCTTTTCAGGTTTTTGCTCTTCCTTACAGGAAAGACATACAATACATAGGATGATGAGGTAGATTTGAGTTTTCATAAGGATTAGTTTAAGTATTCAGCTACTTTTTGTTCAAGAGCATCTCCTCTCAAGTTTTTAGCTACAATGGTTCCATTTTCATCTAAAAGAAATGTTGCAGGAATTGATGTGATATTATACATTTTTGCAACAGGATCATCAAAATAATTCAAATTTGATACATGGCTCCAAGTTAATTTGTCATCTTCAATAGCTTTAATCCATGCCTGTTTTGGTTCTCTTTGTGTTCGAGTGCCATCTAGTGAAACACTAATGATTTCAAGTCCTTTGTCATGGTATTTGTTATATACTTTAACCACATTTGGGTTTTCTCTACGACAAGGCTTACACCACGATGCCCAAAAATCGATTAAGGTTAATTTTCCCTTGACCTCATTTAAAGAAAGTGTTTTTCCTTCTGGAGTTGGTGCAGAGAAATTTGGTGCAACTTTTCCAATTTGCGTAGCATTTAAGGCTTCAATCTCAACTTTTTTTACTTGAAGTTTGGTTTTAAAGATACTTGCAGCTGCAGAGTTTTTAAGGTCCTCGTTCAAACTGTTGAAAGCTGATTCAATACGGGAGATATTAGGAGATTTACCTTCAATGAGGTTTTGAAGTAAGATTACCGAAAAGACATTGTCTTTATTCTTTTCGATGTATTCAAAAGGTAAATCTTCAAATGCTTTATTGATTTTATCCATTTCAGATTGTGCCTCTGTAGGTTTAGGATCATCATCAGAGTTATTTTGGCTTGCTCTTAATTGACCGTTTAATTTCAATCTTTCCCTAGAAAGCTCATCTATTTTTTCTGTGTATGACTTAAATGCAGTATTTGCTTCGGTACCTTCAATTGTGGAATTGGTAATTTGATCCTTATCAATAACAGCAGTCATGGATTTGTTTTCAAGAATCAACGGCTTACTTCCTCTAACGCTATTAACATTTAAATAAACCATTATTGGCGATTCAACCTTGCCTTCAAAAACAAAGGATTCATTCATGACAATGGCTGTATCTAATGCTACAGTTCTTCCTCTATTGGCTCTGGTTTCCAAATAAACTCTTATACCATTATAAACACCAGGAGCAGAGCCTTCAATACGATAGCCATCTTGCTTAACTTCTGTTTTTTTATCAGTATTACAAGAAGTTAGAAGTACAGTAAAAACTAGAAAAGAAATTATATGTCTCATGTTCATTTTTAATTTTATTACTACAAATATATAAAGTTCTGTTACATACAATTATTTCAATTTTATATTTAAACCCTAAAGAAGTTTTCTAAAATGTGTTTAAAAATTAAAAATCCGATATTTTTGTAAAACCAAAAAACGGTTAATGACTCATCAAGATACCATAATAGCTTTAGCAACAGCCTCTGGAAGTGGTGCCATTGCAGTTATCAGATTATCTGGTGCTGATGCCATTAATTTGGTTGATACCCATTTTAAATCGGTTACTAAAGACAAGGCTTTAAAATCACAAAAAAGCCATACCATTCATTTGGGGCACATACTCGAAGGTTCTAGAGTTCTTGACGAGGTTTTGGTTTCAGTGTTTAAGAATCCAAATTCTTACACAGGAGAAGATGTTGTTGAAATCTCTTGTCATGGTTCGAGTTATATCCAGCAGGAAATTATTCAATTGTTTTTAAGGAAAGGTTGCAGAATGGCTGATGCTGGCGAATTTACTTTACGTGCTTTTTTAAACGGAAAATTAGATTTGTCCCAAGCGGAAGCTGTAGCCGATTTGATTGCTAGCGATAATGAGGCGTCGCATCAGGTGGCTATGCAGCAAATGCGTGGCGGATTTTCATCTGAAATAGCCAAGTTAAGGGAAGAATTACTGAATTTTGCTTCCCTTATTGAGTTGGAACTTGATTTTTCTGAAGAGGATGTCGAGTTTGCCGATCGGACACAATTTAAGGAGCTGGTTGATCGTATTTCTTTTGTATTGAAACGTTTAATTGATTCGTTTGCTGTAGGAAATGTGATAAAGAATGGAATTCCTGTAGCAATTGTTGGCGAACCAAACGTAGGAAAGTCAACACTTTTAAATGCACTGCTTAACGAAGAGCGTGCTATTGTTTCTGAAATCGCGGGAACAACAAGGGATACAATAGAGGATGAGATTTCAATAGGAGGTATCGGATTCCGATTTATTGATACCGCAGGAATTCGGGAAACCAAAGACGTGGTGGAATCTATTGGTATCAAGAAAACCTTTGAAAAAATCGATCAAGCCCAAGTAGTGGTTTACTTATTTGACAGTACCCAAAGCTTAGAACAACTCGACCAAGTGAAATTGGAAATTGAAAAAATCAAAAATAAGTATCCTCAAAAACCTTTGTTGGTCATTGCCAATAAAATTGATCGATTAGCGGATACAGATCTAGCAAATTTACAACAAAGTATTGATGGTGTTCATCTCTTGTCTGCTAAAACAGGCTTTGGTGTTGAGCAACTGACCAATGCACTTTTAAAATTGATCAATACTGGAGCACTTCGAAATAACGAAACCATAGTCACCAACTCAAGACATTATAATGCCTTGCTAAAGGCTTTTGAAGAGATTCAAAAAGTGAAGGAAGGTTTGGAAACCGGACTTTCAGGTGATTTGTTGGCCATTGATATCCGAC
The DNA here is from genome assembly GCF_041224425.1 of Psychroserpens sp. XS_ASV72. NCBI lineage: Bacteria > Pseudomonadati > Bacteroidota > Flavobacteriia > Flavobacteriales > Flavobacteriaceae > Psychroserpens > Psychroserpens sp. XS_ASV72. The sequence goes on along the minus strand of NZ_JBGFGL010000077.1, from coordinate 399,095 downwards.
AAGCGTTATATCACTTTGGTGAAATCACTGGAGAGATTACTAACGATGACCTTCTTGGGAACATTTTTGCGAATTTCTGTATAGGGAAGTAACTTGCTTTCTTTTGTTTGTTAATGTGTTGATTTTATTGACTTTATGAGTTTTTATCTTCTCTTTTTTGTTGCTTTTTTGCTCTTTTTTAACTAAATTTGTTGTATATCTGTTGCCTTAAATATGGATTTGTTGCCCAAATCTGTTGGCTAAAAGATTGGCGAAATGATGCGCCATATTGCCCCACGTTGCACCATAACGCTACATAAAGCACCATTTATGAGCAGTAATTTATACATCCCAAAAACCTGTAAGCATTGTGGTAATGCCTTTACAGCACGCACAACAGTAACTAAATACTGTGGTGATACTTGCGCTAAAAAAGCCTATAAGGCGCGTAAGCGTAAAGAAAAAGTACAAGCTACTCTTACAATGGATATACAGCAGCAAAAAGAAGCTGTCCAAATTCCAAACCTCAACACGGTAAATAATAAAGATTTTTTAAGCGTGACAGAAGCTTCACAATTGATTGGTGTAAGTAGATGGACCATTCAAAGAATGATTCAACAAGGACGTTTAAAAGCAGTCCCTTTTGGAAGAAAACGTATTGTAGCCAGATGGCAAATAGAAAACCTCTTTAATTAGCATCCTATGAAAGTAACATTAAGACAACGCAAAAAGAATGATAAAATAAGTCTGTATTTAGATTACTATCATAAAGGAAAACGCAAAACCGAGTATTTGCGATTATACCTTACACCTAATCCTAAAACTAAAACCGAAAGAGAGGTTAACAAGAAAACCAAGCAATTAGCGGAAACCATTTGCGCACAACGTCAAATAGAAATACAAAATGGTATTTATGGCTTTCAGGATATTGAGAAATTAAAAGGAAGCTTTATTACTTATGTTACAGCTTTAGCTGAAAAGAAAAACACCAGCTCTGGCAACTATGGGAATTGGAACAGTATGCTAAAACATTTAAAAACCTTTTGTCCTACGGATGTAAGCTTTCAAGATTTGGATAAATCATTTGTAGAGCGTTTCAAAGAGTATTTGGACAAAGATGCTATGGCAAGAGCAGGTAAAAAACTGTCTCAAAACTCTAAATATTCATACTATGGTAAGTTTTGCGCAGCTTTAAAGCAAGCGGTAAAGGATGGTATTTTAAAAGTCAATCCTGCTAATGGTGTAGATTATTTCAAACAAGGAGAACCTCAACGAGAGTTTTTAACGCTTGATGAATTACAAAAAGCAGTTAACACAGAATGTGAATTACCACTATTAAAAATGCTTTTATATTTTCAGCACTTACAGGATTGCGTTGGTCAGATATTGAAAAATTGTTGTGGTCAGAAATCCAACACTCTAAAGAAATGGGTTATTACATACGCTTTAGACAAAAGAAAACCAAAGGTGCTGAAACTTTACCAATTTCAGAACAAGCAAGAGAATTATTAGGGGACGCGGGAAAACCCGAAGCAAAAGTTTTTGAAGGCTTACATTATAGTGCCTGGTCAAACCTTAAATTGCAACAATGGATGTTAAAAGCAGGCATTACAAAAGATATAACCTTTCATTGTGCGCGTCATACCTATGCCACTTTACAATTAACTTTGGGTACAGATATTTACACAGTATCAAAATTATTAGGACATAAAGAGTTGAGAACAACACAGATTTATGCCAAAGTAATTGATGATAAAAAGAAAGAAGCTGCTAACCGTATTCAATTGGATTTATAATGAAAGGAAATGTATTTGCAAGTTTGGTATCGATTACCAACGGGTTACATAGAGACAATAGATCAGAACGAGAATTTAATTTTTTGGACTCTGAATTAAAGGAACTACCAAAAGCTGATAATGCGGTTTTTAAAGTAAACTTTAAAAGACCTTTAAACAGTAAAAAAGAATATTACTTTAAGCTGATTTCAAATGACACTGAAACTGAATTAGCAGCATTAAAATCCCAATTCCCAAAAGATGCTACGGAACCCGAAAACAAGTATAACTATACCGTACAATTTAATAAGTTCAATAAGTACTTAAAGGATATTGCCACCTACATTAAAAAGCAGTCTATAAGTAACGATTTAGGCAATGATGCCGATTATATCATCAATTACTTAAAAGCATCGGCAATTCGCCTGTACATCGAATTACAAGAGCAATACGGACAATTTTCAGATACTGGGTTATTCTCAATTCAAGAAATAGCAGAAAAGTATTTTAATGATACTGATTTTGATACTTCAGTATTTGTAAAATTAGAAGCAGATAAAAAAGAGGTAGTTAAAAAGCCATCTAAACCGAAAAATAAGCCTAAAACCTCATTTGGATATTTAAAAGATGATTCCGAATGGTTGTCTAAAATATTGAGCAGGCTTCAATTAAGTATTGATTTACTTGATGCAAAAACAGATGTTAAAGACTTGCATAATTTATTAGTGGCTAAAGATTTTAAAGGTTTTCAAAAGAAAATCTATATAGATTGTAAAACAACCGAGTTTAAATATGTTATTAAACGGTTGCAGCCACATTTCAAAAATATGACACCCACTTTAATTGAATCTACGGGTTTATTTTATACAAAATTGGGTAAACCATTGACAGCTCAAAATCTTTATACCAAAAGTAAAGCACCTCTAAAAAAGGAAACCATTGATAATATCTTCAAACAAATACAATAAAAAACAATGAGATTATTTAGAAATCTCATTGTATTCTCACACTCATATAAAACTCTCACACTTTAAAAATCATTGATTTTAAACCTTTGTCCTGTTCTTGAAAACCAAGAATGACATTTGGCCAGATGTCCATTTCTATTTTAAAATTAATTAGTTATGGACGAAATATTAGAACGTCTTAAAATTATCGAAGCACACGTTTTAGACAGAAACATTATTGTTAAAAACGTATTGAGCTTTAACGAAGCCTGTAAATTTTTGGAATTGTCACAATCCCATTTATACAAGCTTACGAGTACCGGAACCATTCCACATTACAAACCGAATGGTAAGAAGATTTATTTCAACAGAGTTGAACTGGAGCAATGGTTATTAACTAACCGTGTTGATTCACAAGATGAAATCGAACAGCAAGCTGCCGATTACTTAATTAAGAAAGGAGCGGTGAAGTTATGACTGAAATAATCGATTTACTCTTGGCACTCTCACAAGAAATAAAGGACTTAAAAGCACGTATCGAGTTGTTACGACATTCGAGAGCAGAAGTACTAAAAGATAAGTGGATAGACAACCAAGACGTATTGCAGACCTTACACATCAGTAAGCGAACCTTACAGACCTTTAGAGACAACGGTACACTGCCTTATAGCAAAGTAAAGGGCAAGTTTTATTATAAGGTGTCCGATGTGGAGCAATTGCTTCAAGATAACTACTACAACCATAATTTCAAGCGAGATGGAAATAAGTAGAGAGGCAATTTTAGACAAAACACATTACGGCTTAAAAATTTATGCCCACGTGTTAAGACAGTATTATCCTGAAACAACAGTCCTTTCTGTAAAAGGAAGGGACTGCGGGATAACCCGAAACCCTTTTAATGGCGGTAAAGAAACCTTACGGATTCATATTGATGGTGTAATAGCAACACATAAAGACACAGAGCTAAAGACCTTTAGCGGTGATGTTTTCGATTTTGCACAATACCATTTCAGAATTACCGATGAAGAAGAATTGTTGCTGAAGATTAACCAAGAGTTACATCTCAATTTAGAACTCAAGGAACAAGACGAATTAGATTGGTTGAATGGTCCAGACGATACCTGGTATGGGTACTGTAGCTTTTTCAAAGCCCCAGTTCGCAATGTGTTTCCTGCGGAAACTATGCGGTTATATCAAGTATTTGCATTAATCATAAGTGATAAATACAAAAGAATTACTGAAGATTTAAGAACAATAACCGATGTAAAAGAAGCACGTAAATTCAAAGCTAATCGCTTTGATTACGTCACCTTTTCAGGAACGTTTGAAAAGCGTAATGATGGCAATTTGTTACAGCATTCCAATCTATTAACTATTGATTTCGACCATTTAGAAAATCTTCAAGAGTTAAAAAAGCAATTGCTAAACGATGAATACTTTGAAACCGAAATGCTATTCACATCACCATCAGGTGATGGCCTAAAATGGATTATCAGAATAGATGTTTCAGAAGTAACACATTCAGAGTATTTCACGGCAGTTGCGAATTACATAAAATACACATATAACATTGAGGTTGACCAGTCAGGTAAAGACGTTTCCAGAGCGTGTTTTTTACCATACGACCCAACAGCCTTTTTACATAAAAGACATCAAGCATTATGACCAAAATATTTAATCCAAAAGAATGGTTGGAAGTTCCAGAAGAACAACCGCAACCAACAAGCAACAACGCAACAACTAATGTTGTTGCTGTTGCTGATAACTACCTTGAAACCTACATTTCAGCAATTGAGCAATCAGGTATAGACATAACAGGTAATTATGCCACTTGGAGAGATTTAGGATTTGCTTTAGCTGAAGAATATGGAGAGGCAGGAAGAGATTATTTCCACAGAATAAGCAAAAACTATGTAGGTTATGATTCAAAAGAATGCGACGAACAATTCAATAAGTGCCTAAATGCAAAAGGGCACGGCATCACCATTGCAACGTTTTATCATTTTGCGCATCAGGCAGGTATAAAACCGATAAAGGAACAACACAACAACGAGGTTGCAACAAATGTTGCAACTGTTGTTGATGTCCCAGAACAAGCAATGCCAACAATACCTGATGAGGTATTTAATAGCTTACCGCAGTTTTTACAACAAGTTGTAAATCCTGCGAGCAGTCAAGAGGAAAAGGACATTTTGTTGTTAGGAGCTTTAACGGCTTTTAGTGCCTGCTTTCCTAAACTCTTTGGCATCTACGACCAACGTAAAGTCTTTGCTAATTTATATCTGTTTGTAACTGCACCTGCATCTGCAGGTAAAGGCAGGCTTAACCAAATTAAAAACTTGGTAGATCCTGTACACAAGTTAAAGCGTGAACAAGCCAAAGTACTAAAGCAACAATTTAATACTGAAATGGCTACTTACAATATGAACAAGGGTAAAGATGAAAACTTGGAGAAACCAGGTAAGCCACCTGAAAGAATGTTGTTTATCCCAGCCAATAATAGCGTAACTGGAGTATATCAACTAATATCCGATAATGAAGGTAAAGGACTGATTTTTGAAACCGAAGGCGATACATTAGCACAAGCCTTTAAAAGCGATTACGGTAATTATAGCGATGGTTTTCGTAAAGCCTTCCATCACGAAACCATTAGTTATTATCGTAGAACAGACAGAGAGTATGTAGATATTGAAAAACCGTGCCTGTCTACTGTATTGTCAGGAACACCCAAACAAGTGGCAACCTTAATACCGAATGCAGAAAATGGTTTATTCAGCCGCTTTATGTTTTATTATATGAATATAAAACCTACTTGGAAAAACGTGTTTTCAAGTAATAATAACGTTGGGTTAGATGATTATTACTCACAATTAGGAAAGGTATTTTTGGACTTGTATAAAACCCTCAAAAACAATCCCGAAATTGAAATAAGGTTAACAACACCTCAACAACAGCAATTCAATACTTTTTTTGAATCCTTACAGACCAAATACATCAACTTACAACCCGAAGAGTATATTGCAACCATTAGACGATTAGGCTTAATTGCATTTAGATTAATGATGTTATTTACAGCATTTCGCATTATGGATGATGGTGATGTTAACCAAGTAAAAGAATGTGAGGATGTCGATTTTCAAAATGCGCTAACTATCATTGCTATTTTAGTAAAGCATAGTAGTAAGGTGTTTAATGATTTGCCAATAGAACAAAAAGCAGTAAAACGCTTAAACCGAAAGGAACGCTTTTTAGAAAGCCTACCCAAGCATTTTAGCAGACAAGACTATTTAGATTTAGCAACCAAACAAAACATCCCACAAAAAACAGCAGAAGGTTACATTACAAAGTTTGTTGATGCAGGGTTAATACATAGAGAAGCTCATAATAACTATTCAAATCCTGCAAAATCATTATAAGGAAATTGAGGAAACAAAGGAATTAAAGTATAGGTTTCCTTAAATCCTTAACTTCCTCACTTTCTGTTAATAACTGTTTATATCTTTTTGGTTTCCTTTAGCTTCCTTTTCTTAAATTAGACAAAATCTGACAAGTCTAATAAATGCTATTATGGAGTTTGGAGAATACATACGCTCATTGCGCGAAAAGCGCAATTTGCTATTAAGGGAAATGGCTGCAAATATCAATATGGATGTGGCTTATTTAAGCAAGATTGAACGAGGAAACCGTATCGCAAGACGAGAGCAGGTAATAGCATTTGCAAAAGAATTAAAAGAAGATGAAAACAAATTAATTAAGCTTTGGATGTCCGAACAGATTGTACAGATGATAAAAAATGAAAAGGACAGTACGGAAATCCTCAAAATAGCTGAAGAAAAAATTAGTAAGATTGGAAAAGGAAAAGAAATCGAATAATGGCAGATTTTATTACTAAAGATCAGTTGAAATCTACTGTTGGTAAAGATGTCTATGGTTTAAAAGGAAGTATGGCTGTTCTTTTGGCTATGTCATCTAAACTTGGAAAAAAAAGAATTGACTTTGATTCAAGTGTATTCATTAGTCACAGTCATAAAAATTCAGATTTAGTAGAATATTTGGTGGCTATTTTAACAAAACTGAAAATAACAGTATACGTTGATTGGATGGATGATGAGTTAACATATCCGCCAGCAGGTAAAACAGCTATGAAAATTAAAAATATGATTTATGCTAATAAGAAGTTTATTCTTTTAGCCACAAATGAGGGTATTGAGTCAAAGTGGTGTAATTGGGAATTGGGTATAGGAGATGTTCACAAATACCTTGAACATATTGCTTTATTGCCTGTTGCTGATAACACTGGTGAATGGATTGGAAATGAGTATTTACAAATATACCCACATATAGAAAAAAAGTATAAATCTTTAGAATGGGATGATGAGTATAATGTTATATATCCCAATGGAAGGAAAGTAAATCTAATAGAGTGGCTAAAAAAGTAATATGAGTTTAATTACTAAAGATTTATTAAGTAGAGTTACAAGTTATCGGAAAGTGAATTTAAGTAAAGGTTTGGGTGCGCCTCAAATCTTAAACGAATCATTTAGTGTTGATAAGGAGTATGATATATTTTTATCACACAGTTATTTAGATAAAGAGGAAATAGCAAGTTTAAAAATTTATTTGGAAGATTTTGGTTTTACTGTTTACATAGATTGGATTGAAGATAATCAGCTTAATCGTAATTCTGTTACTAAAGAAACAGCTGAAAGAATAAGGTATAGAATGCAAAACTGTAAGTCGTTAGTATACGCTTTTTCAAGAAATAGCAGTTTGTCAAAATGGATGCCTTGGGAATTGGGGTATTTTGACGGCATCAAAGGTAGAGTTGCTGTATTGCCTATTTCAGATTATGAATCTGATAGTTTCAATGGAACAGAATATTTGGGTATTTATCCTTACATAACGCAAAATAAAATTGCTAATACTGATAACCTAAAACTGTGGGTTAGAGAAAGTGTAAATAAGTATATAATTATGGATAGTTGGATAAAAGGATATAACCCTTCAGAAAGAAATTAAAATATGAAAGAAATAAGAGTTAAACATTTAGAATTGATTCATAATGTAATTGATAGATTATCTCACAAATCATTTTTGGTTAAAAGTTGGAGTATTACAGCTATAACCGCTTTAATGGCGTTTGGTATTGATAAAGAAGATTATAAAATATTCATTATTGGGTTTCCTGTGGCACTTCTATTTTGGTATTTAGATACTCACTATTTATGGCTTGAAAAAATCTTTAGAGAATTATACAACGCTGTAATTAAAAAAGAAGCTAAATCAATGTCAATGGATATTTCTAATTATAAAAGTAAAATAAATCCTTGGAAAATAGCTTTTAGGCCAACAATATGGCCGATTTATTTATCAGAAATAATTTTACTGATTTTATGTGTAATTTATTTTAAAGCTAAATGTAATGGAATCATTGTCTCGATATAAAAGAATAATCAAGTGGGTGTTTTGGCTAACATTAGCATTAATTGTGTTCCTTACGTTTCAGGCGATATACGAAACTGAAGATTGGAAGTTTTTCGATGTTGATTTTAATACAAGAGATCATATAATTTCTGCTTATGGTTCTCTAATCGGAGGAATATTAGCTTTCCTATCCATTCTTTTTGTTCTTTATCAAGTTTATGAACAAAGAGAACAAATAATTATTGAAAGGGAAGAAGCCGCAAATGATAAGCTTCAAGATTTAAAAGACCGTCTTTTGTTGTTAACCAATTACTTACAAACATTAGAAAAAGATATAGTTAGACACGGAGAAAGAATGGATACATTTTTTAAGGCTGAAAAGGAAAATCCATCTACAATGAATACTATGTATTTTAATACAAATAAAAATTTTGAAAGAGTTATTGAAATGGATATCCTTTCGAACTTTAAGGCGTTTCAAGCATTTTTTAAAGAGGATGAAGAAGATTGGCAAAAGCAATTTGTTAACCTATACGAAATATCAGATTTTTATAATGAGGCATTTAAAGATTTAAAGAAAAAATACGCTTTACACATTGAAGATAAAGTAACAAAACAAAAGCAAATAGCAGCTGATATGATGGAACTATTAAACGCAAATGCAAGATTGGTAGATGACTATAGGATAAAGTTTGGTGTAGCTGACTATTTAACAAAACCTTGGTCAAATTTAATTAATGATTACAACCCAGCCCATTATGAGTATTTGCAAGAGGTTCAAGATGCTGGCGATGTACCTGATTTTAGGCATATATCTGATAACCTGTTATTACCATTTATAGCAGAAGCAATGGATATTAGAAGAGATGAAGGATATGATGATTTAGGTAGTCGTAATATTATAGAGTTAGCTTCTACAATTAGAAAGAAAATATGGGATGTTGAGGTTTACAGCATTCAATATGCGGGTGATATTGAGAAGCAATTCAACAATTATTTCAGTCCAGAAAATGAAAATATAAATGAACTTAAAACTATTAAATCTAAAATTGATGCTAAACTTTAATTAATCACTATATGTAAATACAAAAACACCTCATTATCTATGCAAGAACACTTAAAAACCAACATACTCAATTTTAAATGGCCAAGTAGTACACCTGTCATATATTTATCGTTAGAAGATATAGAAGGTAGCCACCCAATCCATAAATCAAAGTTTTCAAAGCAGATAAAAGAGGCGTTTCCAGATACAGATTTATCAAGTTTAGAGCATATTTTCACCACATTTACTCAAGAAATACCCAATGCCCCAAGTATCAAAATAAATTTAATAAAGGATAAAGAACTACGCATTTACAAGCAATTCCTTAAACACCAATTAAAAACTTATTTTTTAGAAAAGGGTTACATCGTGGTCAAAAACTTTGTACGTGATGTACAAGTATGGATGCCTTCAAAAAAAGGGAATACAGCAGACTATAATTTATACTATAAATTCTCATTCAAAATACAGTTTGCAACACTCACTGACTTACCAGAACTTGTAGTATCGTATGATGGTACGTCAAAAGTCCTCACAAAATCAGTTAAGGATATTGAGGAAACAGAGTATATTAAGCGTTGTGTGTATGGTCAAAAAACCTTCAATTACCAAATGAACCTCGACACAGAGGATAAGGAAGAATTTTACAACAGTATAGAATTTGCTCAAGCCTTTCCAATATTCAATTTACAATTGGCAAGAGCCTTAAACATCCCTATTGAAGAACCAGACAGACCAAAGAACAGATACCAAAAGTATGTAGCACTCATCACTACATTTGCTAAAAACTATTTGTTTACAGAAGAATTTAAAACCTTGTTTCCTTTTAAACAAGATGCCTTTATAGATGTTCCTGGCAATCGCATCAATCACATTAACCCCAACTTGGGTTTATTAGAGTTTGGTAAAGACCAATATGGTAATAAAAGAACCCATTTAGTGCCTAAAAAGGCAATGAACATTCTAAACCCTTACAGACGTCCAAGCAATCAAAATATCAAGATATTTTTCATTTGCCATACCTCTCATAAGGATTCGGTATTGTCTTTCTATCAAAATTTAAAAGAAGGTGTAAATACTGAAAAGAACTATTATAAAGGATTAGAAGCCTATGTAAATATCAAGGCTACAGCATCAAAAGAGCATTTTATTGAGTTCACCAATGAAAATGACCCAATACCTGAAATAGTTGTGCAGCTTGAAAGTTTAACTTTTGACCACGAAAATGTAAAGTATGCAGCCTTTTACATCAGTCCTTTCGATAAGTTTACACCAGATCCTGACGATAGGGAAATTTACATCCGCATTAAAGAACTGTTTTTAAATGAAGGCATTGTAACCCAAGTGGTAGATTACGAAAAGATGATTGTAAACATCCAAGACCAATACAATTTTCAGTTTTCGTTGCAAAATATGGCATTAGCAATTCACGCTAAATTAGGTGGTGCACCTTGGAAACTGGCAGTAACCGATAAGAAAGAATTGGTAATTGGAGTAGGAGCATTTACCAATCAAGGTGAAAACAGACGGTATATAGCAAGTGCATTTAGTTTTCAAAACAATGGTTTGTTTAGAAATTTTGAATATTTCAACCAAAACGAAACAAAACTATTAGCAGGTAGTATATTAAAGGCCATTAGAGATTTTACATCAGTAGCTCAAGCAGACAAAGTAGTGATTCATTTTTATAAAGAAATGAGTTACGAAGAACTTCAGCCTATTGTAGATGGGATGAACAAACTAAAATTAGGAGTGCCTTTATATATTTTGAATATAAACAAAACCGAAGCAGAAGATATGATTGCTTACGATGTAAATTGGGGAGATAAATTAATGCCTGTAAGTGGTACATACATTCGCATAGGTGTAAATAAATTTTTACTATTTAATAATGCACGTTACCCAAATGATATTCATTATGCAGATACAGATGGTTACCCATTTCCTATAAAGATAAAAATAAGCAGTCCGGATGATGATGCTTTTGAAGATGTTGAGGTGATTGAAGAATTGTTAACCCAAGTATATCAGTTCAGTAGATTATATTGGAAATCTTTACGCCAACAAAATGTACCAATTACCATAAAATATCCCGAAATGGTAGCCCAAATAGCACCTCGTTTCGAAAACGGTGTTCCAGAGGACGCTAAAGATACGTTGTGGTTTTTATAAATACTTTGCAACACCATTGCATTAAAATATTTTTATCTTTGTCTCAATGAAAGTTTTAGCACTCATATTATCTATTTATATCTTTGCGCTCAATTTAGTGCCTTGTGAAGATAATGGTATACCTGATAATGAGGTTAAAACTGAAATTTCTCAAGCGTTAGACAACGACCATCAACACCAAGGAGCAGATTTATGCTCACCATTTTGCCAATGCCACTGTTGTCATATTCACGTTACACATTTTAATGTTGTAGATTACAGTTTATCTAATACTGTTATTCCAACTCAATTATTCTACTATTTTGATGGTCTTGAAAAAGACTTCAATACTACCCTTTTACAACCACCACAGGTTTAATGAATACCTGCGTATGCAGGTATCTTATAAATTCAAGTAACCCATTTTTGTAATAGGTTGCTTATCTCTATTTATAAATTCATTATAACCATTCTTATGATTAATAAAATCATTGATTTTTCAATCAATAATAAATTCATTATTGGTTTGCTAACGCTTACCATTATTGGAGCAGGTATCTGGAGTATGACAAAAGTACCCATAGATGCCGTTCCCGATATTACCAACAACCAAGTTCAGGTAATAACGCAATCCCCAAATTTAGGTACAGAAGATATTGAGCAAATAGTTACCTATCCTGTTGAGGTGGCAATGAGCAATTTGCCCAATGTGGAAGAGATTCGCTCAATTTCACGCTTTGGTCTGTCAGTAGTAACTATTGTATTTGATGATGATATGGGTACATATCTTCCGAGACAATTGGTAGCAGAAAAACTCAACGAAGTAAAAGAACAAATTCCTGCGGGTTTTGGAGAACCTACAATGGGGCCTATATCCACAGGTCTGGGAGAGATATACCAATACACATTAAAAGTAAAACCAGAATATCAAGATAAATATTCCATTTCAGATGTGCGTACAATGCAAGACTGGATTGTACAACGCCAAATGGCAATGGTTCCTGGTGTTGTCGAGGTCAACGCTATTGGAGGTAAAATAAAACAATATGAAGTTGCTGTAGACCCTAACGAGCTTAAATCTATTGGGATTACCATTACAGATGTATTTGAAGCCCTCGAAGCCAATAACCAAAATACGGGTGGTGCTTATATCGAAAAAAACCATCAGGCTAATTTTATACGAGGGGAAGGATTGGCAAGAAGTTTAGACGACATTAAAAAAATTACGGTTAAAACCATTAATAATGTGCCTATAACCATTGGCGATATAGGAACGGTTCAATTTGGTTCAGCCATTCGTTATGGAGCATTAACTCAAGACGGAGAAGGAGAAGTTGTCGGTGGCTTGGTGATGATGCTTAAAGGTGCAAATTCCAATGATGTGATTGCCAATGTTAAAGAGCGAATGGTTCAAATTCAAAAATCGCTGCCAGAAGGTGTTATTATTGAACCACTTTTAGACAGAAGTAAGTTAATTGGTGAAACCACTTCTACAGTTGCTACAAACCTTATTGAAGGGGCTTTAATCGTTATTTTCATCCTCATTTTCTTGTTGGGTAATTGGCGAGGTGGCTTAATTGTAGCTTCAACCATTCCATTATCGTTACTGTTTGCATTTATTTTAATGAATGTATTCAACGTATGGGCAAATCTGATGAGTTTAGGAGCTATAGACTTCGGAATTATTGTAGATGGTGCAGTAATTATTGTGGAGTCTACGGTATTTCTTATCGCTTCCCAAGTACTTAAAAAGAAAAAAATAACAAACAAGGAGCGTGATGAGGTTGCTGCATCGGCTTCCAAAAAAATGATGAATGCAGCTTTCTTTGGTCAGTTGATTATACTTATTGTGTTTCTTCCCATTTTAGCCTTACAAGGCATTGAAGGGAAAATGTTCAAACCAATGGCATTGACTTTTATTTTCGCAATGATTGGAGCTATGGTTTTGTGTCTTACCTACGTACCAATGATGTCTGCTTTGGTATTGAGAACACCAAAAAATGATAAATTATCTTATGGTGATAAATTTGTGCATTGGGTTGAAAATAAGTACAAACCTTTATTGGAAAAAGCCCTTCTAAAAGGCAAATTAATTGTAGGAATTGCTGTGGCACTATTTGCGGTAACAGTCTTTATGTTTACCCGAATGGGAGGTGAGTTTATCCCACAACTCGATGAAGGTGATATAGCATTCCACGCCATTTTAAAGCCGGGTAGTTCACTGTCTGAAACCGTAGAAACTACTACCAAAATCGAGCAGATTGTTAAGGCGAAATTTCCTGAAGTCGAAAAAATTGTGAGCCGTATTGGTGTTGCAGAAATACCAACTGATCCAATGCCTATGGATATTGCCGATGTATTCGTCATACTGAAACCTAAAAATGAATGGACTACGGTAGAGACAAAAGATGAGCTTATTGAAGCAATGAAAGAAGCTGTTGAAATTATCCCTGGAGTCAATTATGAATTTACCCAACCCATAGAAATGCGTTTTAACGAGTTGCTTGAAGGAGTGCGCGAAGATATTGCTATTAAATTATATGGCGAAGACATCGAGGTCTTATCTCAAAAGGCAGAAGAAATAACAAAAATAATTGCAGGAACACCAGGTATTGGTGATATGAAAGCCGAAGCCACAACAGGTCTGCCTCAAATGACTATAAACTATAGTAGAGATAAGTTGGCCCAATATGGACTGCAAATCAACACACTTAACAAAATGGTGCAATCGGCATTTGCAGGAGGAAATGCAGGCGTTATTTTTGAAGGCGAAAAGCGGTTTGATTTGGTAGTTCGTTTAAATCAACACAACCGTAAGGATATATCAGATATTCAAAATCTGTTTATCAATTTGCCTTCAGGGGTACAAATTCCACTTCGTGAAGTAGCTGATATATCCTATAAATCAGGCCCGATGCAAATCAGTAGGGACAATACCAACCGCAGAACCTATGTAGGGATCAATGTAAGAGGACGTGATGTAAAGTCGTTGGTAGAAGAAATTAAAACCAAATTAGATGCACAATTGGAATTACCCTCTGGCTATTTTGTACGCTATGGCGGTGCTTTTGAAAATTTGGAACGAGCCAGTAACCGCTTACAAACCGTAGTACCTATTGCCTTACTACTTATTTTCGTACTGATATACTTTGCTTTAAAATCAGTACCACAAACCTTAATGATATACATTGCTATTCCAATGGCTACCATTGGTGGTGTGGTGGCGTTGTGGCTACGAGATATGCCCTTTAGCATTTCGGCAGGTGTTGGTTTTATTGTATTGTTTGGCGTGGCCGTATTAAACGGCTTGGTAATGATAAGTGGCTTAAATGAATTGAAAGAAGAAGGTGTTATCAATTTAAAAGAACGGATTTTGGAAGGCACAAAGCGAAGAATACGCCCCATTATGCTCACTGCTTTTACAGATGTATTGGGCTTTTTACCAATGGCTGTTTCAGCATCGGCAGGTGCAGAAGTACAGCGTCCGTTGGCAACGGTAGTTATTGGCGGATTATTGACTTCTACATTACTCACCTTATTTGTATTGCCTATATTATATCATTGGGTAGAGAATAAGAACTTTAGGTTAAAGCCGAACAAAAAAGTAGTGAGTGCAGCCGCAGTACTGGTTTTAATGTTTGTGTTTTCAACTCGAAGTAATGCACAACAAATCACGGATACCTTGCCTAAAATTTCGTTGAACGATGCTGTTGCTTTATCTAAAAAGAACTATCCACTATTGAAGCAAAAACAATTGGAAGTTACCAAACAAGAAAACCTAAAATCCACAGCATATGATTTTGGTTCTACTCAAATCTTTACAGGAGGTGAAGAAGTGAAAGATGGAACAGGAATCTACACAACGGTCGGTGTTGGACAATCAAATATGGATGTGTTTGGAATCGGAGCAAAACGAAAACTGCAACAACAACGCATTGAGTTGTCTCAAAAAGCATTGCAATTATCTGAATTGGAGGTAGAACTGGAAGTGAAAAAAGCGTGGGCAAAATGTTATCAGTCTATGAGAAACTTTCAGTTGTACAAAGAGCTTGATTCCATCTATGGTAATTTTGAACAAGCAGTTACGCTGAACTTTGAAGTGGAAGCCATTTCTAAATTGGAGTATTCAGCGGCAAAAAATCAAGTGTTTCAAATTCAAAATAAAAAAGTACAGGCATACAGAGATTACCTCATAGCCATACAACAGTTAAATCTTTGGTTATTTGAAGACGAAATTTATACTGTATCAGAAGAATTGGAAAACATTGCAACGATTGAAACTGATAGCTTATCAACAAATGAACATCCAATGGTTACTGTTTCAGAAAATCAATTGAATGTCGCCGAAGCAGAATTGAGGGCAGCAAAAGCTGATAATTTACCAAAATTGAACCTTCAGGGTGGTTTACAAAAAGTTAATGGTAATTCAGGTTTTTATACCTATCAAGCAGGAATTTCCATTCCATTCCTGTCAGGTTCAAACAAAGCCCGAATTAAATCAGCAAAAATTGACAATGCTATTGCAGAAAGTAATTTGTTATTCAAAAAACAAGAATTACAATCACAATATGCACAAGCAAAAGAAAATTATTTAAAATGGAAACTGTCTTGGGAATTTTACGAAACACAAGTGTTACCGTTAACCAAAGACCAGAAATCAGGAGCGTTGTTGGCGTATAAGGAAGGAGAAATAGATTATACCACCTTTACACAATTGGTAAAAGAAGCCGTACAGTCAGAACTGGAAGCTCAAAACGCTTTATTCAATTATTTAGAAAGTGCATTTCAATTACAATATTTCAATCAATAACATTATGAAAAAAACAGCATACAAATACATCGCAGTCATTTTTGCAGCACTTTTTATGGTGTCTTGTGGCAATAAAAAAGACCATTCAGAAAATGATGGACTTTCTCACGATAAAACAGAACAAACCAGTGAAAATGAAGAACACCACGAAGAAGGCGAAGTAACGCTTAATCAGCAACAGTTTGATGCCTTAAAAATGAAAATAGACACCTTGGGCTTACGCAATATGAGTGGCTATGTTGAGGCAAACGGCACATTGGAAGTACCACCCCAAAACGAAGCTGCTATTACTTCTGTTATAGGAGCAAATGTAACATTCATAAAAGTCATTGAAGGCGATAAAGTTGAAAAAGGTCAGGTAGTGGCTTATTTGTCACATCCAAATATTATAGCCTTACAGACCGATTACCTAAACGCTTATAGCAATAGCGAACTTTTAAAGAAAAATTACGAACGCCAAAAAAAATTATACGATGCAGGAGTAGGATCTGGTGCTAATTTCCAAAAGGCAGAAGCAGAATACAAAGGTTCAACTGCATTAGTAAATGGTTTGGCAGCTCAACTGAAAATTTTGAATATCAATACAGCATCAGTTCGTAATGGGAGTATCGCTCAACAAATTCCGCTACGAAGCCCCATTGAAGGTTTTGTGCAAAAAGTCGAGGTTAAGACAGGGCAATATGTAGAACCACAAACTGAACTGTTCGAGATTGTAAACACACACCACGTGCACGCAGATTTAATGGTGTTTGAAAAAGATGTCTATAAAGTAAAACAAGGGCAAAAGGTAACTTTTAGTGTGCAATCCATACCAGATGCAGAACTTACGGCCGAGATTTACTCGGTAAGCAAAACCTTTGAAGACAACCCTAAAGCGGTTCACGTGCACGCCGAAATAGAAAATAAATCAGGTAATCTCATTCCAGGTATGTACATTCAAGGAAGAATACAAACCGATAATGCTTTAACAAAGGCATTGCCTGAAAGTGCCATTGTAAAAGATGGCGATAGATTTTTTGTTTTTACGATAGAAAAAGAAGGTGAAATTTGGGCTTTTAAGCCTGTAGAAGTAATAACTGGAGAAAAAGATGGAGATTGGATTGAAGTTACTTTTTCAGAAGAAGTATCCGCTAATACCAAATTTGCTTACAATAATGCGTATTACCTTATAGCAGAAATGAAAAAAGGAGAAGCAGAACACGCTCATTAATTATGGAAACGATAGAACAAGTATTAGAGTCAAAAGATATTCGCGTAACAGCAATGCGGTTGCTAATTTATAAGTTTCTTGCGGAAAAGAATGTTGCAGTAACCTTAAGTGATATTGAAAATGCTTTTGGAAAAGCAGATAGAACAACGCTTTACAGAACAATAAAAACTTTTGAGGAAAATGATATTGTACATCAAATAGACGATGGCACAGGGATAACAAAATATGCGTTATGCGAAAAGGGATGTAATTGTGATATAAAAACCGATTTACACTTACATTTCCATTGTAACAATTGCAATGAAACGATTTGCCTAACAGAACATAAAATACCGCAAATTAAAGTACCTGATGGTTTTGTGTCAGAGAATGTAAATTTGGTGGTAAAAGGTATTTGCGATAAGTGTAGTGGCTAATAATTGCACTTCCATTGCACTTACTATTAAAGTACATTTATCCAAAATTAGTGGATATGAAGTTTAATACTAAAATACCTAAACATCTGAAACAGGCGTATAACGAAGAATTAAAACTATACAGTTTCTGTTTAGAAAATAAGCATTTTAGCAATGCTTGGTATCATTTAGAACGTAGTCATATAATAGGACAATCTTATCCTATAGAGCATACCTATTCACATTGGCTAATGCTAAAGTTTGGATTTAGACAAAAAGATACTAAAGAAGTATTCGGTCAAATTATTAGATTGCTTGTTGGTGGCTGGAAATCATTTATAAATCACGTTCCTCTTGGTAATACAGGTGGCGCAAACGTACCACCATTAAAACGTATGCCTATTCCAAATGACATTGAAAAAGTATTAGATATAGAATGAAAAATAAATTAGCGGTTACAAGTATCCTAACAGCAATCACAGCTTCATTGTGTTGCATCACACCAGTTTTGGCATTAATTGCAGGAACAAGTGGTGTAGCTTCAACTTTTTCTTGGATAGAACCATTTAGACCTTACTTAATAGGGCTAACTATATTAGTTCTTCTCTTTGCTTGGTATCAAAAATTAAAACCAGAAAAAGAAATCGACTGTGAATGTGAAACGGATAAAAAACCAAAATTTATTCAGTCAAAAACCTTTTTAGGAGTTGTAACAGTATTCGCAATAGTGATGTTGGCATTTCCATACTACTCAAGTATGTTTTATCCAAATTCAGAGAAACAAATTGTTGTCGTTGATAAATCAAATATCAAAACAACAGAGTATAAAATAAGTGGAATGACTTGTCCCAGTTGTGAAGCTCACGTAAACCACGAAGTAAATAAACTTAACGGAATTGTGAACTCAAAAACATCATACAAGAATGGTAACGCAATCATTGAGTATGACCAAACTAAAACTAATGAATTAGAAATTGAGAAAGCAATTAATTCTACAGGTTATAAAGTAACTGATAAAAATTAAAATTGATGCAAACTATATTAAAATCTGAAATCACTTGCCCAACCTGTGGTCATAAAAAGGAAGAAGATATGCCAACAAATGCCTGTCAATTCTTTTACGAGTGTGAGAAATGTAAAACAGTTTTAAAACCAAACAAAGGAGATTGTTGTGTGTATTGTTCTTATGGTACAGTTCCTTGTCCACCAATTCAACAAAACAAAAGTTGTTGTTAAAACTAACTTGATGAAAAAAAAGAAAATCAATTTAAAAGATTTAAAACCAAATTCAGAAGCACAACATTCTCACGATGATGGTCATAATCACGGTAATGGAAGTGCATTCAAAACATACATTCCTGCTATCATAAGTTTTGTTATGTTAATGGTAGGTATCGCTGTAGATTATTTTGATGCGATTCCTCAATTTCAAGGATGGATTCGAGTAGTTTGGTACACTTTAGCATATATTCCAGTTGGATTTCCTGTAATTAAAGAAGGTTGGAAAAGTCTTATAAAAGGCGATGTTTTTACCGAGTTCTTTTTAATGTCTATTGCCACCATTGGTGCGTTTATCATTGGTGAATATCCTGAAGGTGTGGCAGTAATGCTATTTTATGCAGTAGGAGAATTATTTCAAAACGCAGCAGTTAATAGAGCAAAAGGAAATATAAAAGCATTATTGGATGTTCGTCCAAAAGAAGCTAACGTTTTTCGAGATGGTGACTATAAAAGTGTTTCGCCAGATGATGTAAACATAGGAGAGAAAATTCAAATTCGTGTAGGTGAAAAAATTCCTTTAGATGGTATTCTACTATCCGACAAAGCATCACTAAATACCGCAGCATTAACAGGCGAAAGCAAACCAGATTCTATTCAGAAGGAAGCCAAGGTTTATGCAGGTAGTATTAATTTAGAAAGCGTTATTGAAGTTGAGGTAACCAATAAGTTTGAAGATAGTTCTATTGCGAGAATTTTAGACTTGGTTCAAAATGCGACAGAACGCAAATCTAAAACAGAATTATTTATTAGACAGTTTGCTCGTATCTACACACCAATTGTAGTGTTTTTAGCTATAGGTGTTACTTTTATACCTTACTTTTTTGTAGATGATTATGTATTCAGAGATTGGTTATACAGAGCATTAATTTTCTTGGTAATTTCTTGTCCCTGTGCGTTGGTAATTTCAATTCCATTAGGATATTTCGGTGGATTGGGAGCAGCTTCAAAAAATGGAATATTATTCAAAGGTGCTTCATTTTTAGACGCTATGACCAAGATAAATATATTGGTAATGGATAAAACAGGGACAGTTACCAAAGGTGTATTTAAAATCAAGGAAATAAAAACTGTTGGTTGGGATGAATCTGATTTTATGAAGTATTTAATGGCTATGGAAGAACAGTCCACACATCCCATTGCTAAAGCTATTATGGAATACCAGAAAGAAACCAACAATTTTGAAGCAAATAAGGTTTCTGAAGTTGCAGGTAAAGGATTAAAAGGTATTGTAAACGGTAAAACTGTATTAGTAGGTAACAAAGCCTTAATGATTGCCAATAGTATCAATGTTCCAACTGAAACGGAATCTATTGTAGAATCGATAGTATTAGTTGCAATCGATAATCAATTTGCAGGTTATGTAGTCATAGCAGATGAATTAAAGGAGGATGCTAAAGAAACCATATCAAGTTTACATAGGGTAGGGATTAAAAAAATAATGATGCTTTCAGGAGATAAAGATTCCATAACTCAACAAGTGGCAAAGGATTTAAAAATAGAAAATGCCAAGGGAGGTTTATTGCCAGAGGATAAATTAAATGAAGTTGAAGCATTAAAGAAAAATCCACAAAATAAAGTAGCCTTCATTGGTGATGGTATTAATGATGCACCTGTTTTAGCAGCAAGTGATGTAGGTATAGCAATGGGCGGATTAGGTAGCGATGTAGCCATAGAAACAGCCGATGTTATCATTCAAACCGACCAACCTTCAAAAGTAGTGAGAGCTATTAAAATAGGCAGTTCCACTCGAAAAATTGTATGGCAGAATATCATTTTGGCTTTTGGTATTAAAGTAATTGTACTGATTTTGGGAGCAGGAGGTTTGGCAACAATGTGGGAAGCTGTATTTGCAGACGTAGGCGTGGCTTTATTAGCAATTCTAAATGCGGTAAGGTTACAGAAAATGAAATGGAGTTGAGCATTAAACTTCTGTTAATTAAATAAGTATTTGTTAAAATTTCGTAACTTTGCAATTACAATGAAAAAAGTATTGCATAAAATAATGGCTTTCGCAATGGCTTTTGTAGTGTTATTCTCTACATTGTCATTTACGGTCAATATGCATTATTGTGGCGGTACTTTGGTTGAAACAGCATTTCTAAAAAATGTAAAAGGTTGCGGAATGGAAATGGGCAACCCTTCAACAGAAAGCTGTTCAATCACCAAGAAAAATTGTTGTGATAATAAGCAATTATCAATTGAAGGTCAAGATGAGTTACAACTTACCATTGATAAAATTTCTTTTGAGCAACAAGTATTCATTGCATCCTTTGTATATACTTACATCAACCTTTTTGAAGGTTTAGAAAAAAACGTAACGGCTTACGAAGAATACAAACCGCCACTCGTCATAAGGCGTATCTACAAGATTGACGAGACCTATTTAATTTGATTTTTAAACAATAGACTGTGTTATCCTATGACTGCAATGTCGTAAGGATAATTCGCTGTATTCGGTGTTGTCGTAACACCAATGTCTAACTGTTTAATAATCAAAGCCAATGCTCAATAAAAGCATCAAATTTTTAATAGAAAACAAACTCGTAGCAGTTCTGCTACTCGTCCTTTTTATAGGTTGGGGAACTGTTAATGCTCCATTTAATTGGGATACAGGTTTTTTACCAAGTAATCCTGTAGCTGTAGATGCCATACCAGATATAGGTGAAAACCAACAAATTGTATTCACAAAATGGGATGGTCGTTCACCACAAGATATAGAAGACCAAATTACCTATCCATTAACCACATCATTATTGGGTATTCCTGGAGTAAAAACCATTCGTAGTTCCTCTATGTTCGGTTTTTCAAGTATCTATATCATTTTTGAAGAAGACATAGAATTTTACTGGAGTAGAAGTCGTATTCTCGAAAAACTTAATTCCTTACCAAGTGGTTTATTACCAGAGGGTGTTAATCCTGCGTTGGGACCAGATGCTACAGGATTAGGTCAAATATTTTGGTACACACTCGAAGGTCGTGATGAAAATGGAAATGTAACGGGTGGTTGGGATTTGCACGAATTACGTAGTATTCAAGATTACTATGTAAAATATGCATTGTCATCTGCAAGTGGTGTATCTGAAGTTGCATCTATTGGTGGTTACGTGCAAGAATATCAAGTTGATGTAAACCCAGAGTTAATGCGTCAATATAATATTGGCTTGCACCATATTGTAAAAGCAGTTAAAGAAAGTAACCGAGATATTGGAGCACAGACTTTAGAAATCAATCAAGCCGAATATCTGGTACGTGGTTTGGGTTATGTGAAATCCATAGCAGACATCGAAAATGCAGTTGTAACTTCAGAAGATTACACAGCTATCAAAATTAAAGATGTGGCAAAAGTGTCTTTAGGTCCTGCAACAAGACGTGGAATTTTAGACAAAGAAGGTGCAGAAGTGGTTGGTGGTGTTGTAGTAGCACGTTATGGCGCTAACCCAATGGAAGTGATTAATAATGTAAAAGCCAAAATAAACGAATTAAGCGCAGGACTACCTACAAAAACGTTGGCAGATGGTAGAACATCACAAGTAACTATAGTACCATTTTACGACCGTACAGAATTGATTCAAGAAACATTGGGTACACTCAATGAAGCCTTAACTTTAGAAATACTCATTACCATTTTGGTCATTATCATAATGGTATTTAATCTTCGTGCTTCCGTATTGATTTCAGGGCTATTACCTGTTGCGGTGTTAATGGTATTTATAGCAATGAAGCTCTTTGGTGTCGATGCCAATATTGTTGCTTTATCTGGAATCGCAATTGCAATTGGTACAATGGTAGATGTTGGTGTCATACTTTCAGAAAACATTATAAGGCATTTAGACGAAAACGAAAACAAATTACCAATAAACACAGTCGTTTACAACGCAACAGCAGAAGTTTCAGGAGCAATCGTAACCGCAGTAATGACAACCATTATCAGTTTTATTCCTGTATTTACAATGATTGGTGCTGAAGGAAAATTATTTAGACCATTAGCATTCACAAAAACCTTTGCATTAACAGCTTCGATAATTGTAGCCTTATTTCTAATACCACCGTTTGCGGCCTTTTTATTCCGAAAAAAGAGCATTCAAAAACATTTTAAATATGCTTTAAACGGTGTTTTAATAGTATTAGGAATAACTGCTATTTACTTCGGGTATTGGTTAGGAATAATACTCATAGCTTTTGGTGTGACAGCTTTATTGAATCTTCAAAACAAGATTTCAGATAAACAGGCAAACTTTGCCAACATCATCATTTCGGCTTCAGCAATTGTATTCTTATTAGCAGAATATTGGCGACCGTTAGGCGTAAATAAAAGCATCTTCTTAAACCTCATTTTTGTAGCTATTATTTGTTTTGGTTTGTTAGGTGTATTTGGATTATTCATTAAATACTACACACGTATTTTAAGATGGTGTTTAGACAATAAATTATTATTTCTTTCCATACCTACAGCAATTGTCATTGCAGGATTTTTCATAATGAAAAATACAGGTAAAGAGTTTATGCCATCATTAAATGAGGGTTCTTTTCTGTTAATGCCTACCTCAATGCCACATTCGGGTGTAGAAGAAAATAAGCGCGTTTTGCAACAATTGGATATGGCAGTAGCAAGTATTCCAGAGATAAAAACTGTTGTTGGTAAAGCAGGAAGAACTGAATCTGCTTTAGATCCTGCACCATTATCAATGTATGAAAACATCATTCAATACAAACCAGAATATATGCTGAATGATAAAGGAGAACGTCAGCGTTTCAAAGTCAATGAAGACGGTGAATACATATTAAAAAATGGTATGTCATTGCGAGCGGAACACCGTGAAGCGTGGCAATCTCTAAATGCAAAAGAACAACTAATCCCAGACGATGATGGCGAGTTTTACAGAAACTGGCGACCAGAAATACAATCACCAGACGATATTTGGAACGAAATTGTAAAAGTCACCAAATTACCAGGTGTCACATCAGCACCAAAATTACAACCTATTGAAACCCGATTGATAATGCTACAAACAGGAATGCGTGCACCAATGGGAATAAAAATAAAAGGACAAGATTTAAAAGAAATTGAAGCGTTTGGAATGCGATTAGAAGATATTTTAAAACAAGCTGAAGGTGTAAAAGATGAAGCTGTTTTTGCAGACCGTATTGTAGGTAAACCCTATTTGTTAATTGATATTGATAGAGAGAAAATTGCTCGTTATGGCGTAACCATTGAGGAAGTTCAAAATGTTTTGAAAGTGGCTGTTGGTGGTATGGTATTAACACAGACAGTAGAAGGTCGTGAGCGTTATGGTGTTAGAGTTCGTTACCCAAGAGAATTAAGAGCAAATCCAACCGATTTAAAACAAATCTATGTGCCTGTTGAAAAAGGAAGCCCTATTCCTTTAAGTGAATTAGCGACTATAAAATATGAACAAGGTCCACAAGTAATTAAAAGTGAAGACACTTTTTTAGTTGGCTATGTGTTATTTGATAAAATGGATGGTTTTGCAGAAGTCAATGTGGTAGAAAATGCACAAACCTTAATTCAAGAAAAGATAGATAGTGGCGAATTGGTAGTCCCAAAAGGTATCAACTACCAATTTACGGGAACGTATGAAAACCAATTAAGAGCAGAAAAAACCTTGTCGGTTGTTGTGCCTTTAGCGTTGGCAATCATTTTCTTAATTCTGTATTTCCAATTTCGTTCAGTAGGGACATCACTAATGGTATTCACAGGTATTGCAGTTGCTTTTGCTGGTGGTTTTGTAATGATATGGCTCTATGGTCAAGATTGGTTCTTAAACTTCAATGTCTTTGGTGAAAATCTGCGCGATTTATTTCAAATGCACCCCATTAATTTAAGTGTAGCGGTTTGGGTTGGGTTTATTGCACTATTTGGTATCGCAACCGATGATGGAGTTGTAATGGCAACTTATTTAACACAAACATTTGATAGAAATACACCAGAAAATAAAAAAGAAATCAGAGCATCAGTAGTAGAAGCAGGAGAAAAACGTATTAGACCTTGTTTAATGACAACTGCTACTACCATATTGGCATTATTACCAGTATTAACATCTACAGGAAGAGGTAGTGATATTATGATACCTATGGCAATACCAAGTTTTGGTGGAATGTTAATCGCTTTAATAACACTATTTGTAGTCCCTGTTTTATATAGTTGGAAAGCAGAAGTTAAACTTAAAAGAACAGTATAATGAAACATATAAAATCACACATAAAGTCAGTCATTTTTCTTTGTTTTTTAATCTTTGTTCTCAAAGGAAATGCGCAACAATTAGATGTGCTCATTAATGAAGCATTAGATAACAATCCTGAAATTCAAAAATTTGAATTGCAATACAAAAGGGTTTCAGAAAAAGTAAATGAAGTAAATACGGTTCCTAATACAGAATTTGGAGTTGGTTATTTTGTAAGTGAACCAGAAACTCGAACAGGTGCTCAACGCTTTAAGGTGTCTGCAAAACAAATGTTACCGTGGTTTGGTAATATTTCGGCAAGAGAAAATTACGTTAGTTCGTTAGCAGATGTTAAGTATGAAGATATTGTAATTGCGAAGCGAAAACTAATGTCTTCAGTTTCACAATCTTATTATAGACTATATGCTAATAAAGCAAAACAAAAGGTATTAACAGAGAATATCAATCTGTTAGAAACTTATGAAACAATGGCTTTGACTTCTGTTGAGGTTGGTAAAGCATCAGCGGTTGATGTATTGCGTTTACAAATGCGTCAAAACGAAATGCAACAACTCAAAGATGTGTTGCAACAACAATTTTTAGCAGAACAAACTAACTTCAATAATCTATTGAATAGAGGTAATGATGTTACCGTGAATGTGGTAGATAGTTTAATGATACCTTCTGAAGACTTTGATATTACTTTTGAAAAATTAGTATTACATCCTGAATTACTAAAATTTGATAAACTCTATCAATCCATAGAGCAATCAGAATTATTGAATCAAAAAGAAAGCAGTCCAATGATTGGTTTTGGATTAGATTATATCAATGTTGCTGAAAGACCAAATATGGATTTCAGCGATAACGGAAAGGATATTGTAATGCCAATGGTTTCGGTATCTATCCCAATTTTCAATAAGAAATATAAATCCCAAACCAAACAAAATGATTTGCAACAGCAGGAAATTACTGCTCAAAAACAGGAACGTTTAAATGCATTGGAAACGCTTTTAGACAAGGCGATTAACGAACGCATTTCTGCAAGAATAAGTTATGCTACCCAAGCCAAAAACCTAAAACAGGCTAAAGATGCAGAAGACATTTTAATCAAAAGTTACGAAACAGGAACCATTGATTTTAATGATGTTTTGGATATTCAAGAGTTGCAATTAAAGTTTCAAATGAACCAGATAGAATCTGTGAAGACTTACTATGTGCAAAGTACAATCATTAATTATTTAATTAAGTAAACAATGAAAACATTTAACACAATACTTCTCTTATTCTTAACTTCAATGGCATTCGCCCAAGTTGGAACAAATGGTGAAGACAGAAAAGAAGAAGGACGCCCAATTAGAGAATATAACCTTACCATAGAAAAAAATGAAATGACGCTTGGAGGTGTCACCGCAAACGGAATGACCATTAATGATGGAATTCCAGGACCTACATTAGAATTCAAAGAAGGTGACCTCGCTATTATTAATGTAACCAATAAAATGGATGAAGAAACCTCTGTACATTGGCACGGTTTAATACTTCCTAATTTTTATGATGGTGTACCTTATTTAACTACGCCACCTATAAAAGCAAATACTACATTTCAATATAGAATACCTATAAACCAATCTGGCACATATTGGTATCATTCCCACACGATGTTGCAAGAGCAAAAAGGAGTTTATGGCTCAATAGTCATTCATCCTAAAGAAAAGACCTTGGACTATGATAAGGATTTAGTCGTAGTCCTTTCCGATTGGACAAACGAAAAGCCAATGAATGTGTTACGAAACCTTAAACGGGGAAACGAATGGTATCAGGTTAAAAAAGGGACAGCAGTACCATTAAGCAGAGTTATTAAAGAAGGTGCATTAGGCGCACAATTCAAATTTTGGCGCGATAGAATGGAAGGTGCAGACATTGCGGACGTCTATTATCCTGCGTTTTTAGCTAATGGTAAAAAACTTGCAGAATATTCAGAGTTTAAAACAGGTGAAAAAGTACGATTACGTTTTATCAACGCATCTGCTTCATCTTATTATTGGGTGGATTTTGGTGGTGGTAACCCGATGATAGTTGCGAGTGATGGTGTAGATGTAACACCAGAATATAAAAACCGATTTCTTTTTGCAATTGCCGAAACCTATGATGTTATAGTAACTATCCCAGAAGGTACATTAGAAATTACCGCAACAGCCCAAGATGGTTCTGGCAACACCTCAATCCGTTTGGGTAGCGGAAAATTGTATCCAGCTACTGTAATAGACAGACCAGATAAAGTGGCTATGATGAAGCAAATGGCAAAAATGGATATGAAGATGGGTGCACCTGCAATGGTGGGCAATCAAAAGAAAAAAACACCAGAGTTTTTGATGCAGACATATGGAATGAAGATGAAGATGGATATGAAAGACGGACAGATGAAGATGGATAATGATATGAATATGGAAATGAAAAAGGATGCGACGCCAATGAATCATATGATGTCTACAATGCAAAAGGACACCGCTTCATTTAATTATGATACACGTAAAACGTATTTCAATTATGATTTTTTAAAAGCAAAGGAAAACACCACTTTTAAGACAGATGCGCCAGTAAATGAAATTTTACTGAATCTAACTGGTAATATGCAACGCTATGTTTGGAGTATGAATGGTACACCATTGTCCGAAACAGACAAGATTAAAATTAAAAGCGATGAGGTTACAAGGATTACCCTAAATAATCTGACAATGATGCACCACCCAATGCACTTGCACGGGCATTACTTTAGGGTGATTAATGAAAATGGAGAGCGTTCGCCATTAAAACATACCGTAAATGTACCACCGATGAAAAAAGTAATTATAGAGTTCTATAATGAAGAATATGGTGATTGGTTCTTTCATTGTCACGTGCTATATCATATGATGGGTGGTATGGCAAGAGTATTTAGCTATGATACACCACGAGATGAAAGGATGAAACCTTATCCAGTACAAAACCTAATTGACGAGACAGACCATTACTATTCGTGGGGAATGCTTCGTGGAGGTTCAAACTTTAATGAACTTTTATTGATGTCAAGCAGCATCCGTAACGAATTTGCACTACGTGCCGAGTTTGATTATAACCAAAATGCCGAGATAGAAGTAAATTATAACAGATATCTCAATGATTGGGTACGCGTATATGCAGGCGTAAATACTGAAACTTCAACACCAGATTCTTATGATACATTCAATACTGTGGGATTGGTTGGAGTTAAATATTTCACGCCTTACAGATTTAATGTCGATGTGAGTATGGACCATCAACTGCGCCCAAGAATACGTTTAGACAGAGAACTATTGATTTTTCCTAGAATTTTTCTCGAAGGAGAATACGAATACAGAGCAGATTTTGGATGGGTTAATGAGTTAGAAAACAACAAATCTTATGAAGGTGAAACGCAATGGTTAATTGGAGCATCATACATCTTATCTCGAAATTTTTCAATTCAAGGGAATTATAATAACCGATATGGTTGGGGTGGCGGACTATTAGTTCGATTTTAATAATAAATAACAATTTTATATAAACAAATATTAATCTTAAAAGTAAGTCAAAATGAAAAAAGTAAAATTAGTAACAACAATTATGGTAATGGCTTTTATAAGCCTAACAACAATGTCTTGTAAAGACGCAAAAAAAGAACATAACAACGATGAAGGTCATAATACAGAAATGAATCACGACAATAGCGATGGTCATCACGATGGTAAGAAAAAGAAAATGGCAATGAATGGAGATACAAATTCTCAAACAATATTAAATGACTATTTCAACTTAAAGGATGCCTTAGTGGTAGATGATAATGCCAAAGCTAAAGAATTGGGTGCAACCCTCGCAACGTCATTAGGAAAGCTTGACATTTCAAAATTTACAGATGCCCAGCAATCAGAATTAAAGGACATTATCGAAGATGCTACGGAACACGCAGAACATATTTCAGAAAGTCCAATAGCACATCAACGTGAGCACTTTAAAGTTTTAAGTAAGGATATTACTGATATGGTAGCTATTACAGGAACACAAGTAAAACTATATGAGCAATTTTGTCCAATGTACGATGGTGGTTCAGCTTGGTTAAGTATGAGCAAGGATATTAAGAATCCCTATTATGGAAGCAAGATGTTGAACTGTGGAAAAGTCCAAAAGGAAATTAACTAAATGAAGATTTTAAAAATCATAGCAATAGTGTTGTTGGTGGCGTTTGTGGGGATTCAATTTATCCCCACAACGCGCAACCAAAGTGAAGTTGTTCCAAAAACCGACTTTATGTTGGTAAATGATGTCCCAAATGATATCAAGAACAAATTACAAGTCTCTTGCTATGATTGCCACAGTAACAATACAATATATCCTTGGTACAATAAGGTGCAACCGGTAGCCTGGTTTCTTGAAGACCATATCAAAGAAGGCAAGGCAGAATTAAATTTTAATGAATGGGATGATTATTCAAATAGAAGAAAAAACAGTAAACTAAAATCCATCATCAATCAAATTGAAAATGGCGAAATGCCCCTTTGGTCTTATACGCTAATTCACAAAAATGCCCTTTTATCGACAGGTGAAAAAGAACTTATAATTGGTTATATGAAACAAATTAAAGATAGTTTAAATTAAAATTCTGATATAAGTAGAATGGATTAGTTCATTTTTCTTTAAAGAAAAGAAAAAATAAATTCAATGAAACACACATATCACATACACGGAATGACCTGCAACGGTTGTCGCAGTCACGTTGAGGAAACACTTTCTAAAGTAGAAGGCGTTTCAAAAGCAACCGTCGATTTAGAAAAGGCAGAAGCTACCATAGAAATGGAATCGCATATTCCTATAGAAAAGTTTCAAGAAGCCTTAAAAAAGGATGGTGATAGATATAGCATTCATAAACAAGGTGAACAACATCAATATTCAAAAGATAAAAAGAAAGTGCAACCCAAAGGAAAAGGCACAGGCACATTTTATTGTCCTATGCATTGCGAAGGCGATAAAACTTATGACGAACCAGGCGATTGTCCTGTTTGCGGAATGGATTTGGTGGAAGAACAAAATCTATCCACAACTTCAGCAGAACAATGGACGTGTCCTATGCATCCAGAAATCATTAAAGACGAAGCAGGTTCGTGTCCTATTTGTGGGATGGATTTAGTACCAATGGAAGCAGATAGTTCAGCAGAGGAAAAAACGTATAAAAAACTTTTAAAGAAGTTTTGGATTGCAACCGCATTCACCTTACCAATTTTTTTAATTGCAATGAGCGAAATGCTCAATAACAATCCATTGTATGATATAATGGAACAAAAAAATTGGAATTGGATTCAGTTTGTTTTATCCATTCCAGTTGTCTTTTACGCTACGTGGATGTTCTTTGAGCGTGCTTATAGAAGCATAAAAACGTGGAATCTCAATATGTTTACACTTATTGGAATCGGTGCAGGTGTGGCTTGGTTATTTAGTGTATTTGGGATGTTGTTTCCAGATGTATTTCCTGAACAATTTAAAACTGAATCAGGCGCAGTTCACGTCTATTTTGAAGCAGCAACAGTTATTCTAACGTTAGTGCTTTTAGGTCAGTTGTTAGAAGCTCGTGCCCATAGTAAAACCAATTCGGCAGTAAAAGAACTGTTGAAATTAGCACCTAATAAGGCCATAAAAATAGTAGATGGTGAAGAAGTTGAAGTCAGTATTGACGAGATAGAACTTAATGATATTTTAAAAGTAAAACCAGGTGACAAAATTCCTGTAGATGGAATGATAACTGAAGGTGAAACAACCATTGACGAATCTATGATTACGGGAGAACCTATTCCTGTAAACAAATCTCAAGATGATAAAGTAAGTAGCGGAACAATTAATGGGAATCAATCTTTCTTGATGAAAGCGGAAAAAGTAGGAAGTGATACGTTACTCTCACAAATCATTCATATGGTTAATGATGCCAGTAGAAGTCGCGCACCTATTCAAAATTTAGCAGATAAAGTATCAGGTTATTTTGTGCCAGTTGTAGTTCTTATTTCTATTATCACATTTATTGTATGGTCTATTTGGGGACCAGAACCAGTTTATGTGTATGCGTTTGTGAATGCAATAGCAGTACTAATTATTGCGTGTCCTTGTGCTTTAGGTTTAGCAACACCAATGTCTGTAATGGTTGGTGTGGGCAAAGGTGCTCAAAATGGTGTATTGATTAAAAATGCAGAAGCTCTTGAAAAAATGGATAAGGTAAATACACTTATAGTTGATAAAACTGGAACTATTACAGAAGGAAAACCAACGGTAGAAACAGTAGGTGCTTTTAGTGATACTTTAAACAAAAATGAGCTACTTCAATACATCGTTTCATTAAATACCAATAGTGAACATCCTTTGGCAGAAGCGACAGTTAAATATGGAAAGGAACATAACGCAGAAATTTTAAATTCCGAAGATTTTAGTGCTGTCACAGGAAAAGGTGTTGAAGCTATAATAAAAGATAAAAAAGTAGCATTAGGAAATCCTAAAATGATGGAATATGCCAAAGCAGATATTACTTCTAAAATGAAAGACGAAGCAAAATCTTATCAAAAACAGGGTAAAACAGTTTCTTATTTGTCAATAGATGAAACCGTTGTAGGATATGTAGTTATAGGAGATAAAATAAAAGAAACAAGTGCCAAAGCGATTAAAGCACTTCAAGATAAAGGCATTGATGTTATAATGCTTACAGGCGATAATCACGATACTGCAAAAGCAGTAGCATCAGAACTAAATCTTGCAGATTTTAAAGCCAGTATGCTACCAGAAGACAAACTCAAAGAAGTAGAGAAACTACAAAAAAATGGAAAAGTAGTTGCTATGGCAGGTGATGGCATTAATGATGCACCAGCATTGGCAAAAAGTGATGTAGGTATTGCAATGGGTACGGGAACAGATGTAGCGATAGAAAGTGCTATGATAACACTCGTAAAAGGCGATTTACACGGTATTGTAAAAGCAAAAAATTTAAGTAATGCTGTAATGAAGAACATTAAGCAGAACCTATTTTTTGCACTTATTTATAACACTTTAGGTGTGCCTATTGCAGCAGGAGTTTTGTTTCCATTCTTTGGAATATTGCTCTCGCCAATGATAGCAGCTTTAGCAATGAGTTTTAGCTCTGTTTCAGTTATTGGAAATGCACTACGATTAAGAACAATTAAAGTTTAACTATAAAATCAAATAATTATGGAAAATTCAAAAGAACACTCAAACAAAGGAAATTACAAAACCTTCTTTATAATGTTGGCTTGCTCATTTGTAGCAATGTACATCACAATGTATCTAAACACCTATGCAATAGACCACGTGTGGTTTAGCTTAACCCGATTTTATATGACCTGTTTAGGTATTTCAGCAATGGCAGTAATAATGTGGTTTTTTATGCGAAAAATGTATAATGATAGAAAGAAAAACATAGCCATACTTGCAGGTAGTTTTATCCTGTTTGTAGGTGCATTAGGATTAGTAAGAACACAAGCACCAATCATTGGTGACGTACTATGGATGAAAGCAATGATACCACATCATTCTATCGCTATTTTAACAAGTGAAAGAGCAGATATTCAAGACCCAGAAGTTAAAAAATTAGCAGAAGACATTATAAAAGCACAACGTAAAGAAATAGAAGAAATGAAAGCAATGATAAAACGATTAGAGAATGAAAAATAATAAAATAGTCATATATATTGGCATACTCGTAGTAGGTGTGTTATTGGGTTGGTTGCTTTTTGGTGGCTCATCAAATGAAGAAATAGACCATAATCACGATGCGGTTGCAGCAACCAATCAAATGTGGACGTGTTCTATGCATCCACAGATTATGCAACCAGAGCCAGGCGACTGCCCCATTTGTGGTATGGATTTAATTCCTGCGGAAAGCGGAAGTGATGGCTTAATGGCAGACCAATTTAAACTAACAGAAAATGCGATGGCATTAGCCAATATTCAAACAACTGTTGTAGGCAAGGGAAATGTTGAAGGCAACACCATAAAGTTATCTGGTAAAATTGCTGAAAACGAAGAAGCCAATGCAGTACAGGTAAGTTATTTCGCTGGAAGAATTGAACGTTTGAATGTGAGTTTTACAGGCGAAGAAGTTCGTAAAGGTCAATTATTGGCAACCATTTATTCGCCAGAACTCTATGCAGCACAACAAGAATTAATCACAGCAGCTTCTTTAAAAGAATCTCAACCTGCTTTATACAAAGCAGTCCGTAATAAATTGAAATTATGGAAACTCTCTGAAAATCAAATCAACCAGATTGAAGAAACAGGAAAAGTAAAAGAAAACTTTCCTGTTTATGCAACCGTTTCGGGTACTGTTACAGAAAAATTGGTAGAGCAAGGCGATTACATCAAACAAGGACAACCCTTATTAAAAATTGCCAATCTCAACACAGTTTGGGGAAACTTTGATGTGTATGAAAATCAGATTGACCGCTTTAAAAAAGGACAGGAAGTGATGATAACAACCAATGCTTATCCTAATAAAGAGTTTAAAGGTAAAGTTGATTTCATTGACCCAGTTTTAAACACGAAAACAAGAACTGTAACCTTACGTGTTGTTTTAAGCAATAAGGACGATGTATTTAAACCAGGAATGTTTGTAACCGCAAATATTGAAGGCAGTACAGCTAAAAATGATGAAGTATTATCAATTCCTGCATCTTCTGTATTATGGACAGGTGAACGTTCTGTGGTGTACCTTAAAACAAATCCAGACCAACCTATTTTTGAAATGCGTGAAATTAAATTAGGCAATCAAATTGGTAATGAATATGAAGTTGTAGAAGGTTTATTTGTTGGAAATGAAATAGTGACTAACGGAACATTTACGGTTGATGCAGCAGCACAATTACAAGGCAAAAAGTCTATGATGAATAAAGATGGTGGTAAAGTAATGACTGGACACGAAGGTCATTTAGGTATGGATAACAATGCATCTAACAAAGAAAGTGACCACACTAATATGAATGAGCGTTTGGAAGTATCAGAGAAATTTCAACAACAGTTAAATAGTGTTTACAATGCGTATATCAATTTAAAAGATGCTTTAGTAAAAGAAGATTCAATAAGTACTTCAGCAAACGCAACAACTTTATTAAATAAATTGAACAAAGTAGATATGAAATTGTTGTCAGATAATAAGGCGCATAACCATTGGATGTCATTAGAAGGCGAAATAAAATCTTCTGCAACTTCAATTTCTGAAACGTCCGATATAAAATCACAAAGAGACCATTTTAAACATTTATCATCACATCTAATCAATGCTGTACAACTATTTGGTATCAATGAAAAGGTCTATGTAGAATTTTGTCCAATGGCAGATAACAATAATGGTGCTTATTGGTTAAGCAAAGAAGAAAAAGTAATCAATCCATACTTTGGCGAAGCAATGCTAACCTGTGGTGAAGTAAAACAAGTAATAGAATAATAAATCAAGTAATAACAATTAAATTTTAAACAATGAATTTTTCAAAGAAAAATCACGAACACAAAAACAAAAATGTAATCGACGTGAGTAAAAAAGTAATTTTAAGTGTAGCTGTAATAGCAGCATTAGGTTTAACAAGTTGTAAAAACGAAACCAAAAAAGAAACAGAAACCACAACTACTGAAATGTCAAAAGATATGGCAATGACAGACCTGTCTTTTGGTGTAAGAGGAAATTGCGGAATGTGTAAAAACACTATCGAAAAAGCAGCTAACGGTGTTGAAGGTGTTGCAAGTGCTAATTGGGATGTCGATAAAAAGAAGATTGATGTGTCTTTTGATGATACAAAAACCGATGCAATGGCAATCCATAAAGCAATCGCAGCTTCAGGATATGATACCGAAAAAGTAGCAGGTGATGAAGAAGCATATGATGGTTTACCAGGTTGTTGTAAATACGACCACGAAATGATGATGAATCAATCTGGTGAAGAAGAAAGTGATGACCATTCAAATCACGACCATTAAGCAATAATGAAAGAGTCTTTTTCGGAAGGCTCTTTTTTATTCCCCACAACCCAAAACCCAGTTTTTTCGCTTGCCTTGTCTTGAGCCTGTCGAAAGCTCAAAATCCTCTGTCTTTTGTGTTGTTCCGCTCACCTAACAAGTTTAGCGTTTTTTTGTCTTTAAGGTAATAGCATATTACAGCTTTGGTTTTCATAAAATCAAACCAAACTGCAATAAGCTATTCTGTTATTATTATATCATAAAACCCTAAACTCACCCAAGCTATGTTACATAATACAAGTTATAGTAGCAAAAATCCTTTCAAGGGTTTGCTATCGCAGCATTCTTATATTTTCGTAGCTATAACTGGTATTATGTAAAATATCCGAAATTCCAACGCGCACATCGGAACATATAACCACATTTTGAACAAACATTAAACATCTGAATATTTTAAGGGTTACGTTAATTGATAATAATATTCGTTATCTCATTCAAGCTGCACAAAACCATCGTTAAGTCCAAGTATTCCTTACCTCAAGTCTTTGTTTGTTTCATTTCGTTAACAAATTTAAAAGTCCACTTTTCCCCACCACCCAAGTCAGCGGTTATAAAAAAATAGGTTTATAAAGTGTAGTGCTACGCCATAGCATATTGCTTTTTCTCGTGCCTCAAAAAAGCAATAAGCTATTGTCTAAAAGTCCTGTATAAGTAGCTTGTTTAAATGCTGTTTTATCAAACAACTATTTAAAATGCTACCCATACAAACGCTTCACCCAACGCTCAGTACGGTACTAAAACCTATTTTTTTAAGTGTTAATTCCCCAGAAAAGTTAAAGGCATTTTCAATCAAGTTTAACTAATTTGAAAATTTAAAATAAAAAAGATGGCAAATATATGTGGCTACCTCTGCCAACCGCACAAGGCTATAAAGGTCAAGCCCTACGGGTTTTGAATAAAACTTTTTTCAATACCTTTTTTTTTGATTTAGTCATTCAATAAAAAAACTTTTATCCAAAAACCTTGACAGCCTTACCCACGCCACAACAACTATGGCTATCTTTTTTCTTTTCAAAAAAAAATAATGGCGCGAAGCGTAGCGAAGCAATTTTAAATTGGATAGCTATGTCAACTTTTGAACTAAAAACACACCAAGTCGGAAAAGCTTACTCAAACCCTCATTTTTTTATACTAAACAAAGGGCTAAACAGCGGAAAACCACTCTTAAAATCCTGTGCTAACTGTTTCGTTGTCACTACTACAACAGAAGAGGTAAAACACACACTTTTTAACTTATCTATGATGTTACAAATAGGCGGTTTTTACGCTTACCATTTAAAAGGAAGTGTTATTCCGTTTATTTCAATAGATGATTGCAGAAATACTCTAAAAAATAGTTTTATATCATTAATAAATAATGAATTTCAATTGCAAAAGCATATTAATATAGTGTCAGCGATTAGTAAAAAAGAAGCCGAACTTCAAAAAGTCATTTCAAAAATGGCAGATTTGAAAGTATCATACATTCAAAGTTTATTTTCTAAAATGCAAAAAGAAGCAATCTAAAGCAACAAAATCCATATCTAACGAATAGCATAAAACTTGCCATATATTCAGTCGGTAGGTACAACTTCGTGTCAAGTCCGTACCAAGTCCGAAGAAAATTATGTTTCATTAAAATTATTTATGTTATGGGTAAAATTGCTCAAGGTATTTTAGGAGGGCTTTCAGGTAAGGTTGGAAACGTTATCGGTGGAAGCTGGAAAGGAATTGATTACATTAGAATTAAACCTTCAAGTGTAGCCAATCCAAGAACTGTTGGTCAAGTAAACCAAAGAACCAAGTTTACTGCCACTTTAGAATTTTTACAGGCTGTAAAGCCTTTTATTAAGTTAGGTTATAAAGGGTTAGCTGTTAAGAAAACAGAATTTAATGCTGCGATGTCGTATGTGTTGAATAATGCGATTACAGGTACTGAACCTAACTTTGTTGTTGACTATCCGAACGCTTTAGTAAGTCGAGGAGGTTTATCTGGTGCGTTAAACCCAACGACTGATTTAGCAACTGCTGGAGAAGTAACTTTTGGGTGGGATGATAACTCTGCCGAAGGTAACGCAAATGCAACTGATAAAGCGATGTTGTTGGTTTACAACCCCTCAAAAAAGGAATCTATTTCTTTACTTGATGGAGCCGACAGAACTGTTGGTTCTCAAATTGTTCCAATCCCAACAACTTATGCAGGAGATACAGTAGAGCTATTTATGGCGTTTATTACTGCTGATGGTAGTCAAGTATCAAACAGTATTTATTTAGGCTCTGGTACAGCTAATTAATGCTTGGTGTTTTTATTTGGAAACCGCTCTAATCGAGCGGTTTTTTTTGTGCTATATTAGTAGCTCAATTTATTGATGTTTACTCTTTATTTATTCTTTTTATGTATTTTTTGCACCCTATTTGTTGCCCAAATGCCTTAACGTCAATAGACATAAGGATAGTTAAATATTGCATCGGGAAATAAATCAATTATCGAAATTCTTTATTCTTTTAATTCCTTCAAACGCTTTTCTGCATTCTCACACCAATAACAATTTTCAATTGGTCTTAAATCGATTGCCTTTTTAAAACTTAAAATAGCATTTTCCTTGTCCTTTAATAAAAAATAGCCTTCGCCCAATGAATCCCATAGATTTCCATCATTTGGAAACATTACAGTGTTCAATTTTAGGAGTTCAATTCCCCAGAGAGAATCCTTTTTTTGAGAAATTTGCTTATACCCAATTCTATTTAAGATGGCTTTGTCTTTGAAAGGCAAACCTGTTTGATTAATTATAAATTGCGGAAGTTCATTAGAATGATTTAGCTTTTTTCTACTAATAAAATCAAAAACCAATTCATAAGTATTTTTCGGAATTGCTTTAGGTTCATAGTGTTTATCAAATACCATTTTACTAATATGCCATGCGACATTTTCAGATTGACGGTTTAGTCTTACATTGGACAAAACAATAATCACCAAATCGTCTTCAATAAACCTTATGAACTCTGCGAAATAGATTCCATTGCTACCATTGTGGGTGACAATTTTTTTGTTTTGTTTGGAGTTGAATATGGCCCAACCATATCCATAAAATGAGGTGTTTTCTTCATTTTCTGCTACATGAGCTGTTTCCATAAGTAATTTTGTTTCCGCAGTCAAGACCTTGTTCTGCTCAAGAGCTTCATGCCATTTGAACAAATCCTCTGTAGTAGAGTAGAGGTCACCTTTACCTATACTGTACCAGTGATTGTTGTTTTTAGGCAAATGATCTTTGGTAGTTCCCCAATCTTTCCAATCACCATCAGCATCATCGAAATAATAACCATGAGCTAGTTGCTTACTTTCATACTTCACACTTTTATAACCTGTATGATTCATATTTATTGGGTTCCAAAAATAGTCTCTTAGAAAGCTTTCATATTCTTGTTGCGAAACGATCTCAACGATGGCAGCCAATAAAATATAATTCGCATTAGCATAGTTGTGCTTTGTTCCAGGTTTGTATAGTAAATCTGAACGATAAAAATCATTTAAAAACTGCTCTTTAGAAGCTTCATCATATCGAAATCCACCAGCTCTTGGAGATATTCCAGAGGTATGTGTAAGTAGCTGGTGGATTGTAATATCTTGTTTTTCTATAGGAGCTTGTGGAAAGTAATCTTTAAGTTTATTGGAAAGCTCTAACTTTTCAAGTTCCATAAGCTTCAGAATTGCAGCGGCAGTAAATTGTTTGGTCACGGACCCAATATTGAAAACCGTTTGAGGTGTCATTGGAATGTCTTGATCTCTATCTGCTAAACCATAGCCTTTAGACAACAATATTTCACCGTTTTTGGCTATTAATACACTTCCAGAATACCCATTCTTAGTACTGGCATTTAAGTAATTTTCAATCTTTGTTGCAATGTATTCTTCATCGGCAGACTTCTGCTCTGAACATGTATGAAAGAAGAAAATGGATAAGCTTACTATTAAGATTATTTTATTCATGTTTTATTTTTAAAGTTCTTCAATTTCAATAGGACTCCAAATTCCAGTTTTGGCAGTCTCTTCTGCGTATTGCAAGAATGACTTTGCTTTTCTTCCTAAAACCTTTTCAACACCATCTGTGATTTGCTGATTGTTAGGATTTGTAAGAACATGACTAAACAGGTATTCAATCAGCCAAACGACATCATCAGGTATTTGCATTTGCTTCATACCTTCAACATATTGTTGTAAAGAAATGTCATGGAAATTTAGTGATCTGTTACTGGTTTTTGCAATGATTTCAATGATGTCCTTAAAAGTAATCAATTCAGGTCCAGTGATCTCTATGATTTCTCCATTGTATGCATCGTCCAATAAAACCGTTGCTGCAACTTCTGCAATGTCATCGGCATCCACAAAAGGAATTACGACATCAGACATTGGTAATGCTACTTCTCCAGAAATAATGGGATCTAAAAAGAAACTTTCGCTCCAATTTTGATTAAACCATGAGGCTCTTACGATGGTATAATCTACTCCAGAGTTTATGATGATTTTTTCACAAGCTTCTGCTTCGGTTTCTCCTTTTCCTGAAAGTAAAACCAACTTCTCAACACCAAGCTCTTTTGCTAAGTATGTCAGGCTTTCAATAGCTTCTTTAGCACCAGGAACGGCTAAATCTGGATAATAAGTAATGTACATTTTTTTGATGCCTTCTATGGCTTCTATCCATGTGTCTTTGTTGTTCCAATCGAAACTTGGTGAGGCAGATCTTGAACCTAGTCTTGGTTCGATTCCTCTGTTTTGTAATTGTTTTACGACTCGGCTACCCGTTTTTCCGGTTGCTCCGATAACTAAAATGTCTGTTTTCATAATGATTTGATTTAAAATATTCTTTTGATAAAAATTGAGATTAATAATAGTGTGAACGATACCAAATTTGATAGTGTTCGTATGTTGTGATATTGATTCCAGTTGGTTTCGTAGTAAGTTCTGAAACGCTTTAATTTAGAAGCATTCAATTGATTGATATTCAAGGCATCCAATTCGTTGTTTAGAGGTACATTTCCAAAAGCGGTTACTCCAAAAGTGCCAAAGAAATATATCACTGTAGCGATTAGAATGAGCCAAAAAACCGATCTGTTATTAAACTGAAAGCAAGTATTTGCAACTAAAGCGATCAGGCTTCCGAAGAAAACGATGAAGAATACAGGATTCAAGATTTCCCGATTGATACTTTGCATCGCTTCCAAATAGGTTACATCGCCCACTTTTTTTGTCCCTAAAACAACAGAGGCAGACCAAGCAAAGAAGAATCCAGCTGAAAGAGCGTTCAATAAAACGGTGATAAAGTAAACTGTGGTTTTCATTTTTTTGAATTTAGAGTTAGGTGTTTTCCGAAGTAAAAAACAATGAAGTACAATTCGACAAGAATGATATAAAACACAGGATCTGAGAAAAACCCAAGATAGTTACCACCAGAAGGCATGACGAAAAGAGGAACTGTGATCAATGCATCTAACGCAACAGCAGTAATTGCGAAAATTAATGCCAATACTGAAGGTTTCATTTGACCCTTTCTGTAGAACAAATAAGTAGCCAAGCAAGCACTTGGAATAATTCCTAATGCAAGTATTATGTTGGCTTGTCTTTCTGGATTTTCAAGAATAGAGATTGAAAATGACAGTAAATAAAAGCTAACACCTAGTGTCCAAGTTAGGATGGCAGATACAATGCTAAATAGTCGATTGGTTATCACAATTTTTTGGTTTTTAATTATGATACAAATCTATAGCTACTGTAAATCAACAACTTATTGCAAAAGCATTTTGATTTATTCGAAAAGAATTTTATACCTGACTTGGTCTAAAACCAAACTTCTTTTCAAAAGCGTTCGAAAAGGAACCTAAGCTATCATAGCCTACTGCCCAAGCTGCTTCCTGAATGGTTTTCTTTTCATTTTTGATGAGATTGTAGGCTTTTTTCAAACGTTCGTTTTGTAGATATTTAAAGACGGGAACACCAAATTGCGCTTTAAATTCTTTTTTAAGGGTATTGGTATTTGTGCCTATTTTATGAGCGAGTTCGGTAAGGGATGGCGGATTTTCCATGTCGGATAAAAGGATGTCTTGAGCTAGGTTGATTTTTTTAAGTTGAGAGGCATTAATTTCTGTCGATTGCTCTTTAGCTAATTGTCCGAAATAATGCGACAATAGAGCTGACATATGACTTTTATAGAACATCATTTTAATGCCACCTTCATAGGTGTTGCTAAAGAATTGTTCAACCAGCAAAAACATTTCAGGATTCATTTTAAAAACAGGGCCTTCAACATAATGATCTTTGGGATGTACTAATTGGTGTAAAAACTGC
Organism: Psychroserpens sp. XS_ASV72; assembly: GCF_041224425.1. Lineage (NCBI taxonomy): Bacteria > Pseudomonadati > Bacteroidota > Flavobacteriia > Flavobacteriales > Flavobacteriaceae > Psychroserpens > Psychroserpens sp. XS_ASV72. The sequence goes on along the minus strand of NZ_JBGFGL010000077.1, from coordinate 357,524 downwards.
TCTAAAAATTCTCCTTCTCCATTAGGCAATCGATCTAACTGTCTAATAGCGGTTGCAATGACTAAACATTGTAAGGGTTTATCTGCTGAAACATGATGTTCAAACGCAACCTGATCATCGGCATAAAACGACAACACCATTCCTTTGGTATGATGAAACTCTTTTGTTTTTCCTTTGTATTTCACTTTAAGGCCTACGTCTCCAGCACCATAAAATGCGATAGCAATAACAGGTTCGTCAAAAAAACAGGAGTCCACTATGGCTTTATCGGTAGACGCTTCTTCCAATAAAATAGTACAATCGTTTATGTCGATCATTTCGCGATTCACGTGATCAATTTATGTTTTTAAAACGCATTATGGGTACACCATCAAATATGAGGTTTAGTTTTCCATCCGCATCAAAACTGTAGGCATTTACTTTTTTCATCATGTCTAAAAAGACGTTTTCTCCTTGTCCACAATACATCATGGTTGTTGGACCAGGCTCTCCAAAGTATAGAGTGCCTTCATCAATCTTAAACTCTGCAGAATAACCATTACAACTATTGGTGCCTTCAACTTTTTTAGTGTCTTTATTAAAAGTTATGGTCGGTTTCTTTTCAGGAAATAAACCCTCAAAGGCAATTCGAGGTCCACTAATGTATTCCAATTCCCAAGTAGCATTGTAAATTAAATCACTTTTTGAGGCTTCTTTGTTAGCACAAGAGTTAATAAAAAAAGTGAGTGTTGCTATGAATACTAGAGCTCGATGTTTCATCTTTCTGTGATAAAAAATGCGGAGATTGACATTGGTAATTATAAATAATAAATAGAAACTTATGTAGTAAGTTTAAACTGTTAGTATAAAACTAGTAAAATATTAGGACTATTACTATTATATTTGTGTAGATGCTCATGAGAACTTTTCTATTTTATATTGCTTCATTTTGGTTTAGTTTCATCTCTGCCCAAGAGATTCCTCCAATAAATGTTTTTTCTGAATCAGAATATGACGCAGAAAGCCAAAACTGGTCCATTAGTCAAGATTCCCAAAAATCAATTTATGTAGCCAATAACAACGGTTTGTTAAAATTTGATGGCGAAAGATGGCATTTATATCCTTCTCCTAACAACACCATTATTCGTTCTGTAAAGGTTTTAAACGAAAGAATTTATACTGGTTGCTACATGGAATTTGGCTATTGGGAACCAAGCCAGTATGGAACTTTAGAGTACACATCACTTTCAAATAAAATTAAGGATCGTTTAATTGAAGATGAGCAGTTTTGGACCATCATAAGTATTGATAATTGGATATTGTTTCAATCTTTAAACCGCATTTATAGCTATAATGAAAAAACGGATGCGTTTAAAATTATTGAGTCAGCTACGAAATTGACTAAAATGTTTAAAGTTGATAATACGATCTATTTCCAAAAATTACATGATGGACTCTATAAAATAGAAAACGGAAAGGGTCAGTTAGTAACGAATCACAAAATTGTTCAAGATAATACAATTGTGAAAGTTTTGGAACATAACGATTTGTTTTTGGTTCAAACTCAAGAAAACGGATTCTTTATCCTTAAGGATGGTAATTTAGAGCCATGGGAGATTTCTGCAAAGTCGCTACTTTTAAAATCTAGTGTATATTCAAGTTTATTGTTGAGTGACAATAGATTTGCGTTAGGAACTATTTCCAATGGTGTTATTTTTCTGAAACCTAATGGAGATCTTGATTATACCATAAATCAGCCTTTGGGATTATCGAACAATACGGTTTTATCAATTTTTGAAGATGCAGAACATAATATATGGCTTGGATTGGACAAGGGAATAAATTGTATAAACACAAAGTCACCTTTTAAGATTTATATTGATAATGATGGAACTCTGGGAACAATTTATACTTCAGCGATTTTCAATGGAAACCTTTTCTTGGGAACCAATCAAGGACTGTTTTTTAAATCGTTTAACTCAAATGATGATTTTAGGTTAATTGAAGGTACCAAAGGTCAAGTTTGGAGTTTAGTTAAGCACGACGGACAATTATTTTGTGGTCATGATAGTGGAACGTTCTTAATCAATAATGGTAAGGCTAAAAGTATTTCCGATGTTCAAGGCACATGGAATATTTTACCTGTAAATGATGTTTTGCTACAGGGTAATTATGACGGACTTTATGTGCTTAAAAAGAAAAATGGGGAATGGCAGATGAGTCATAAAATTAAAGGCTTTGATATTTCATCTAAGCATTTTGATTTTTATAATGACCAAACGCTTTTTGTAAATCATGAATACAAAGGAGTATACAGGCTTAAATTGAATTCTGACTTAACGGAAGTTGTTGAATTAACCAATGACTTTGAAGTTAGAAAGGGCTTAAACTCTTCTCTTGTAAAATATCAAGACCATATTTGGTATGCGTATCAAGAAGGTATTTTTAAATATGATGAACCAACAGATAAATTTGAAAAGGATAGTATTTTAAGCCAAATCTATGATGATGAGTCTTATATAACTGGGAAGTTAATCTTAGATTCCAGTAAAGATGGTAGACTTTGGGGGTTTTCTAAAGACAACATTTGTTATGTGTCACAAGGACAACTTAGTAATACGCTAAAAATCAATAGCCTTTCCCTGCCTCACGAAATAGGAAAGATGATGGTAGGTTATGAGAATATTTTACCAATTGGCAATGATACATATCTATTGGGAACTTCTATGGGCTATATCATTGTTGATTTAGATAAAATTCAGCCTAAAGACTTCAGTGTAACCATAAGTTCTATCAGTAACTATGATTTAAGTTCTGAAAAACAACCTGTAGACAAAAATAATCAAGCCATATTTGAAAACAGTTTCAATAACTTTGAGTTGGTATTCAATGCTCCAGTATACGATAAGTTTAGTAAAGTTGAATATCAGTACCAGTTAGAAGGTTTGTACGATGAATGGAGTGAGTGGTCTAAAGAAGCACATGTATTGTTCAAAAACTTACCTCATGGAGAATACACTTTTAATCTAAAGGCAAGATCAGGCAAAACTCTAGCTCAAAACATGCCTAGTTATTCCTTTACAATAAAAAAACCATGGTATTTGACGAATGTGATGGTGCTCTTTTATACCATCGGTTTCATATTACTTATCATTGCTGTACATAATATTTATAAAGCTTATTATAAAAAACAGAAAAAACAATTGATGCTCCAAAATCAAAAAGATATGGAGCTCAAAGAACTTGAAAGCCAGCAACAACTGATGCATTTAAAAAATGAAAAGTTGCAACAGGATGTCGATAATAAAAACAGGGAGTTGGCGATTTCAACAATGAGTTTGATTAAGAAGAACGAGTTCTTAAGTGGTATTAAAGAGGAGTTGAAAAATGTCAATAAAAATAATACACTTAAACCCGTAATTAAGATTATTGATAAAAATCTAAATAATACAGATGATTGGAAGTTTTTTCAAGAAGCCTTCAACAATGCTGATAAAGATTTCTTAAAAAAGGTTAAGGCAAAGCACCCAAAACTTACGCCAAACGACCTTAAATTATGTGCTTATCTAAGATTAAACCTATCTTCAAAAGAAATCGCTCCACTTTTAAATATTTCCCCTAGAAGTGTAGAGGTGAAACGCTACAGGTTGCGAAAAAAAATGGATTTACCTCACGAATCTAGCTTAACAAATTATATTTTGGAAATATAATTAGCTATACAACCTTCATTTTAAACTTAACATTACCTATACAAAACTGATTTTTTAACAATTTACAACGTTGTAGTGTTAATTTTTAACATCTTGAATTACAGTCTTATTTGTTGTGTTTATTGGTGATTTGTCAAAAAAACATGGGTTTTTTTATGATGTATGTTTTTTGTTGCGGTCTTTTTTGGAATTTTAATAATCGTAAAAACTAAATTTACGATAATAGTAATTTTGACTCAATAATCAATTAGATTTTACAACCTCTTCCTCCTCAAATCTCATCTTATCGTTGTAAAGTTCATTGTTTGAGAACTAAAGTATTCAACTAAAAAGAAATAAAATGAAGAAAAACATCTTAAAATTGGTTCTTTTCTTAATCACTACATCACTTTTTGCACAAGTTGATCAAGTTCAGGTCGTAACCGATGAAAGTGGATCTAAATTAATGGTAAATGGAAAGCCTTTCATGATTAATGGAATGAACTGGGATTATGTACCAATCGGAACTAATGTTGTCAATGCAGAATTTTATAAAAAATCTGATGATATCATTAAAGCCGGTTTAGATGCAGAAATGGCACTGTTACAAAACATGAATGTTAATGTTATTCGCCAATATACTGGTGTTCCAGCAAAATGGGTGAAGTATATCTATGAAAATTATGGTATTTATACCATGTTAAACGATTCATTTGGGCGATATGGATTAACTATTGATGGGGTATGGACACCTATTACAGATTATAATGACCCTCGAACCCAGGAATTGCTGCTTTCTGAAATTACACAAATGGTTACCGAATACAAGAATACACCTGGTATTTTAATGTATCTCTTAGGGAACGAAAACAACTATGGATTGTTTTGGCAAGGTGCTGAGACAGAGGATTTTCCTGATGGCGAAGAAAAAATAAATGCGGTAGGAGAGTTGCGCGGTCGACCAATGTATAAATTGATGAATGAGGCTACTAAGGCCATGAAAGCAATTGATGCTAATCACCCTGTTGCAATTTGTAATGGCGATTTGCTGTTTTTGGAAATCATAGCTGAAGAATGTCCTGATGTTGATATCTATGGAACGAACATGTATCGTGGAGTATCATTTGGTGATGCTTTTGAACGTGTTAAAAATGAATATGGAAAACCGATTATGTTTACTGAATTTGGTTCTGATGCTTACAATGCTATTGAGAATCAAGAGGACCAAAAAATGCAGGCATATTACATGGTCAATAATTGGAAAGAAATATATGAGAATGCTGCTGGGCTAGGAAAAGCAAATAATTCCATAGGTGGTTTTACCTTCCAATTTTCAGATGGTTGGTGGAAAGCTGGTTTTGACGACAGAAAAGATGCCGATACACAACAAACCGAATCCACATGGAATGCTGGAGGATATAAATGGGATGAAGCTTACCCAGGCGCAAATAATATGAATGAGGAATGGTTTGGTATCTGTGCTAAAGGACCAACTAATCCGAGAGGACTTTATACCTTATATCCAAGGGCAGCTTATTATGCTCTAAAGGAAGCGCACCAGTTAAATCCTTATGAAGGAGACGTCGATTTGGAATTTGTTCAAAATTATTTTAAAAATATCAATTTAATGGATGCGGTCCTAAGGGCTAGAGGCGATAAAGCAGCTCTAGGAGGAGGCAGTAGTGAGAAAATTAGATTAAGTCAGCTTAGAGCTGAATTCACAACCTTCAATACTGGTGGTAACCTCATTACAACACCAGATAATCCAGATCCAGATTCAAACCAATACCCTAATCAGTTGGGCTTTGATCACATGCAGTCTTATTTCATTGGAGTAGAAGGAAGGCCAGCGCCTCAAATGAGAGCAAGTGCCACCTTTAATGTCATAGGAAAGGTTGCTGAAAATCCAATAAATGAAATTTTCTATGAGAACAGAGCAAGACCGGTTATATCCCTTGATGCCAACGATCAGCAAATTATTGAAAACGATGTCAATAGGGTAAATGTCTACCAAGCAGAGTTTGAATGGAATGCTAAAGACTTTGATCTGAGAGGATTCTATCGTACTGGTCATTATCATTGGGGCTATGAAGGAGATTTCTTCGGATTATACCCAGAAGCAAATTATGGTCCTAACCTAGATATCTATGGCGGTGAAATCCTTGGTATAGAAGTCGATGGTAAAGGTGCAGCTAAAGGGTTAAAGGCTGCTTTCGGACCGCAATTATGGTGGGGAGCAAACCCAACAATGTTATTCAAATATCGTAAAGAGTTAGGTCACTATACAGTTACAGGTATTTATCATAGAGACATCAATACGGATTTAGAGTTTGATGAATCTGGTCGACGCGTCTTGGATGCTAATCAATTACGAAGTGGTATCATACCACCTTGGCCAACAGAAAGAGCAACATTAGTTGTTGAACGAGATTTTGGCAAATTTGGAATTATGCTTGGAGGTATTTGGGGTGGAAGTCCATTAAATGGAAGTTCGTTCCAGGATATTGATAACGGTCAAGTTGTGGTCGATAAAGTTCAAAGTAAGGATAATTGGGGTGGAAAAGCTAAAATCACTTATGAAGGCGGTAAATTTAATTGGTATGCCCAAGGATCAATTATGGGTATCGTTGCCAATGGTGGCGCTGATGCAACACGTACTTTTACAGGTTGGAAATTATTAGATTCTGGAAGTGGCAATATGTCCAACTTTTTAACTGGTTTTACTTATGGTGTTGGAGATTTTCAAATTGCTCCAAATTTCAGATGGCAAATGCCTTTGGTTGATCCTATGCCTAATGGTGTAGCTTCACCTGGTCGTTTAAGAAATGTTATTGATGATCCTTTCGCTGTTAGAAATGGAAACAGAAAATCGACTTCCGGTGAATTATTGGTCACATACGATCCTACTCCAGGAACATGGATGTATGAATGGGATAATGACAGAGCTGAAGATGCAAAATTCGCGATGAACCTTGGTTTTGTTTATCATCGTATGTCATCGGCAATGGATGCACATATTGGTTTTCAGGCGGATCGTACCTTCTTTGCTTTCCCAAATTCTGCACCTCAAGAGGATTTGTGGGAAATACACTCGAGAATAGTTTCTAAGTTAAGCACTGATTGGGGAATTATTGGAAATTTCTACTATGGAAACGGACAAGGAAATGGTGATAGTGATAGATTGATTAAGCGTTTTGGTGGTGATATCAGAATGATTTATGACAACATAAAAGTTGAAACGCACCTTAAGGTGAATGATTGGGGACCTTTTGATTACCACAGGGATTTTAACTTGACGTTCCCAGTTCAATTAATGCTTGATGTATCAACAACATTAGGTAAACCAGATTGGTTTATTTTACCTAACACCCGAATTGGGATTAGAGGAACATGGAGGTCACTAGATGAATTCTCTCCAAGATACGCACCTACAAATACATTTGCACCAAATACGTTTCCACCTCAGCCATTATTAAGTCCAGAAGGATTTAAAGACGGTAATGAATGGGAAATTAGAACATACATACACATTAATATTGGAAGATAAAAATAGCTAGATATGAAAAATATTAAATTATTCAAATTAAATAAAGCACTTGCATTAGGAATGATTATGGTCCTAGTTTTTGGGTGTGAAAGAGACGTTACAGATGATGCTGTACCAGCGACATTTCCTAATACGGCTGAAGTCTTCACCGATGCTCCTGTAGGGCTTACCGATAATTTCTTTGAATCCTTCAATCCTGCAGAGGGCTATAATACACTAGATACTTTTGAAGTTGTGGATAATGAATCTTACGAAGGAACATCATCTATAAGAATTGACGTCCCGTCTCCTGATAACCCAAATGGTTTTTTAGCAGGAGGGATATTTAGGGACCGAGGAGCTGGTCGTGATTTATCAGGTTATGATGCTTTAACATTTTGGGCTAAGGCCTCAACAACTGCAACTTTGGCGAGTGTTGGCTTTGGTGCAGATTTCGAGCAAGACAAATATCCAGTTGTTGCAAATGGGATTCAACTCACAACAAATTGGACTAAATATGTTATTCCTATTCCTGATCCTTCTGTACTTGTACAAGAAAGAGGTTTGTTTTCATATATCGCGGCTCCTTTCGATGTTTTAGGAGATGGTCCTAATGGCAATGAAATTGGATGGACATTTTGGTTGGATGAAATTCGATTTGAAAACACCGGTACAATTGGTCAAGAACGTCCTCAAATATTTAATGGTCAAGATTTAGTACAAGAAGTATTTGTTGGCTCTGACATTACAATTAGTGGCCTAGGTTATACAGTCAATTTGGCTTCTGGATTGGACCAGACTGTTTTTCCATCAGTGAATTACTTTACGTTCATGTCTTCTGATACTTCCGTAGCCACAGTATCTGAATCTGGAGTGGTATCAGTTGTAGGAAATGGTACGGCAACTATTACGGCTAAGATTGGAGATGTTTCTGCAGAAGGCTCTTTGGAAATCACTGCTGAAGGAGCATTTGTAAATGCAGAAAATCCTACACTTCCTGCTTCCGAAGTTCTCTCTGTGTATAGTGATTCTTATACAAATTTAAGTGGTCTAAATGTTGGCGCATTTAATAATGGCGACATTGCTATTTCTACTCAAGTATTTGACGGGAATGAACATATCGCATACGAAAACCTTCAATTTGTTGGTGTAGGGTGGGACACACCTATTGATATATCTGGCTATACACACGTGCATGTTGATGTTCAATTAGTTTCAGCGGGTTCATCATTTATAGTTGAATTATTGGATTTTGGACCAGATGGAGTCGATAATGGATTTGGTGATGGTTCAGCAGGTGGTTTTAATGCAACAGGTCAACTAATACAAGATCAATGGGTTGGTCTGGATATACCAATAAGTTCTTTTACTAATTCTACAGGTGGAGGAGGTACAGGTTTAACAACTTTCAATAATATTGGTTACGTTATTTTCGTATCAAATAGTGGTGATGTTTTAATTGATAACATCTACTTCTTCAATAATTAAATTAACTAAAATCTTCATTTTAATATTATGGATTTCAAGTATATAAACATAAGAACTAGAACTTTAATGGTCATATGTGTTGGTGCAATTCTTTGTTCACTAAACTGTGATACAGATGAAACTCAGGAAGTAGCTCGACTGACCAATTTAGTGATGGCAGACGAGTTCAATATCGATGGCGCGCCAGATCCTTCATTATGGACATATGAAATTGGAGACGGAACAGCTCAGGGTTTGCCTGCAGGTTGGGGAAATAATGAATTGCAATATTATACAGATAGACCTGAAAATGTCAGAGTTGAAAATGGTGTTCTTATTATGACAGCTAACGAAGAGAGCTTTGCTGGGTCTAATTATACTTCTGCAAGAATAACTACACAAGGTTTATTTGAGCAACAATACGGTCGCTTCGAGGCAAGAATAAGACTGCCTTACGGAAAAGGTATATGGCCTGCATTTTGGTTGTTGGGTAATGATTGTGATCAAAATCCTTGGCCACAATGTGGTGAAATAGATATAATGGAATATTTAGGAAATCAGCCAACAGTTGTCTTCGGAACTGTTCACGGTCCAGGATATAACGCAGGTGATTCTGTTTCAAAGGAATATCAGCTTGAGAATGATAGATTTGACAACGATTTCCACGTTTTCGGAATTGAATGGGGACCTGATTATATAAATTACTACGTTGATGGTGATTTGTATCAGAAAATTACCCCTGAACTTGTTGACGAAGAAGCGGTTAAAGATGGTGATCCTGCAAATGCAGGACAATGGGTATTTAATCGTCCGTTCTATATCATTCTGAATGTTGCTGTTGGTGGGAATTTGCCTGGTGCTCCGAACACTCAGACTGTATTCCCACAGAGTATGTACGTAGATTACGTAAGAGTTTATAACTAATAAAATATTAAATCATGAGATTTTTTCAACATAAAATAAGTTTAGTTGTCGTCGTTCTAATGTCGTTTATTATCAGTAGCTGTGAAAATGATGACGATAATGTAGGTTCTCAAGTTGCCTTAAATGCATTATTTGTAAGCGATGTTAATTTAAGAACAATTACGTTTACCAATATCTCAAGTGGTGCTGAAAGCTACTCTTGGGATTTTGGTAATGGTGACACTTCTACACTAGTCAATCCCACTGTAACATACTCTGAAAATGGAACCTATACAGTTGCTCTCACAGCATTCGATGAAAATGGAAATTCCTCTACATTTGAAAAAGCCTTCATTATTGATGCTCTCATATGTGATGATGAATTGGCTGAAAATATTGATCCAGCCAATGGTGATTTGAATTGGACTTTTTTAACAACCAATGGAGATGCAACATTTGATGCTTTTGGAGATATTAGTGGTGCTATTGTCGACAATCCTGTTTTAGGTGGCGTCAATAACAGTTGTAACGTTTATAAATACGAAAAGCTAGCAGGTTGTCAAACTTGGTCTGGAGTAGGCATAGCTTTGGCATCTTCCATAGACTTTTCAGCGACATCAAACAAGACATTTAAAATGAAAGTTTTAGCCGAAAATCAGCTTACAGATGTTACACTTCGCTTAGAGTTTATGCCATTTCCAAATACAGAACCTTCACAAGAAAGAGTCGCTAGCATTACACAGTTAGGAGAATGGCAAGAGTTAACTTTTGATTTTACGGATGTACCAAGTGGAACATTTCAAAGTGTCATTGTTTACTTTGAACGTAATGCTCCATGCGATGGAGACGTATATTATTTCGACGACATAATTCAACAATAAAATAGTACGGCTTTCGCGTTTTTTATAAATGTGAAGCCGTATTGATTTTTAAGTGAATTGAGAAGCAATCAGACATTTTATTTTATTACAACAACAGTGAATAATACAGTTAATAATTTGGAAACTAATAAGGCAATGCACATTGTAGAAATTGAGAACGAAACTTTTTTTAAGATTTCAAATAGCGATTCTATGCGTCCTTTTTTGATGAGCATTGTTAGTGATTCAAACCATTGGATGTTCATTTCCAGTAATGGTGGATTAACTGCTGGACGAAAAAATAGTGAATACGCTTTCTTTCCGTATTACACTGATGATAAGCTAACAGAATCGGCTGAAATTACGGGAAGCAAATCCATTTTTAGAATTAATTCCGAAGCGCTTTGGGAACCGTTTTCAATTCGTCAGGAAGGGTTGTATAAAACCACAAGAAATCTCTATAAAAACACCTATGGCAATAAAATCATTTTTGAGGAAGTCAATCATGATTTGGAGTTAACCTTCAGGTATCAATGGAATTCCAGTAATGATTTTGGGTTTGTAAAGAAATCAAAACTCATCAATAACTCCAATACAGTTGTAAACGTTTCTGCACTTGATGGATTTCAAAATATCATGCCTTATGGTGTACCATCAGACACACAAACGAGAGTGAGCAACTTGGTCGATGCCTATAAAAAGAGTGAACTGGAAAAGGAAGTCGGATTAGGGATTTTCGCCCTTAGTGCCATTATTGTTGATAAAGCTGAACCAAGTGAAGCTCTTAAAGCGAATATCGCATGGTCGTTGGGATTGGATAATCCAAAATACCTGTTGTCATCACTTCAGTTAAATGATTTTAGAAACGGCCAACCCATAAATGAGGAAGTTGATATTAGAGCTGAGAAGGGTGCTTATTTTGTTAATACGGATTTCAAACTGCCTCCTGAAAGTTTTAAAGAATGGATGTTGATTGGTAATGTGAATCAAGATCACAATGCCGTTGCTGAAATCACTTATAAAATTAAGCACGATAAAAATTTAGCTCATGCTGTATTAGCTGATATTGAAACGGGTACCAAACGCTTGATACAGCTCAATGCTGCTTCAGATGCATTACAGTTTACAGCAGATAAGCAAAGGGATACACGTCATTTTTCAAATACGTTATTCAACATTATGCGCGGTGGCATTTTTGATGACAATTATCAAATTGAAAAATGGGACTTCAAAAATTATTTGTACAAAGCCAACCGAAATGTCTACTCTAAAACATTAGGTGTTTTTGATGATATGCCTGAGACGTTTTCTGTGTTTTATTTAAAAAAGTTAGCTTATTTAAATGAGGACAAGAATTTTAGAAGACTGTGTCTGGAATATATGCCTTTGAAATTCAGTAGGCGACATGGTGATCCTAGTCGACCTTGGAATAAATTCTCCATAAATACGAGAAGTGAGGTCGATGGTTCAAAAATTTTGGATTATGAAGGTAATTGGCGAGATATTTTCCAAAACTGGGAAGCCTTGGCTCATGCCTATCCAGAGTTTATTGAAAGCATGATCCATAAGTTTTTAAATGCGACTACGTTTGATGGTTACAATCCTTATCGGGTAACCAAGGACGGATTTGATTGGGAGACCATTGAGCCTGACGATCCATGGTCTTACATCGGATATTGGGGCGACCATCAAATTATTTATTTACTGAAATTTTTGGAATTCATTGAAGGTCACTATCCAGGACGCTTAAAAACCTATTTCAATAAAGATTTATTTGTATATGCTAATGTGCCTTATCGTATCAAGTCTTATGAGGATATTCTGAAAAATCCAAAGGATACCATCGATTTTGATGAGGCATTAGATCATAGGATCAGAGAAAACCGAAAGGAGATGGGAGCCGATGGAGCACTACTAAGAGATAAGGATGGTTCGATATGTAAGGTCAATTTTATTGAGAAAATTTTGGCTTCAGTATTGGCGAAGGTGTCAAATTTTATTCCCGAAGCAGGTATTTGGATGAATACGCAACGTCCAGAGTGGAATGATGCCAACAATGCCTTGGTTGGAAATGGTGTTTCGATGGTAACCTTATATTATTTAAGACGTTTCCTGAATTTTTTCAAAACATTGATTACAGATACAGAGGAGGAAGTAATAGAAATATCTGAAGAATTACTGCAGTGTTTCAATCAAATGTCGTCGACATTAAAAACTCATACGCATCTGCTCGAAAAATCAATTTCCGATACAGAGAGAAAAACAATTTTAGATGGCTTAGGACAAGCAGCCAGTAATTACCGAAACCACATATACAATAATGCTTTTACTGGAAATAAATCAACATTATCATTGAGTTCATTTAGCGACTTTGTTGAAACAACCTTGAATTTTCTAGAGCATAGCATTAAAGCCAATAAGCGTGCAGATAATCTCTATCATGCTTATAATTTAATGACTGTTGAAAATGAGAATGAGATTTCTATTGATTATCTCGATGAAATGTTGGAAGGACAGGTTGCTGTTTTGAGTTCTGGATACTTAAATGCTTCTGAAGTTTTGGGAGTTTTAGACGCCATGAAACAAAGTAAACTTTTCAGAGAGGATCAGTACAGTTATTTATTGTATCCTAATAAGGAGTTGCCAAGGTTTACTGAAAAAAATACAGTACCTGAAGTGGCGGTTGAAACGTCACAACTGCTTCAGCAAATGTTGAAGGATGGTAATCGTCAAATTATTTCCAAAGACATTGATGGTAATTATCACTTCAACGGAAACTTTAACAATGCCAATAGTTTAAAGACGGCATTATCAAATCTTAAGCAAACCAAATATGCTGAATTGGCAAGTCAAGAGACCAATCAATTATTAGATGTTTTTGAATCGGTATTTAATCACAAAGCCTTTACAGGTAGATCTGGAACTTTTTATGGTTATGAAGGTTTAGGCTCCATTTATTGGCATATGGTCTCGAAATTGCAATTGGCTGTCCAGGAATGTTGTTTGCAGGCTATAGAACAAAATGCTTCAGATGAAGTTATTGGAAGATTATTAGAGCATTATTATGAAATAAATGAAGGTATTGGTGCTCATAAACCTCCAAAACTGTATGGCGCATTTCCAACAGATCCATATTCGCATACTCCAGCTGGAAGAGGTGCTCAACAACCAGGAATGACTGGTCAAGTTAAAGAGGATATTCTATCGCGAATAGGTGAATTAGGAGTCTTTGTTCATGATGGACAAATCACCTTTAATCCATGTATGTTACGTAAGGATGAATTTTTATCAAAATCAGATTCATTTAATTATATCACGTTAGATAATTCACCGAATACACTAGCTCTAGAAAGTGATTCGCTCGCATTCACTTATTGCCAAGTTCCTGTCATTTATAAAATGCATTCGGATAGTCAAATAGATATTTATAAAATGGATGGTTCTGTTGAACATATTGGCGGTTTGACTTTAAACAAGTCATTAAGCTCAGAATTATTTGAGCGCAACAATACTATTGAAAAATTGATTGTTTCTGTAAATAAAACAATTTTAAAATAAGAAGCATGATCTGGAAGATGAACATAGTAGTGATAATGGTTATTTCATTGTTTATGTTGTCTTGTAAGCAAAACCCAAAATCTGATAATGAAATGCAAAAACCTAAACAAGTAACAGCTGAGGATATTTTAGGTAATCCCGATTATTTAGCAATTTCCTATGGTGGTTATCGTGCCAAGTCAAGAGACAGCCAGCCTTCAGTAAAGCAGTTGAAGGAGGATATGAAACTCTTATCAGCAATGGGAATTAAAGTGTTGCGTACTTATAACGTCCAATTGCCACATGCGTCTAATGTTTTAAAAGCAATTACAGAGCTTAAGGAAGAAGATTCTGATTTTGAAATGTATGTGATGCTCGGAGCATGGATCGATTGCTTAAACGCATGGACTGACCAACCTGTAAATCATGATATTGAAAGTCCGCAAAACGCTGGTGAGATTGAACGTGCCGTTAAGTTAGCTAATCAATATCCAGACATTGTAAAAGTGCTTGCGGTTGGTAATGAAGCAATGGTAAAATGGGCTGCGAGTTACTATGTTCAGCCTAAAGTCATCTTGAAATGGGTAAAACATCTTCAGAACTTAAAAAATGAAGGAAAGTTGCCAAAAACATTATGGATTACAAGTTCTGATGACTTTGCATCTTGGGGAGGAGGCGAAGACTCTTATCATGTGAAGGATTTAGAAGAATTGATCAAAGCGGTTGACTATATTTCCATGCATACGTATCCCTATCATAACACACATTACAACCCAGAATTTTGGGGTGTTCCAGAAAGTGAATCGAACTTACCTAACATCGAGAAGATCGATAATGCCATGCATCGTGCTTTGGAGTTTGCTAAAAAGCAATACGATAGCGTGACCAACTACATGAAAAGTTTAGGTGTCAACAAACCAATCCATATAGGAGAAACAGGTTGGGCATCTGTTTCAAAAGGATTTTACGGAGATAACGGATCAAGAGCAACAGACGAATATAAACAAGGTGTTTACTATAAATTAATGCGAGAGTGGACCAATGCCAATGGAATTTCGTGTTTTTATTTTGAAGCCTTTAACGAACAATGGAAAGATGCCGAACATCCAAATGGTTCAGAAAACCACTTCGGTTTGTTCACAATAGATGGACAGGCTAAATATCCTATTTGGAATTTAGTTGACAAAGGAGTTTTTAATGGTCTTTCCAGAGGTGGAAAATCGATTAGAAAAACCTATGGAGGTGATGTAAATGAATTAATGAAAGAAGTAAAAGTGCCACCCGCTTTAAATGAAATTATGGCCAATAGGTAATTATCAAAACTAAAGAATATGAAAACATTACAATATGTGTTCTGTTCCCTGTTTTTATTTATGATGATGAGTTGTACAGAAAAGCAAGAACAATTAAAAGTCAAGGTTGTTGAAACTTCTGCAAGTGGAAATAAGCTTGCTAAAGTTCCTCTACTGCAAACTGATGACTCGTTGATGACAATTAAAATTTCCCCAGAAATAACGTATCAAAAGATTACAGGTTTTGGAGGTGCATTTACGGAATCATCTGCCTATTTGCTGAATAAATTAAGTAAGGAAAACCGAGAAAAAATTCTGAAGGCTTATTTTTCTAAAGATGGTGCCAATTATTCTTTAACGAGAACACACATGAATTCGTGTGACTTTTCTTTGAACCAATATTCTTATGCTCCTGTAGAAGAGGATATGGATCTAGAGCACTTTTCAGTAAATGAAGATAAGGATGATTTAATTCCAATGATCAAGGACGCTATAGCAACTTCAGAAGAAGGGTTTAAAATTTTTGCTTCACCTTGGACTGCACCACCTTGGATGAAGGACAACAAGGAATGGGTAGGAGGAAAGTTATTGCCTAAATACTATGATACCTGGGCATTGTTCTTTTCAAAATACATTGATGCTTACAAATCAGAAGGAATTGATATTTGGGGATTCACTGTTGAAAATGAACCTCACGGTAATGGTAATAACTGGGAAAGTATGCATTTTACTCCAGAGGAAATGACCGATTTTGTACAGCATCATTTAGGTCCGAAATTAGAAAGGGATGGCCATGGTGATAAAATCATTTTGGGATACGATCAGAATAGGGCCGGACTTAAAGAATGGGTAGATGTCATGTATAGGGATGAAGCATCATCTAAATACTTCGATGGAACAGCTATCCATTGGTATGAAAGCACGTATGAGGTGTTTCCAGAGGCTTTACAATACGCACATCATAAAGCACCCAATAAATTTTTGATTGAAACTGAAGGTTGCGTGGATTCTGAAGTGCCAAAATGGAAAGATGATTTATGGTATTGGTCTAAGGAAGCAACAGATTGGGGCTGGGACTGGGCAGCAGAAGACGAAAAATACTTGCATCCAAAATATGCACCTGTAAACCGTTATGCACGTGATATTATAGGTTGTTTGAATAATTGGGTTGATGGTTGGGTCGATTGGAATATGGTTCTAGACCGTCAAGGTGGACCAAATTGGTTTAAGAATTGGTGTGTGGCTCCAGTTATTGTGGACCCAGAAAATGATGAGATTTATTTTACACCGTTGTATTATACAATGGCTCATTTCAGCAAGTATATTCGTCCCAATGCTGAAATTATTGATGTAAATAATCCTGATAAGGAATTATTGGTGTCAGCGGCTAAAAACCCAGACCTATCTATAGCTGTTGTAGTATTCAATGAAGGTCCTAACGAAAAATCCTTCGAGTTGGACATCGACTCAAAAAAAGCGAAAATTAAGATCAGTCCCCAAGCATTACAGACGATAATAATCCCAACTAAAACACAATAATCATGTCACATTACAAAACTGCTGCAAAAGATAAAGTGCCTATTGGACAAAAAGCTGCATTTGGTGCAGGACATTTTATTTTGAATATTCTACCTGGTACATTAGGTGTTTTTATTCAATTCTTTTTGTTAACAGCTTGGGGAGTCGATCCACTATGGGCTGGTCTTTTAGGAGGTTTACCAAGAATATTTGATGCCATCACAGATCCAATTATGGGATTCATTTCTGATAACACCAAATCGAGATGGGGAAGACGAAGACCATATATTTTCTTAGGAGCCATTATAAGCGGAATTTTATTCTTTTTAATGTGGCAACTTGATGATAATGCCTCGCAGACCTATATCATTTGGCATGTCATGATTTTACAAATCCTTTTTCTTGTTGGAAATACAATGTTTGCAACACCACTTGTAGGTTTAGGTTATGAGATGACTTCAGATTATAATGAACGTACAAGATTGATGGCATTTTCAAATACCATGGGACAAATTGCTTGGATGATTGTTCCTTGGCTATATGTTATCATTCCAGATTCTGAAACCTTCAATACGCAAACTGAAGGTGTCCGTACAATGGCGCTTATTGTTGGAGCTATGTGTGTGGTTTTTGGAGTATTACCAGCTTTGTTTTGTAAAGGGATTGATTCCGCACATATGGAAAACAGAAAGGAAATCAATTTTAAGACTTTAGCAGCTAATATGAAAGAATTGTTTTCTGGAATAGTACAAGTTTCAAAAAACAAGCCTTTTATGAAATTATGTGGTGCTACTTTTTTGGTCTTTAACGGATTTCAATTAGTGGCAGCATTTGGTGTATTTATAATCGTTTTTTATATGTATACCGGAAGCTATGAGCTTGCTGGAACTTGGCCTGCTTGGTTTAATACGATTAATGCCATGATTACGGCTTTTATTGTTATCCCTATCATATCTAAAATGGCTAATAAATGGGGAAAAAAGAGAGCGTTTATAATTTCAACAATGTTATCAATAATTGGTTATATACTGAAATGGTGGGGATTTGATAAAGACCTTAATGCCCAGTTTAACCAAACCAGTTTAGGTCAAAGTCTTAATTCAGGAGTTGGTTCAGTATTTGAATCTATTAATCCATTTTTAGATCAAGTTGGAATGTCTTGGTTCAGTATTGAACATGGAAGCGAGATTCCGTGGTTAATCTTTTTACCAATTCCTCTTTTTGCATTTGGAATGGGAGGTTTATTTACCTTAATGATGTCAATGACGGCAGATGTATGTGATTTGGATGAGTTAGAAAATGGCATGCCGAGAAAAGAAGGGACTTTTGGTGCTATCTATTGGTGGATGGTAAAATTGGGTCAAGCTATCGCTTTGGTTTTAGGTGGATTGATCTTAAAAATAGTTGGTTTCGATCCAAATATAACTGAACAGTCCGTTGAAACGATGAATAGATTACGAATAGCAGACATTATAATTCCATCATTTACAGCGGCTTTAGCAATTTGGGTCATGTGGAAATATAGCTTAACAGAAGATAGAGCTAGAAAAATTAAAAAAGAACTTGTTGAAAGACGAGGAGAACTATAAAATCAAAAAGTTAGAACATGTCGTATAGAGATCAAGATTATCATAAACATTCAGGAATCAATTTTGTTGAGCATTCCGGAATTGATTTCAGTGATTACTCATTCGAGGAATTAAAAGCTTTATGGCGTTCAACCTTAAATAAAGGGATGCATGGAATTTGCTTTAGTATGTATGAAGATGGTCAAGAACCAGGTGATGTAATTACTGAAGCTCAAGTAGAGCGTCGCATCAAAATTTTAAAGCCTTATTCAAAATGGGTGCGTTCCTTCTCTTGTATTGAAGGCAATGAACATATTCCAAGAATAGCCCATAAACATGGAATGAAAACTATGGTTGGTGCTTGGTTGGGAGATGATAAAGAGGACAATGAAAAAGAACTTGAAGGATTGATTCAATTAGCTAATGAGGGTGTTGTTGATATTGCAGCAGTAGGTAATGAAGTTTTATATCGCAACGATTTAACCTTGGAAGAACTATTAGATTATATAAGACGTGTTAAAAAGGCTATACCTCATATAGCTGTAGGTTATGTTGATGCATATTATGAATTTTCTAGACACCCAGAATTGGTTGAAGTAAGTGATGTTGTTCTTAGTAATTGTTATCCGTATTGGGAAGGTTGTCATATTGATGGTTCTCTAGCACACATGCAACAAATGTATGGCCAAGCTGTTGATGCAGCTAAAGGAAAGAAGGTTATCATTACTGAAACGGGTTGGCCAAGTCAAGGGAGTAGTCTTAAAGGAGCAGCATCTAACGAGGTCAATGCTATGAGATATTTTATCAATAGCCAAGTATGGTCTGCTAAAGCTAATATTGAAATGTTCTATTTCTCGTCTTTTGATGAATCATGGAAAACAGGTGATGAAGGTGATGTAGGTGCATTTTGGGGACTGTGGGATAAGCATGAGAAATTAAAATTTTAATGGGATGGATTGCAACATCTCATGTAGCAAATGGTTGTGTAAGGCTTTACAGAACCCATAATCAGTATGGTTCAAATTTATATAATGCAATAAAGGTCTTAACAAGTTAAAATTAAACCACAACATTACCTATACACAAGTGTAAATAACACCATTAACGTTATTTTAAGATTTGATATTTAAACCTAAAAAAGTCAGTGATAATGGTATTTTCAAGATGATTTAAATTTTTAGCGTTTTTTTTTAATCTGTATGTTTTTTGTTGAGGTTGATTTGTGGAATTCATACTTTTTTAAACCTATTTTTATGATAATAACAAAAAAACAATTTAATAATCTCTAATTCTATAATTATGAAGAAAATTACTTTTTTATCTTTTCTCTTGACATCTTTTATGATGTTCGGACAAACAACACTTTGGGATTTTGAAGATCCGGGTGTGCTACCGCAATTCCAATTTGGTAATTTAGGCTTTGGAAATATTGTGAATCCTGATACTAATGGGAATGCTTCAGCTCGTGTTCTTGAAGTCAATAAACCAGATTCAGCCGATTGGTTCGGTGGTTTTGGTTTCGAAACGCCAGGATCAGCTTTGATCGACCTTGCTAATGGTACTGAATTCACTATGCAAGTTTGGGCTCCTGTAGCTGGACAGAGTATTCGATTTCAGATTCAAATTGGTTTAAGTGGTGAGCCTACTTATAACAGAGATGTTGTTATTGCAAATGCTGGTGTTTGGACAGATGTAACTTTCGATTTTACTGACCAACCTGGTTTAACCGGTTCCGAGCAATATTCGGTATTGGTAATTCAACCAAATTATGATCCTGCTTGTGAAGGTAATCCAGCATGTACTACAGTTGGTGCTGGAAATGGTGGCATTTGGTATATAGACAATATTGTTCAAGTTGGAGATGTAGTAGATCCAAATGAAGATGCATCACTCTCTGATTTGACTTTAGATGGGATGACCGTTTCAGGCTTTTCTCCAAATACTTTGACATACGATGTTGAGTTACCTAACGGAACAACAATGGCACCAACGGTTGCTGGTGTTGCTACCCAAGCTGGTAATGGGTCTTCTAGTGTTAGTGTTACACAAGCTTCTGGTGTGCCAGGAACTGCTACTCTCGATGTAACGGCTCCTAATGGTGTAAATATGCAAACCTATACAGTTAACTTTACTGAACTTCCAGCGTTACCACCAGCTGCACCAACACCACCAAATCAAGCTGCAATTTCTATTATTAGTGATGTATACTCTAACATAAATGTTCCTCAAGTTGATACATTTGGAGGAGCCTTAACTAATTTTGACTTAAATACGGATGGAAATGATGAAGCACGCTCAATATTAGGCGGTTCTGGATTCCAATTTAACTGGTTCCCTGGAAGTGCTTTTGTCGATATTACTGCTGCAGCTATGATGCATGTTGATATTTATTGTGAAAACCTTGCAGATAACGATGTGCTAAGAATTCGATTGCTTGATCCTGATCCAGGCGCTAATGGTGCTAATATTGCAAGGGTTGAATTAGATGCTGTCGATTCAGGGACTTGGGTATCAGTAGATTTAATGTTACCTAGTGGTGGAAATTTAAACGACTTTGGAGATATTGATAGTGCTGCGTCACCAGTTGATTTATCACAATTGTCATTAGTGCAATTCAATACGCTGGATTTAGGAAGTAGTTTAGGGTCAAAAGAAGTGTTTTTAAGTAATATCTATTTTTATGGAGGTACGCTTTCAACACCAGAATCGGCATCAACCGAATTCAAAGTGTTCCCTAATCCAACACAAAATAATTGGACTGTAGTTTCTAATACAGTGGTTACACAAGTTCAGGTATTTGATATTTTAGGCAAAGAAGTATTGACTGTTAATCCAAATCAATCCGTTAGTAGAATTGATGCAACAGCCTTGAACAAAGGGGTTTACTTCGCAATCATTACTACTGATTCAGGTTCAGATACTGTAAAGTTGGTCAAAAACTAATATTTGTTTTTAAATTAAAATTAAAGAGTGTATTTTTATCAAGTACACTCTTTTTTTATTATGGTTACATTAAAGCATTTGGCAGAACAATTGAACGTCTCGGTTTCAACCGTTTCTAAAGCATTGCATGATAGCGAGGAAATCAGTCCAGAAACTATTGAACGTGTCAAGGCCTTGGCGAAACATCTTAATTATAAACCCAATAAAGTAGCCTTAAGCCTTAAGAGTAGTTCCACCAAAACTATAGGTGTATTAATACCTAATATATTGAACCATTTTTTTGCTAAAGCACTTTTTGCTATTGAAAAAGAAGCGTCCAAAAACGGTTACAATATCATCACTTGCCTCACTAATGAAGAGAAATCAAAAGAAATAAACAGCTTACAACTGCTGTCTGATGGCAGTGTTGATGGATTTATCATGTCGATTGCAGAAGAGTCCCAAAAAGCAAATCAAGTAGAGCATATAAACAGCATACTTAACCACAATATTCCAGTGGTACTTTTTGATAGGGTTTCTGATGATATCGATTGCGATAAAGTCATTATAGATGATTTTGGAGCAGCTTACAATGCTACAAAACAATTATTGTCTGAAGGGAGAAAGCACATTGTTCTTATTGGTGATATTCATAATCTTAGTGTTGGAAAGTTAAGAACCAACGGTTATAGAAAGGCTCTTGAAGAAAGCACATCGTATAAAAACCAGCCTCATATCCTTACGATTGCCAAAGATGATATGGTCGAAGATACCATTCTTACACTTTTTAAACAAAATCCATCAATTGATGGTATTGTGTCTATTGACAATACATCTGGTGTGGTTGCACTTCAGAAAGCTCTGAAGCTAAAGTATAAAATACCAGAGAAACTATCCATAATCGGTTTTTCTGATGATAATGTCCTTCAGTTTACAGATCCAAAATTATCTACAATTTCACAACACACTATTGATATCGGCCAAGCATCGGTTCGGCTTCTGTTGAATCGTTTAAAATCAAAAGATAAAGAAGCTTACCAAACGCAAACTATTAAGACAAAACTAAACTTGCGTCAGACCACAAAATAGTTTTCTCATACAATAAAGGGTTTTCAAAACCATCGAAAAAGAGTTATCTTTATAGAAAACGAAATTGCTGTTGAAACTAGTAAAATTCACAAAAAAAGGAATCTACTGTATTCCTGGTAAATTTTATTTGGATCCTTGGTATCCTGTAGATTACGCAGTTATTTCCCATGCGCATGCAGATCATGCTAAATGGGGAATGAAGCATTATCTCTGTCATGATGATTCCAAAGAAATATTAAAATACCGAATCGGTCCGCAGATTTCTATCGAAAGTTTGCCTTACAACAAATCCAAAACGATCAACGGTGTTAAGGTAAGTTTTTTTCCTGCTGGACATATCATTGGTTCGGCTCAAATCCGATTGGAATGCAAGGGCTATGTAGTGGTTTTTTCAGGTGATTATAAAGTAAAAAATGATCACCTAACAACACCGTTCGAACCTGTTAAATGTCATGAGTTTATTTCCGAAAGCACATTCGGTTTACCTATATATAATTGGTTGCCTGAAGAAACGCTTCAAAAACAAATGCACGATTGGGTCTTAAGTAATCAATCTAAAAACAGAACGAGTGTTTTTATTGGATACTCACTTGGTAAGGCGCAACGCTTAATGAAACTCATGGAAGGGCTTTCAGAAATTTATGTGCATTCAGCAATACATAACACCAATGAAGCTCTAAAGACTTCAGGAATCAAATTACCTGAAACGAGTAAATGGACAGTTGAAACTGATAAGAAAGACATCCAAAATAAAATTGTTATAGTGCCTCCAGCATTGGTAGGCTCCAATATGATTAAACGTATTCCTAATGCAGCTACTGCTATTTGCTCTGGATGGATGCAAATTCGAGGCAATAGACGTTGGCAGTCGGTTGACGCTGGGTTTCCAGTGAGTGATCACGCCGATTGGAGCGGATTGATTTCAGCCGTAAAAGCTACTGAAGCTGAAAAGGTTTATGTGACCCATGGTTCTCAAGCAACTTTTGCCAAATATCTTAATGAAATTGGAATCCATGCACAAGAAGTTAAAACGGAATATGGCAGTAATGAGGATGAAACAGAGGAGTCTTTAAATTCAAAGCAGGCCTCATGAAACACTTTTCAGAACTTATTGGACAATTGGAAACCACGAATAAGACTAACGATAAAATCGATGCTTTGGTTGATTTCTTCACAGTCGCTTCAGATAAAGATAAGCTTTGGCTCATTGCTATTTTTACCGGAAAACGTCCAAAGCGTCCAGTAAAAACTTCATTAATGAAGCAATGGTGTATGGACATGTCAGGTATTCCTGAGTGGTTGTTTTTGGAAAGTTACAGTGCTGTTGGAGACTTAGGAGAAACGATGGCATTATTGCTGCCAAACCCAACGCATCTCATAAAGAAATCTTTTAGTGAATGGATGCAAGATATCATCGATTTACGTTCAAAATCTGATGAAGAAAAAGAAACCTTTGTGCGAGATGCTTGGTCTGGACTGGAAGCTCAGGATCGACTGATTTTAAATAAGCTCATTGGTGGTAGTTTCCGAGTCGGAGTATCTAAAAAAACCTTAGTGAATGCTTTGTCTAAGTTTTCAGGTATTGATCCCAATCAGCTTATGCATAGTATTATCGGACAATGGCAAATTGACGATATAAGTTTTGAGGATTTAATTCAAGGCAAACATGTCAACTATGACAATTCCAAACCGTATCCATTTTGTTTGGCGTATCCTTTAGAAAAGGAATTGGAGGAATTAGGATCCATTTCCGATTGGCAAGCCGAATACAAATGGGATGGGATACGTGGACAAATAGTGAAGCGGAACAATGAAATTTACATTTGGTCGAGAGGCGAGGAATTAGTAACCAAACAGTTTCCTGAGTTAGTCGACGCTATTTCAACGTTGAAGGCTGATTTTGTTATTGATGGCGAAATCTTGGCTATGAAGGATAATGCTATTTTACTTTTCAACGATTTACAAAAGCGATTAAATAGAAAGAATATTTCAAAGAAACTACTTCAGGATATTCCCATTGGGTTTTATATGTATGATCTTATGGAATGGGAAGGTGAAGATGTGAGGGAAAAACCACTATCAATTAGGCGTCAACGTTTAGAAACCTTATTTTCTCAAGTATCTCCATCAAATCATACCTTGTTTCTTTCACAAAAAATAGATGCTAAATCTTGGGAGGACTTGATTCCTATTCGTAAAGAAGCACGATCAAAGGACAGTGAAGGACTCATGCTAAAACAATTAAATTCATCTTATCATACAGGTCGTAAAAAAGGCGATTGGTGGAAATGGAAAGTCGATCCGTTAACCATTGATGCCGTTATGATTTATGCTCAAAAAGGAAGCGGTCGACGCAGTGCGCATTATACCGATTACACTTTTGCGGTTAAAAAAGATGACGGATTGGTAACAGTCGCGAAAGCCTATTCGGGACTGACAAAAGAAGAAATTATAGAAGTAAGCCGCTTTGTAAAGCAAAATGCCATTGAAAAATTCGGTCCAGTGCGAACGGTTAAACCTGAATTGGTTTTTGAAATTGCTTTTGAAGGCATTGCCTTAAGCAATCGTCATAAATCTGGTGTAGCGTTACGATTTCCTAGAATTTCAAGATGGCGAAAAGACAAGCCTGTTGATGAGATTGATACCATAGAAAGTGTAAAACAATTGATCCATTCCCCAAATTGAGCAAGACGTTTTTAAATTCCGAAGGTTATAGTATTATCAAGAACTGGATGGCTTCACAAAACAATGAACCATTTAAGTTTCAAGAACAGACTTGGGCAAAATATGCTAAGGGTTACAGTGGTATGGTTGTAGCACCAACAGGTTTTGGAAAAACATTTTCGGTGTTTTTGGCTGTGGTTATTGATTATTTAAATCATCCCGAAGACTATAAAAAAGGATTGAAACTGCTCTGGGTGAGTCCGTTGCGATCTTTAGCAAAAGACTTGGCAAAAGCTATGTCTGCAGCCGTTGAAGATATCGGATTGGATTGGGAAGTGGCAGTCCGAAATGGAGATACGCCTCAAAATATACGGCGACAACAGGAACGCATGATGCCAGATATCTTAATCACGACGCCTGAAACGCTTCATTTGTTGTTTTCACAGAAAAAGAATTCGAGATGGTTTAAAACACTTAATTGTGTAGCTGTGGATGAATGGCATGAATTGTTGGGAAATAAGCGAGGTGTTTTAGTGGAACTGGCGCTATCGCGATTGTTTATGCTTTCTGAAACCTTAAAAATTTGGGGTGTCACAGCAACCATTGGAAATCTTGAAGAGGCTTTACATGTACTGATTCCATATCCTAAACTTAAAACAATAACTATAAAAGCCAAGGAAAAAAAGAAAATTAAAGTCCACCCAATCTTACCAGATGAAGTGGAGGTTTTGCCTTGGGCTGGTCATTTGGGAAAAAGTATGGCGTCTAAAATTATTCCGATAATTTATGAAAACAAAACCACGCTAATCTTCACGAATACACGTGGCCAATCGGAAATATGGTATCAAACCCTGTTGGAAGAAGATCCAAATCTCGCTGGTCAGATTGCTATTCATCATGGGTCAATAGATAAAACCCTTCGTAATTGGATTGAAGACAGTATTTCTGAAGGCATCCTGAAAGCTGTGGTCTGTACCTCTTCATTAGATTTAGGGGTCGATTTCAAACCTGTAGATTGTGTTATCCAAATTGGATCGGCAAAAGGAATTGCAAGATTCATTCAACGTGCTGGTCGTAGTGGACATTCACCTTACGAAATTTCCAAAATTTATATGGTGCCGACGCATTCTTTGGAATTGGTAGAAGCTTCCGCCTTAAAAGAAGCTGTAAAACTGCATCGTGTTGAAGCAAGGGAACCAATGGTTTTAACGTTTGACGTCATGGTTCAGTTTTTGGTCACTTTGGCAGTAGGAGAGGTTTTTTTTGCTGAAGAGGCATTTCAATTATTAAAGTCCACTCATGCATTTCAAATGCTCACTGAAGAGGAATTTGCTTGGGCGATTCAGTTTATCACTCAAGGAGGAAATACCCTGAAATCGTATGAGGAATTTCATAAAGTGGCTAAGGATGATAACGGATTATACAAAGTAAAAAGTCGTCGCATAAGCATGTTGCATCGCATGAATATTGGAACTATAGTGAGTGATGCCATGTTGCGTGTTAAGTTCATGTCTGGTGGTTATATTGGTATGATAGAAGAGTATTTCATTACAAAATTGAAACCTGGTGAAAGTTTTGTCCTGGCTGGACGTGTTTTAGAATTGGTTAAAATAAAAGAAATGACGGCTTTTGTAAAAAGAAGTCCGTCAAAAAAAGCGATTACACCAAGTTGGTTGGGAGGACGATTGCCATTAACGTCTTATATGAGCCATTTTTTAAGGAAGAAATTATCAGATGCCTTGCATCCAGGAATCAGAGAGCGTGAATTAAAATTTTTGCATCCATTGATTTCAAGGCAAAATGAGTTTTCGCATATTCCTGATGAGGACGAGTTTTTGGTGGAGTTAATTAGTACAAAGGAAGGTTTTCATCTGTTCATGTATCCTTTTGAAGGTCGATTGGTACATGAGGTTGTTTCAGCATTGATTGCTTACAGAATCAGTAAAATAAAACCTTTGACCTTTACCATTGCCATGAATGATTACGGATTTGAATTGATGAGTGATCAAGAAATCCCAATTTCAGAAGACAATATTAAAACGATTTTGAGTAAAAATAATTTAATGGACGATGTCATTGCCAGTATCAATGCTTCTGAAATGGCATCCCGAAAGTTTAGGGATATTGCCGTAATTTCAGGATTGGTTGTGCAATCGTCTCCAGGAACATTTAAAAACAACAAAAGTTTGCAATCCTCTTCAGGTTTGATATTTCGGGTTTTGGAAGATAATGAGCCAAATAATTTATTACTCAGACAAGCTTATACCGAAGTTTTTGATCAACAAATTGAAGAGGCAAGGCTTAGGGCAACCTTTGATAGAATACACAATAGCAACTTGGTTTTGAAGAAATCAAATACATTTACACCTTTAAGTTTTCCAATAAAAGTAGATCGTTTAAGGCAATCGGTTTCATCAGAGAAGTTGGATAAACGAATCCAACGCATGCAAAATGAAATTTTAAAAAGTAAACATCGATGATTTACGCCGAACAGTCTTTAAAATTAAAAGGTGAAGAACTGATTTTAAATAATTTAAGAGCTTTGTTTTGGCAACGTGAACAAGCGCTTATTGTTTCAGACATGCATATTGGAAAAACAGCGCATTTCAGAAAGCATGGCATTCCAGTTTCAGCAGATGTTCAAGATAACGACTTAAAGCGTTTGTCATTTTTATTGAAGCTCTATAAAGTAAAACAGCTAATTGTTGTTGGCGATTTATTTCATGCGGAGCGTAATTCAGATGTTGAGAAGTTTCAAGATTGGCGAAAATCTCATGAGAATATTACTATTGTTTTGGTAAAAGGGAATCACGATAAATTTCGAAACGAGTTGTTTCAACAACTGGATATTAAGGTTATAAAAGACCATTTGAACATTCATCCATTTAAATTTATTCATGAGCCAGAAGAAAAAGACGGTTTTTCAATAAGCGGACATATACATCCTGGTTATGTGGTGAAAAATAAAAATTTGCCTCGAGTAAAACTGCCTTGTTTTCAAGTGTCAAACCACAATCTTATTCTTCCTGCTTTCAGCATGTTTACCGGTTTAAATACGTCTAAAGGAGAGAACGATGTTAGCTATTATGCATTTACAGAAACAGCATTCTACAAATTCATTTAAGAAGATGAAGAACTTATTATGTCGTAAACAATGTCTATATTTAAGGGCGTAAAATTCATACTAATGCTAGAAGAGTTAAGAACATACTATGGCTATTTGTTTGAAGATGAATTGCTTCAGGAAATCAATAGTGTAGCGGTTTATAAAGATGTGCCAGAAGGAGCACAGCTAATTGAAATAGGTGATTACATCAAATCCATACCATTATTGATTAGTGGTGCCATAAAGATTTTGCGTGAAGATGACGATGGCGACGAATTGCTATTGTATTTTATTGAAAGAGGAGATACATGTGCAATGACCTTATCATGTTGTGTTGGCGACTCCAAGAGTGAGATCAGAGCTATAGCAGAAACAGACACAAAATTACTAATGGTTCCAGTTCAAAAAATGGAAGTGTGGTTAGGAAAATACAAATCTTGGCGTCAATTTATTTTGCAAAGTTATCATGATCGCATGACCGAATTGCTACAAGCGGTCGACACCATTGCCTTCTTAAAAATGGATGAGCGTTTATTTAAATACCTTAAAGATAAAGCCATGGTTAATCATGATGATGTTATTCATGTGACTCACAATGAAATAGCTCAAGACTTACACACCTCAAGAGTGGTCATTTCGAGATTGCTCAAAAAGCTCTCTTTAAGTGGTAAAATCGAACTGCATCGAAATAACATCAAGGTAATTGATCTTTAAGCGTAACAATTGTTACCAAACGTCACTTGAATTCGCTTTAGTTTTGGTGAAACAAAAAACACATGGATATTCAACAGGCTTTAGGTTATTTTGGAGCACTTCTTATTGGTATCGTTTTAGGGCTAATTGGAGGAGGAGGTTCTATTTTAACTGTTCCTATTCTTGTGTATCTGATGTATATAAACCCAGTTACGGCTACAGCATATTCTTTATTTGTAGTCGGTGTTTCTGCCTTGGTTGGCGCTTTTCGAAATATGCAAAAGGGTTTGGTAGATTTTAGAACTGCCATTGTTTTTGCTATTCCTGCTTTTATTGCTGTTTATACTACTCGTAAGTTTTTGGTTCCAGCTATTCCTGAGGAATTATTTACTATTGGAAACTTTATGCTAACAAAAAACATTGCCATTATGCTATTCTTTGCTTTGGTGATGCTTTTGGCTTCTGTGTCCATGATTAGAAATAAAAGAGATGAAGCTGATGAAAATATAATAGTAACTTATAATTACCCATTAATTGTTGTTGAAGGTCTCGTTGTTGGTGTCCTAACTGGTATAGTTGGTGCAGGAGGTGGTTTTTTAATTATACCAGCTTTGGTATTATTGGCTAAGCTTCCTATGAAAAAAGCCGTGGCAACTTCGCTTTTAATCATAGCAATCAAATCACTCATTGGTTTCATTGGTGATGTGGAAAATCTAGACATCGATTGGACATTCCTTATGACTTTTACAGCAATTTCAGTTGTTGGAATCTTTTTAGGAATCTACTTCTCAAAATTCATTGAAGGTAAAAAGCTCAAAAAAGGATTTGGTTGGTTTGTCTTGATTATGGGAGTCTACATAATCTATAAAGAATTGACCAAATAACTTCCCTATGTAACTTTGGTTACATCTTTTGCAGATTATTCACTGTATTTTTAACCTGTTTATTTAATTAATGAAATACTTATGAAAGTAGAACAAATTTATACTGGATGCTTGGCTCACGCAGCTTATTATATTGAAAGTAATGGAGAAGCAGCAATTATTGACCCACTTCGTGAGGTAGAGCCTTACATCAAAAGAGCAGAAGATGATAATGCCAAAATCAAATATGTATTCGAAACACATTTTCATGCCGATTTCGTTTCTGGGCATTTAGATTTGAAAAAGAAAACTGGAGCAGATATAGTTTACGGTCCAACCGCAAAACCTGGTTTTGATGCCATTGTTGCTGAAGACGGACAGGTATTCGAGGTTGGTGATTATAAAGTAAAAGTGATTCATACGCCAGGTCATACCATGGAAAGTACCACATACTTATTGATTGATGAAAATGGAAAAGAGCATGGGATTGCTACTGGTGATACTTTGTTTATTGGTGATGTTGGTCGTCCTGATTTAGCGCAAAAAGTGGTTGCTGAATTGACACAGGATAAATTGGCGTCTTTACTATATGATTCGCTTCGAAATAAAATCATGCCTCTAAGCGATGACTTAATTATTTATCCTAATCATGGTGCAGGATCGGCCTGTGGTAAGAATATGAGTAAGGAAACTACAGATACTTTAGGACATCAAAAGGAAGTCAATTATGCTTTAAGAGCAGATATGACCAGAGAAGAATTTATTGAGGAACTTTTAGAAGGTTTAACTGAACCACCAGGATATTTTCCTCAAAATGTCATGATGAATATTAAAGGCTACGAGAGTTTTGATAAGGTCATGACAAAATCGTTAAAACCTTTGTCGGCTAAAGCTTTTGAAGCTGCTGCCAATGAAACGGAAGCCTTGATTTTAGATGTACGTCATCAATCTGAATTTGTAAAAGGTCACATCCCTCGTTCTATTTTTATTGGAATTGATGGTTCTTTCGCGCCTTGGGTTGGAGCATTGATAGTAGATGTTAATCAACCAATTCTTTTGGTGTGTCCTGAGGATCGACTGGAAGAAGTTATTACGAGATTATCACGAGTAGGATTTGATAATGTGATTGGTTACTTAGATGGCGGATTTAACACTTGGAAATCTTCAGGAATGGAATATGATACATTAACGTCTATTTCCGCTGAAGAGTTCGCTAATCGCTATCCAGAAAATACTTCAGAAGTATTCGATGTAAGACGTGCCAGTGAATACCAAGCCGAACATATTGAAGGTGCTCATAACACACCTTTAGATTATCTTAATGATCATTTAAGTGAATTTCCTGATAACAAAACCTTCTATGTGCATTGCGCTGGGGGTTATCGTTCAGTGATTGCAGCTTCAATCTTAAAAAGTAGAGGGATTCATAACTTGATTGATGTTGCTGGCGGATTTTCTGCCATCGCAAATACCAATGTGCCTCGGACAGACTATGTGTGTCCTTCGACATTGAAATAAAAAACATGATTTTTTGGTTGGTAAAAAGCGTGTCCGAAATTTAGTAGGATGCGCTTTTTGTGTAACATAAGTTACTGACAAATGAGGCTAAAACCTGTACTTTTATCAGAAATATTTAAATAGAAAAATCATGTCGTTTATTTCTCTTCTTTTTGGTAGTAAGGCCTCAAAACATGAGGCTATAGTTGTTCTGTCTCCTCAGGAGTTTAAAGAGAAACTTAAAGAAAATCCAAAGCAGTTAATTGACGTAAGAACACCTCAGGAATTTAAATCTGGGCATATAAAAGGCGCCAAGAATATCGATTTCTTTTCGGGTCGTTTTAATTTGGAATTTGAAAAATTAGATAAAGATCAACCTGTGTTTTTGTATTGCAGAAGTGGAAATAGAAGTCGCCAAACTTCAAAACGGCTAGCAATGAATGGGTTCACAAAGATCTATGATCTTCAAGGAGGTATCATGAATTACCAATAAGATGAGATCATTTCTAATAGTACTTGTGGCATTGACTACAATCTTAGGTTGTAAAGAGTCTAAAACTCCAGAATTGATTGTTGTAAAGAGTCAATCGTCTTCAGAATCGCATCCTGGAAAGAAACTGATGGAAACCAATTGCTATGTTTGCCATAACCCAACAACAGATCACGACAGTAGAATTGGTCCTCCAATGATTGCGATTAAAAATCATTATTTCACTGAAGGTATGACTAAAGAGGAATTTGTGTCTTCAATCCAGAATTGGATAGACAACCCAACTGAGGACAATTCCAAAATGCCAGGAGCTGTGAGACGTTTCGGTTTGATGCCAAAGCAAATCTTTCCAAAGGAAACCATTCGACAGATTTCTGAATACATGTATGAAAATGATATTGAGAAACCAGAATGGTTCGATGCACACCATAAATCTGAACATGGAAATCAAAGAGGAAATGGCATGGGACATGGCAAAATGAAACATTCCAAGCAACAAGCTCAGTTAAACTCCGAAGAGAAATCTTATGGAGAACGCGGATTGGAATATGCACTATCAACGAAAGCAGTATTAGGCAAAAACCTAATGGGAACAATCCAAAAGAAAGGAACCGTTACTGCATTGGAGTTTTGTAATGAAAAGGCATATCCATTAACCGATAGCATGGCTATAGTACATAACGCTAGAATCAAGCGTTTTACAGATCAACCTAGAAATCCCGAAAACGAAATTTCTTCAGAAGACTTACAATATTTAACTACTTTTAAGCAGATGCTTAACGACAATATCGAGTTTCAGCCTATTGTTAAGGAAGATTCACAAGAAGTGAATGTCTATTATCCAATCGTGACCAATTCCATGTGCTTGCAATGCCACGGAACACCTAATGAAACCATTGAAAGTGAAACCTTGAAAACCATAGCTCGTTTATATCCAAACGATCAAGCAAAAGGATACAATATAAATCAGTTGCGAGGCATATGGAAAGTTACATTTGAAAAATAATCATGTCAGGTATGAGCAAATTTTCAGAATTAATACAACAAGATTATCCAGTTTTAGTCGATTTCTTTGCGGAATGGTGTGGACCATGCAAAATGATGACACCAATTCTTGAAGAGGTCAAAGCCGAATTAGGAGACCAAGTTAAGATCATCAAGATCGATGTCGATAAAAATCAAGCACTAGCAGCTCGATACCAAATTAGAGGTGTTCCTACTTTTTTGTTATTTTACAAAGGAAACCAGGTTTGGAGACAATCTGGAATGCTAAAGAAAGAGGATTTAGTTGAAATTATCTCAAATGCCAAATGATACATCTGAATGAAAAGTATTGGGATAATCGCTACAGAACTAATGACATTGGTTGGGATTTAGGTGAAGTGTCACCTCCTTTGAAAGCTTATTTTGATCAGCTCACCAATAAAAACCAAAAAATATTGATTCCTGGTGGTGGAAATTCCTATGAAGCCGAATATTTATTTACAAATGGGTTTAAAAATGTGTATGTTTTAGACCTTTCCGAGATAGCTCTTCATAATATAAAACAACGTGTTCCCGATTTTCCAGACGATCAATTGCTTCACATAAACTTCTTCGACTTAGAAATGCAATTTGATCTTATTATTGAACAAACTTTTTTTTGTGCCCTTAATCCAAACTTAAGGCAGAGCTATGTGTTTAAAGCATATAATTCCTTGCATGAAAATGGGAAATTGGTTGGCCTCCTGTTTAATGTACCGCTCAATGAAGATAAACCACCATTTGGAGGATCGAAGAATGAATACAAAAGGCGTTTTAATGGAAAATTTAGTATCTTAACCATGGAAGAATCTTATAACTCTCATGAGGCAAGACAGGGTAGGGAGTTGTTTTTCAGACTACAAAAAAACAGTTAACCATAAATTATTTATTATGAAAGCAAACATGGGAAAAGCTGACCGATTTATCAGAATCGCCTTGGCCATACTAGTTGTTGTATTGTATTGGAATGGGAACATTCAAGGAACTTTAGCATACGTACTTTTGGCTTTTGCGGCCATTTTTCTTCTAACGAGTTTTGTTAGTTTTTGTCCGTTGTATACATTATTGGGTATCAATACCTGTAAAACTAAGTGAATTTTGATGCATTTTGAATGGTTGTGTAACAATTGTTACATAATTTATAAGTTTAGGCTTTTATTTTTATCGAAATAACAATTTACCATTCAAAAAATTATCAAAATGAAATCTCACTATCAAATTTTAGTTATTGGAGGTGGAACAGGTGGCATCATGACCTCTGCGCATCTTCTGGCAAAAGACAAATCTCTTGACATCGGTTTAATTGAGCCATCAGATTGGCATTATTATCAGCCTGCATGGACATTAGTTGGAGCTGGAACTTTTGATTTTGAGAAAACCAAACGTCCAATGTCATCAGTAATGCCTGATGGATTGGATTGGATAAAAGACTACGCAACCGGATTTAAGCCTGAAGCTAATACGGTTTCAACCAAAGAGAATGGCGATATCACCTATGATTATTTGATCGTTTCTCCTGGATTGGTAATGGATACTTCTTTAATTGAGGGCTTGACAGAATCCTTAGGAAAGGGAGTGGTGTGTAGTAATTATACAGATCCTAAACATACTTGGGAGGTTTTAAAGAATTTTAAGGGAGGTAATGCGGTGTTTACGCAACCAACAACTCCAATTAAATGTGGTGGTGCTCCTCAAAAAATCGCCTATTTGGCAGCAGATTATTTTAAGAAAAATGGTCTAAAAAACAACACCAATGTTGTTTTTGCTACACCTGGTTCTGTCATTTTTGGTGTTAAGGAAATCCGTGAAAGTTTGATGCAGGTTATCAGTCGTTATGGCATTCACTTTAAGCCATTTTACGCACCAATAAAAATCGATGGCGAAAACCAAGTCATTACGTTTAAAGGTGTTGGAACAGGAGAGAATAAATGTGTTATTAATGAGGATAATGAACTAAGAGAGATCATGTCTGGAGAATCTATTATTGAAATGCCTTTCGATATGTTGCATTTAGCACCTCCTCAAACAGCACCTAAGTTTGTGAAGGAATCACCTTTGGTAAATGAGGCTGGATGGTTAGATGTTGATAAGCATACCCTTCAACATAATAAATATCCTAATATTTTCGGATTAGGTGATGTAGCTGCACTTCCAACAGCAAAAACTGGCGCAGCAATTAGAAAGCAAGTGCCAATTGTTTCAGATAATGTCAGACAACTCATTGCTCACAATAAAAAAGGCAATAAGTCTTACTATGGATATTCTTCTTGTCCATTGGTAACTGGCTATGGAAAAATGATTTTAGCAGAATTTGATTATGACAATAACTTTATTCCAGATCCAAAACTTAAGCAAATGTTGGTGTTCAATAGTGAAAAAGAACATTGGCGACTTTGGATGCTCAAAAAATATGGATTGCCTTATTTATACTGGAATAAGATGATGAAAGGAAAGGAAGTTTAAGACTTGACTTTTTGATTAATAGCAAGAGTATCCTAGAAATAGGATACTTTTTTTTGTGAACTGATAAATGTCATATTTATTCATGAAACCATATATTACTTTTACATTGTATTAAGGTTTTAAATTACATAGTTATGATAGCCCAAAGCATTACATTATATAACAATACCAATGGTGTTATAATGATTGCTGTTTTCGGAATAGTCTGTTTAGCATTGATAGGCTTTCTGGTAAAATTTATGGTTAGTAGTGACAGAAAGAAAAAGAAACATGACGAGGTTTGATTTTTTATCTGTCTTTATTAAAAAAGGAGTGTATGTTAAATGCGCTCCTTTTTTGATTTGTTGAAGTAATTAAGGAGATAAACGTAAACGAATTCCTACCAAAAATCATTTTGACGAATAAATAATCCGATAAGGTTTTATTTTTTTGCTTTGCTAGTAATCTTACTACATTTAATTGATTAATAGCAACATTTCATCAACCAACTAAATCATTTTAAATGTTGCGTCATTCTCAAAAAGTTAGTCTGCAAACCTTTCTGGTTTCTGTCCTGTTTCTATGTTTTTGTTTTATAGGTTTCGCTCAGTTACCATTAGGATATTCTGCTTCTCAAGTTCAAAGTGGCTATACCAACATTATGGGTGTTGTTTTTAATAATGATGGTACTAAAATGTTTGTTTGGGAAAAACGCGGACATGTGTACGTTTCTAATTGGAACGGATCAACTTATGTAAGGCAATCTACACCAGTTTTGGACATATCAGATGAAGTAGGCGATTGGAGAGATTTTGGGTTTGCAAGCTTTTGTTTGGATCCAGACTTTGATACCAATGGTTTGGTATACATGTATTATATGGTCGATAGGGAACATCTTATGAATTATGGAACTCCGAGTTATAATCCTAATGATAATGATTATTATGAAGCGAGTATCAGTCGCTTAACGCGATACCAATTAAATATTGGTAGTGATCCGTTGACAACAAATTACAGCTCTAGAACAGTATTGTTGGGTGAGTCCGTTTCAACAGGAGTGCCTCTCACACATGAATCACATGCTGGCGGAACCGTAATTTTTGCTAACGATGGCACCTTATTGGTCTCAACAGGAGATAATGCCAGTTACTCATCTACAGATGTTGGAAGCGCTAACGAAACCTATTACCAACAAGCCATTAACGATGGTATCATGCGACCAGAGGAAAATGTTGGAGCCTTTAGAAGTCAAATGATTACATCGTTGTGCGGAAAAGTTTTACGACTGGATCCTAATACTGGAGACGGCATTCCTTCTAATCCATACTACGAATTCTCTAATCCACGTTCAGCTAAATCAAGGGTTTGGGCATTGGGTTTACGCCATCCTTTTAGAATGTCTATTCAACCGAATTCAGGAAGTACTAATCCAACAGATGGAAACCCAGGAATTATTCATGTTGCTGATGTAGGTTGGGGCACTTGGGAAGACCTACACATTTTTGATAAAGGCGGACTCAATGGTGGATGGCCATTGTATGAAGGGTTAACACAACATAATGGGTATTACAATAGTGGCACAACAAATCCAGATGAAGGTGATGTGCCTTTTGTCGATAATTGTCCGCAACCAACCTCTTTTATTGATAATGCCGATCCTGCGTTGCGTCGATTCGTTCACGATAGACCTGAAGTTGCTTGGAAACATGGTGGTCAAAACGAAGCACGTGTGCCATGGTTTAGTGGGACAACACCTACAAATCCTAGAGTTGGAAGTACAGGTGCTCCAACTACTGGTATTGAATTCAGAGGAAATACAGCAATAGCTGGAGTGTATATTCAAGGCGATGCCTTGGGTAGTAGTATGAATGGCAAATATTTGTTTACGGATTATGTGCGTAATTGGATTAATATTGCAACGTTAACTGATGGTTCACAAAACTGGATTAGCGATATTTCAGCTTTGGCTCCTGTTGGATTTGGTTCGGGAATTGTGCATATGATGCAAAATCCTTTGGATGGTTTTATTTACTACGTTAATATTTTTAATGGAACCTTGTTTAAGATTTCCTTTGTTGGTCCTACTTGGACGATTGAGCCTTCAGATTTGACTATCGAATGTGGTTCAGAAGATGTGAATACAGCATATAATAATTGGCTTAATAGCTTTTCTGGAACAGTAACCTGTGGAAATGCAACTTTAACCAATAATGCATCTGGTTTATCTTTTCTCTGTGGAAGTACAGCTTCGGAAACCGTCACTTTTACCTTGTCAGATGAATGCGGAAACGAGATTTCAAAAGAAGTGACGTTTACAGTCGTAGATACACTAGCACCAAGTTTCAATGAAAGTCTTCCGATAGATATAACCGTAGATTGTGAAAATATTCCAACCGCTGAGACATTGACTGCAATTGATGCCTGTGGAAATGCAACAGTGGATTTTGATGAAGCAACAATATTGGGTTCATGTTCTGGCGATTACACCATCACAAGAACATGGACGGCAACAGATGATTGTGGCAACCAAACGTTGCATGTTCAAACTATTACGGTTGAAGATTCTGAAAATCCTGTATGGAGTACTACTCCAGCAGATATGACTGTAATGTGTTCAGGCAATAATCAAACAGAATTTGAAGATTGGTTAAATAGTTTTTCAGGGACCGATAATTGTGGAATAGCTATGGTTTCACACGATGCACCTTTAGTTGTTTCATGTCCTGATAGCATTTTGGTGACATTTGAACTTACAGATGAATGTGGTAATAGTAGTCAAGCAATGGCTACATTCACTATTGAAGATACACTTGGGGTTATTGAAAATGAAAATGCTCTAAATGTTAAAATGTATCCAAATCCAGTAAAAAACACACTTTATTTTTCTGGAATAAATGAAGACTGTAAAGTTACTATTTATAATATTCTAGGGAAGAAAACACTTGAAACCGTGTTGAGTGAATCCAAACCATTGGAAATCAACTTAAATTCAGGAATGTATATAGTGAAACTCGAAGTAGGAAGTACTTCACTAGTAAAAAAACTAATTGTTGATTAAAAAAAAGGAGAACATGATTTTGTTCTCCTTTTTTGTTCTAAAATTTGTATTGAAGAAATATTGAAAAGTTTCTTCCAGGATCTGTAATTGGGACTCTTGTAAAATCACTTTGGTTAGTGAATGAAAAATTCAAGTGATTATTATAGGCTTCATCGAAAGCATTTAGCACAGCAACACCTAAAGTGGTATTTTTTATAGGAATAACGCCCAACCTGAAATCTAAAGTTTGATACCCTTCAGTATAAGTCTCTCCAAAGCTTCTAGAAATATTGCTTTGATGGGATACTATATTATACTGTATATTAGCCCAAAATCGTTCCTTTTCCATACCAATAGCTAAACGTGTCGTTAAAGGAGGTGTTAACGGAAGTGATTCCGATAAGTCCTTATTTTTAGCATATACATAAGCAGTTTCACCTTTAACATAGTAGTCTTTCAGAACAAAGAATTGTGCCATAAGCTCAAAACCTGTTTTATAAGCTTCATCTAAATTTCTAAATACCTTCGGATTTCTTGGTTCTGACATTGGCATAAACTTCCTTGTTTGTGTTTCGTCAACAATGCCCACAATATAATTTTCCAAAAGGGAATAATAGAAAGAAGCTTGATAGTTGAGCTTTGTTATGCCTCTATTATTCGTTGCTATTCCTTTGAAACCAATTTCAAACTGATTATTAACTTCAGCCTTAAGATTAGGATTACCTATATATTCATAAGGATCTTGTCCGACATTAAAGTGATTGATAAAACGTTCAATCATATTTGCAGAGCGAACTCCTCGTCCATAAGCAGCTTCAAATGAGAATTTATCGGAAACCAATGTTTTTATGGAAACAGTTCCGCTTAGGTTATGCTCTGTGCGTTTCTCTAAATCATAGGCTTGTTCAAAATCAGTATCAGGATCTTTAATCTCTGAAACAACTTGATCATAGCGAACACCTCCTGTAATAATGGTTTTGTTGCTCAATGCATATTTTGCTTCACTAAAAACACCAATATCTGTGATGTAGGAATCTTGCCATACTTTGTCATTAAATTCCATAGGAGAAGGCAGTAAGTTGCCATTCATAACTTTCACCAATCGTGTTCTTCCACCATCTCTTGCAATACGAAGTGCATCAAGACCAGTATAAATATTCCAGTTTTTTGAGGGCTTTATATGTAATTCCAATTTGCCTCCCAAAGTTGTGGCATCCACAGCAGAAGCAGCTTCAACCATCATTGACGACGGTCTTAGATTGTTGGTCATTAAATGGTCAACATAACTATAATAGGCTTTTGCAGAGATAGCATGTAATAGTTTTCCATCGCGTTCCAGTTTATAATCTAAGGCTAAGATGCTACTATTGTCATATTCTGTATCCATGGGTAATCCAGCATGTAAAACATCACGACCAAACGATTGTCTCCAATGTGCTTGTATGCGCTGATTCTCACTCAGATTGTAACCAAATTTAACACCATAATCTGTACTTCTAAACGCTGATGGGATTTCTATGGCATTGCCATCTTCATAATTCCCAAAATCGCGATATCCAAAATTTGTCACAAGGTCATATTTTGGTTTGATGTACTGAATTTGTCCTAAGCTAACCAAACTATTCCCATTACTTTCATAACCTGAGGATACTTTCCCATGTAAACCATAATCTTGATAATCTGGTTTTTGGGTTACCAAATTGACAACACCACCAAATGTTGCGCCATACCTAACCGTATATGGTCCTTTAATGATTTCAATTTTATCGATTTCCTCAGGAATGATATGAGTCGTAATAGGATCCATTCGGTTTGGGCAAGCATGCATGGCCTTGGTGCCACCATCATACTGAATATTTAATTGCTCATATTGAGCACCTCTAAACGATGGGTCTATGGCATAGTTTCCTCTTTTAATCACCGAAAATCCATTTATGGAATTAAATAGGTCTGCCACATTTTTGGGTTGAACAATAGTTTTAGCATTGGAATTAGATACTGATGTTAACACAGGATCGGTTTTTTTTCCAGTAACGATGACTTCATCTAATGTAATAGTCTTTGTGCTGTCTTTTTGGGTTTCGTTTTCCTGACCAAAAGACACAAGTGAAATTAGCACACAGCAAAGTGCACTATAAAATGTTTTCATTTATAAGTTTTTAAGTTTAACTGATTTAATTCTGCAGAAATTTGCACTGTATGTAGTTAAACCCATTTAGGAGGATGGAAAAAATTTTGAATACTAAGGAAAGTATATAGGTTATTGTAATTATTTGGTGTAGATATGTTTTTATTTGAATAGGATAGATGGGCAACAGGTTTTTCTTGGTTAATAAAGAGGACAAGTTCTTTAAAATCCAAGATACTTTCTGGTGTTTTTTGTTCCTTGTTTTGTTGCTTGGATACTTTAGCCAAATGACATTTTCCGTTACACTGAAGTTCGGGCTGATCAACATTTTCGCATAAATTTTTGATAAATCCTACAGGATCCAATTTATAATAGGTATACGTTAAAGTGACTCGCGTACTATTATAAAACAAGAGCAGGATTAAAAAGAAGGAAAATATTTGAGAGCCTATTTTCATAGCGCAAAGATACTATTGTACAAATAAAAATTTGCTGATACTTATCATAATTAACACTCATATATCATTTCGGTTTATATGGATTGAAAACCCTTATACTGTCATTCTAAAACAATATGGTTAAGGTGACTTAGGTTACACAATCAGAAAGTGTTGATGTTTAATTTTATAACAAATTAATAAACTACAATTATGGAAAATACACAGCACACAAACACAGTCGAGTCTTCATTTGCAATGCCAAGAATTGGCGATAAGGCTCCAGAATTTAAGGCAGTTACCACACAAGGAGAGATTAACTTTCCTTCAGACTATGATGGTAAATGGGTGATCTTATTTAGTCATCCAGCAGATTTTACACCTGTTTGCACCTCTGAGTTCATGACCTTTGCACATTTAGAAGAGAAATTCAACAAAGCTAATTGTGAACTGGTTGGATTGTCTGTTGACGGGCTTTACAGTCATATTGCTTGGCTGAGAACCATCAAGGATAAAATCAGTTATAAAGGAATGAAAGATATTGAGGTGAAATTTCCTTTGATTGAAGATATTACGATGGAAGTTGCTAAAAAATATGGTATGATTCAACCTGGAGAGCATAAAACACAAGCCGTTAGAGCGGTGTTCTTTATCGATCCTCAGGGTATTGTGAGATCCATTATTTATTACCCATTGAGTTTAGGTCGTAATTTCGATGAAATTTAT
Organism: Psychroserpens sp. XS_ASV72; assembly: GCF_041224425.1. Lineage (NCBI taxonomy): Bacteria > Pseudomonadati > Bacteroidota > Flavobacteriia > Flavobacteriales > Flavobacteriaceae > Psychroserpens > Psychroserpens sp. XS_ASV72. The sequence goes on along the minus strand of NZ_JBGFGL010000077.1, from coordinate 316,068 downwards.
CGTGCGTTGATAGCCATGCAAACCTCTGATAAATTTAATGTAGCAACTCCAGCCGATTGGGAACCAGGAGATGATGTCATTATTTCGCCAGCAGGTTCTTGTGGTGTCGCTGAAGAACGTATGACAGGAACTGAGGATTTAGACTGTAAGGATTGGTTTTTCTGTACCAAGAAATTGGATAAGGATACTGTTTTAAATGAAGTTTTAAAGTCTTAATCAGTTAGTATTATATAAAGAAAAGAGAGCTATTTGCTCTCTTTTTTATGTAACATTTGTAACTGATTTCAAGGAGATTATTCAAGAAATTTATAGAAAAAAAATCTTTATAATATGAAAACACAACAATTTAGACGACTCGCTAGTGTATTGTTTTTAGCAGTATCACTCGTAATTACAAGCGCTTGTAGTGATGATGATAATAATCCTAATAACAATGGGCCATTACCAGAGCTAACAGCTACAGACGCTGATGCATTATTGTTTATGCTGGAAGAGGAAAAATTAGCAAGAGATACATATACCTCATTGAATAATTTATGGACTCTAAATCAGCTAGCGAATATTAAGGATAGCGAACAATCACACATGAATGCTATTAAGAATTTATTGAATCGCTATGAAATAGATTATGATGTTTTGCCTATAGGTGAGTTTTATAATCAAGATTTACAAGGCTTGTACAATCAGTTTATGAATGATGGTGCCGTAAGTGAAATGAATGCCTTGGTTATTGGAGCAACCATTGAGGATTTAGATATATTGGATTTAGAGGATTTTATAAATGGAACTGAAAACTCAGCATTGATATCTGTTTTTGAAAATTTACAGTGTGGTTCACGCAACCATTTAAGAAGTTTTGTGAGTGGCATTGAAAATAGAGGTGGTACTTACGCACCACAGTTTTTAAGTCAGACACAATACGAAACAATTCTTCAAGGAAACCACGAGCAATGTAATTGAAATATTTTGTAACATTTTCAAAAACCTTGCGTCAAATAGTTGTAAATCAATCAATAATTAAGATACAAGAAAATGAGACAAGATAATCAACTTATTGTTCTAACACATTTAAGTCAGTTGTTGACCTTCATTACAGGTTTTGGTGGACTGTTAGTGCCATTGATTATTTGGGCAACACAACGTCATAACGTGTATGCAATGGATGAACAAGGTAAGCGAATCGTGAACTTTCAAATAAGTATGTTTATTTACAGTTTGATTTGTATTCCGCTTATTTTAGCTCTCGGATTGGGAATCGTCGGACTACTTATTCTGTGTTTGTTATCATTTATATATCCAATTATAAATGCCGTTAGAGCCAGTCATGGTGAAACGCCAAAATATCCTTTATCTCTTAATTTTATTAGTTAGTTATTTTATACAGAGGTAATTAAAACGCGTGCTTTTAGTGCGCGTTTTTTTATGTAATAATGTTAAACCTTTGGAAAAGACAAGCTTGTATTTTATTTTTAAAATAAAAAAAGCATGTTTTCACCAACAGACATTAAAAAAGAATTGCAAAACTTCAAACTTCGGAAGTCTAATCATAAGCAATTCGTAAGTGATTTGCTAACTAGTATTTCTGATACAGTAAAGCAAGAAGAACGAATAGGAGCGTCCCTTAGTATTGGAAATGATCAAGACCAAAATAATTATAATATTGATTTACTAGAGTCTGATAAAATCTTTCATATTGATACGATCAAATCCATTTGTATTGATTTTAGATTACGTTTTTTAGACACGAAGTATTTCAAGAATGATTTTCCAGAAGAAGCAATCGAAAAGATTCGACTATTGGAAAACCAACACCAAACCAAGATTGAAGGTTTTAAAATTATGGCGCCTTCAAAATTGTTCCGTTTGGAAAACCCTGATGACCCTTTATTGTTTGCGCCAATTGGAAATGGCTATTATTACCTCATCCATAAATGGGGAAATGATCTAAGTCCGTTTAGAAAGTGGTTGGTCAAGCCCTTGAGAAATTTAGATAACGTACTGATAAGCGCCATGTGCATTAGTTTTGTCTTGGCTTATGTAGTCAATAGTTTTCTAACCGTTAAGGATAACAACTTTATCAGTAATTTCTTTTTGTTGTTCTTGTTCAATTTCAAATGGGTCGTGGCAGTGATTATGTTTTATGCCATTCCTAGGGGAAAGAATGTCAATGAAGCTATTTGGGACAGTGTTTACAATAAATAGATTTCTATAAATAAAAAAGCGTTCCAATTGGAACGCTTTTTTTTATGAATTATATTTTGAATTAACTATTCAGCATTACTGGCATTACCAACATCGTGACTTGCTCACCTTCATCCAGTCCATCAATTGGCGTTAAAATTCCTGCTCTGTTAGGCAGGCTCATTTCCAACTGAACATCATCAGCATTCAGGTTGTTCAACATTTCAGTTAAGAAACGAGAGTTGAAACCAATTTGCATATCATCACCTTGGTAATCACAAGACAAACGCTCTTCAGCTTTGTTAGAGTAATCGATGTCTTCAGCTGAAATATTCAGTTCAGCTCCAGCAATTTTTAAGCGAATTTGGTGTGTGGTCTTGTTTGAAAAGATACTCACACGACGCACAGAATTCAAAAATTGGGTTCTGTCTATGGTAAGCTTATTTGGATTCTCCTTTGGAATCACAGCTTCGTAATTTGGATATTTTCCATCAATGAGGCGACAAACCAATACCGAGTTATCAAATGTGAATTTAGCATTGGAATCGTTATATTCAATTGTAACGGCATCATCCATAGTAGCCAATATACCTTTCAACAAGTTTAGAGGTTTTTTAGGCATAATAAATTCAGCGGATTGATCTGCATTCACATCAGATCTTGAGTATTTAACAAGTTTGTGAGCATCAGTAGCCACAAATGTTAAACCTTCTGTAGAAAACTGAAAAAACACACCGCTCATCACTGGTCTCAGGTCATCATTTCCAGCCGCAAAAATCGTCTTGCTAATTGCGGTTGCTAAAATGTCGCCAGAAATGGTTGTTGTACTCGGATTGTCTAATTCAACTGCTTTTGGAAATTCATTGCCATCTGCATAAGCCAAGGCATATTTACCATGATTCGAACTGATTTCAACAGTGTTGTTGTCTTCTACAACGAACGTTAGAGGTTGCTCTGGAAAGGTTTTCAAAGTGTCTAACAACAATCGTGCTGGCAACGCAATACTACCATCTTCATCGCTTTCTACATCTAAAGTAGACGACATTGTGGTCTCCAAGTCACTTGCAGATACAGTGAGTTTGGAGTTATTGATTTCAAAAAGGAAATTATCTAAAATAGGAAGTGTGTTAGAGTTGTTGATAACACCTCCCAAAATTTGTAATTGTTTCAGTAAATAAGTACTCGATACTATGAATTTCATTTGTGTTTAATTGATTATATTCTGTTTGATTCAACAAAAAATAGTAATACAAATATATCTTAAAGGGATTGTTTTATAAAACAAACTTATTAACATTTGTGCGCTAATTCTTTCTATTGAAAAAACCACATTTTTATACTAGTTTGAATAGCGTTTCTTTCTGAAAAAAATAAAAATCAATCCAAAAAGACCAAGAATAACTAGAGGTAGAGCAATGTTGATGATTTGCCATTTCGATTTTTCCGCGGTAATTTTCTGAGGATCTAAAAATTGAATGGCCACATCCTTGGTTCGAATGTTTATAAGTCCGTCCTCTTCCAATAGATAATTCACGGCATTTTGCAAAAACTCTGTATTTCCAAATCGTCTGCCAGTCATGCGATCAAATCCCAATTCTTGTGGTTGCCCTTTGATGACATCATTTTTGATGACATCACCATCACCAATCACAATCATCTTAGTTGAAGCGCTAGAGGGTTTGTCATCATTAAGTTCAAAAGGTTTGATTCGATCTTTATAAACCGACTTAAACTCACCTTCCAATAAAACAGCTAAGGTTTGATTGGGCTGATTGTAGGTTTTTGTATCAGGTTCTCGCGTTACAATATCTAAATCCACTTCACTTGGAACACCAACCAATTTGGTTAAGTTTGAGCTTCGTAATAAAATGGTCTTTTCCACACCATTTTTTAAGGTGTCTATCTGACTCGCAAAATCAAATTTAACAGGATTGATATTGGTTGTAATTGGATGGTTCGGATTATTGCCTGCTAAAGGTGAGTATTGCCACTGCACAGGTTGAAATTGTGCATTACTGCCTTCACCAATGGCCAATGTTATGGGAGCAGAGTAAAGATCGTTTACCATAACTGGATTGATACGAACACCATATTTAAAGAAAAAATCGGTAAGGTTTAGATCTTTCATGATTGCTACAGCCTTACCAGCATTATTGTAAAGACTATCTTTATCCATGATGATTGCTTCGGTAAGCCAAAGACTTTTTCCGCCATTCATCGTGTATTGGTCCAATACATATTTTTCCTCTTCAGAAAATGGTTGCATAGGTTTTGCTGAAATAATCAAATCAAAACCTTTGAGGTCTTTTAATGTTTTTTGCGGATTGGAAGCTACGCTGTCCAAAGTGAAAGGTGCCAAGTAATAGTGTTCTCCAAGTGTACTTAAAAAATCAGCAACATAAGCATCTGATAGTTGTCCGTTACCTCTTAAAACAGCGATTTTCTTTTGCTTTGGAACCGTTAGTTTTTTAAAAGCTTCTGCAAATATGTATTCCAGATTTTGAATAGAGCCATTCACCAATTCTTGATCGGTTGCACCAATTTTGTTTTTGATTAAAGGAACGATGACCGTTTGTTCATTATAGCTTGCTAAAGCCCAAGGTATGATAACCTCTTGAGAGGTTTTTCCGTTTTCTTTAACGGTGACTTGAAACGGTCGCATGCCACGTTGCGCCAATAGCTGGATGTTTCGTTGTCGTGAGCTTTCCTCTTCAAGCGGATTGATAAATCCAAATTTCAAATTGGAGTTATGAACAGCAAACTCTTCAAGTATTTGTTGTGTTTCATTCCGAAGTCGTCTAAATTCCGAAGGAAAATCACCTTCCAAAAACACATCGACAATAATTGGAGAGTCAACATTATCAATGGTTTGGATAGCAGCTTCAGATAAAGTGTAGCGTTTGTCTTTGGTTAGGTCAAAACGTTTGTAAACATGACTTGAAATCATATTGATTGCAATAAGAATAGCAATTACAACGCTTATATAGATGATGTTCTTTTTAATCATTATCGACTTCGCTTAATATTTAATTGTGTTAGAATGATAAAAAAGGCAGCGATGCTTAAAAAGTAAATGACATCTCTTGTATCGAGTACACCTCGACTCATACTATTGAAATGAGATGACATGCCTAAGTTTTCTATATAAAATGACTCTCCAAAAAGGTTGTAATTGGACAAACCTTCAAATCCGAAATAGAAAAAGAAACAAATAAAAACGGCAATGATAAAAGCGACAATTTGATTATCGGTTAGACTAGACGAAAACACTCCAATAGAGGTGTAAGCAGCTACTAAAAATAATAACCCGAAATAAGAGCCCATGACACTTCCAACATCGAGGTTGCCTTCAGGGTTACCGAGTTTCCATAATGTAAAAATATAGAGTAACGTTGGAATTAAAGCCAGTACGATAAGTACAAATGCACCAAAATACTTTCCTAGAACAATGCTTAAATGACTGATGGGTTTTGTCAAGAGCAATTCTAAGGTGCCTTGCTTTTTTTCATCGGCAAAACTTCGCATGGTAACTGCAGGTACTAAAAACACAAGAATCCAAGGCGCTAAAAGGAAAAAGCTGGATAAATCTGCAAACCCATTATCCAAAATATTGAATTCACCTTTAAATAACCATAGAAATAATCCGTTCAATAACAAAAAAGCAGCAATGACCAAGTAACCAATTGGTGAGGCAAAGAACGTATTGATTTCTTTTTTAAGTATGGCGAGCATTTAGTTAGGGTTTGAAGCTTTAAGGACTTTATTGAATCGAATCCATTTTGTGACATAAAACACCATAAAAACAAAACAGAAAATTGAAGCAAATAAACTTGTGGTTTTAAGTGTAGGTTTTTGACTTCCGAAGTAGTAAAAATAAAATGCAATACAAAATAGAAATATATACACAATTAAAGGTGTAATTATACTTCTTCTAAGGTGTTTGTTTTCAGATGCAGTCATAAATATTTAACTTAGGCTAACAATTTTATCCACACTCCAAGCTTCAGGTTTGGCATTGAACAAAGGTTTTGTTTTTGACCACACCTGTTTAAATAGATTCGATTGTCTATAGCGTTCCAAATCATTTTCAGTATTCCAATAACTATACGTAAAAAATGTATTGGTATTGTACTTGTCTCTATACAATTCTAAAAATTCACAACCTTCAAAAGCTCGAATCTTATGTTTATTGCTTTCAAAGTTAGCAAGAAACGTATCGATATGCGAAGGTTCAAAACTCATTTTTACAATTCTTACAAACATAGTCTTAGCGTTCAATAATTTCTTTTCCTTTTGGAATAACTGGTGTCGTAACAAAATTTACGGTTACAGTATCTCTAATATCCAATCCCATCAACGAAGATGCACTGCCAACAGTATTACCATCACTTTTATAAACAGCGATTTCGAGATATCCTGAAGAATTGAAAACAACGAGACCTCTTCCAGCATCATATCTTTTTTCTTCGGGAATATCGAAATTTATGGCATCACTATATTTTTCATATATGGTTTTGAACTTGTAATTCCGTGCCGAAATTTCATAATTACGGGTTTTTTGAATAGATTCAAAAAACTTACGCTTGATATTGGTCACCACATTGCCATAGTTGTCGATGTAAATAACATTACCAATGATCTGATTTTTTTCATCATTCACAAAGGGAATCATGTTTTTGATGGGTTTGATGGTATCAATAACTTTCCCTATGACTTCAAGTGTGCCACCACGAGCAATATGGCAAGCAACATTAACAAAAACATCCAATACAGGGAAACTTGTTCCGACACGGTCATGGATGTTGATTTCCACAATTTTTTGAGGTGAAATTTCACTACAGATCATACTCATGATACCGTTATTGGCACAAATGAAATAATGATCGTCAAGCTGAACGGCAATATGCTTATTTTCAGGATTCAACTCAGAATCGATACCAATAACATGAATAGTACCTTTTGGAAAGCTACTGTAAGCATTCTGAATGATATAGGCTGCTTCAGGAATATTGAAAGGCGCAACTGAATGTGAGATATCAACAATTCTAGCATCAGGCATTTCACTGTAAATGGCACCTTTAATGGCACCAGCAAAGTGATCTTTTTCTCCAAAATCGGTTGTTAATGTGATGATTGCCATAAATGAATCCCTCTCAGTAGCTAAATGTCTAATCTCGTTGTTTAGTCGTAGATAAACTTGTTAAAAACTCATCAATATTTTAATCCTATGGTAACCTTTCGAATAAAATACTTTAGTTATTTTTGAGTAACATGAGTCTTGTTTACCTCATCACAAAACTAATAAAACAAAACAGATTAATTAATAAATAGGACAGCTTTTGAACGAACTTATTTTAGAATTAGAGGAAATCACTCCCAAAGAGTTTTTTGGTGCTCAAAATGCCAATATCAAAATCCTAAAACAATACTTTCCAAAACTTAAAATTGTAGCAAGAGGCAATAAAATTAAAGCCTATGGTGACGAAGATTTATTAGAAGAATTTGATCGCCGTATGGAAATGCTTATGGTGCATTTTGGCAAGTACAATAAAATAGACGAAAATACCATTGAGCGCGTGCTCACAAGTCAGAGTAGTGATGATTATACCACATCAGATCAAAGTGGCGAACCCATCCTTCATGGTGTTAATGGTAGAATTATCAAAGCGCAAACGGTCAATCAGCGTAAGTTGGTTGACAGTATGAAAAAAAACGATATGGTGTTTGCTATTGGTCCTGCTGGTACTGGAAAAACTTACACAGGTGTGGCCTTGGCAGTAAGGGCTTTAAAAAATAAGGAAGTAAAACGTATCATTCTAACACGTCCTGCAGTGGAAGCTGGAGAGAATCTCGGATTTCTACCAGGTGATCTCAAAGAAAAATTAGATCCATACATGCAACCACTTTATGATGCCTTACGCGATATGATTCCTCCTGAAAAGTTGGCGAGTTTTCTCGAAAATGGAACTGTTCAAATTGCGCCTTTGGCATTTATGCGCGGACGAACATTAGACAATGCTTTTGTGATTTTGGATGAAGGTCAGAATACAACCCATGCTCAAATGAAGATGTTCTTGACGAGAATGGGTAAAAATGCCAAGTTTTTGCTTACAGGAGATCCTGGTCAGGTCGATTTACCACGACGTACGATTTCTGGATTGAAAGAGGCCTTGCTGGTTTTGAAAAATGTAGAAGGGATTGGTATGGTCTATCTTGACGATAAAGACGTCATTCGCCATAAACTCGTGAAGAAAGTTATTGAGGCTTATAAAAGTATCGAAAATAGAGATTAATTTTTTGAAGCTATTCCAGCTTTCGGCAGTCGCTCTTTTCAAGGAGCTCCAACAACTGCCTTAATCTGGGCTAAAGCTATTAAACATATATTATAATTGTAGTGTCAAATCAGAATAATACCATAATTGCATCCAATTTTAAATTCCCAAACCAGAAAAGTGTCTACAAAGGAAAGGTTAGGGAAGTATATAATATTAACGACGAAGAACTGGTCATGATTGCAACCGATCGTTTATCGGCTTTTGATGTGGTCATGCCTAAAGGGATTCCGTATAAAGGACAAATACTTAACCAAATCGCTACTCGAATGATGAAGGCTACCGAAGATTTGGTGCCTAATTGGTTGACGGCAACTCCAGATCCAAATGTGGCTGTCGGACATTTATGTGAGCCTTTCAAGGTAGAAATGGTGATTCGTGGGTATTTGTCTGGGCACGCAGCTCGTGAATACAAAGTGGGAAAACGCATGTTATGTGGTGTTGCCATGCCAGAAGGTATGAAAGAAAATGATAAGTTTCCACAACCAATTATTACACCTGCAACCAAAGCAGAACAAGGCGATCATGATGAGGATATTTCTCGTGAAGATATCTTAAAACGTGGCATCGTTTCCGAAGCGGATTATGTTGTGCTGGAAGATTACACGAGAAAATTATTCCAACGTGGCTCTGAAATTGCAGCATCTCGAGGGTTGATTTTGGTCGATACCAAATACGAGTTTGGTAAAACCAAAGACGGAAAAATTGTTTTAATTGATGAAATCCATACACCAGATTCCTCACGTTATTTTTATGCTGAAGGTTATCAAGAACGTCAAGATAACAACGAACCTCAAAAGCAATTGTCTAAAGAGTTTGTGCGCCAGTGGTTAATAGCCAATAACTTTCAGGGACTTGAAGGGCAATCTGTTCCAGAAATGAGTGATGACTACATCAACTCAGTTAGTGAACGCTATATTGAACTTTATGAAAATATTACAGGAGAAACCTTTGTAAAAGCAGATGTCTCTAATATTCATGAAAGGATAGAGGCTAATGTCTTAAACTATCTTAATTCTAAGTAGTATTTTAAGGTTTCGTATTTTTAAGTTTGCTTATTAACCAAATAGGTAGTTGAAACCTTATGCAAAATCTCTATCAGTTTTCTGAAAAATTCTCATCCCTAGCTTGGGGAATGCCATTATTGCTTTTGTTGATTGGTGGTGGACTCTATCTTTTGATTCGCTCACGATTTGTTCCGTTTTGCTTTTTTGCACATGCCATTCAGGTGTTAAGAGGGAAGTATGACGACCCAAATGATCCTGGAGAAATCAGTCATTTTAAAGCCTTGACCACAGCTTTATCTTCTACAATAGGCATGGGTAACATTGCTGGTGTAGCTTTGGCGATTACAGTTGGCGGACCAGGAGCTTTGTTCTGGATGTGGATTAGCGCGATTGTTGGAATGAGTACCAAATTTTTCACCTCAACCTTAGCGGTTATGTATAGAGGAAAGGACAGTAACGGCGATTTACAAGGTGGTCCAATGTACTTTATTCGTGAAGGACTTGGTAAGCGTTGGCAGTTTTTAGCGGTTTTGTTTTCTGTTTTTGGAATGTTTGGCGCCTTACCTGTTGTGAATGTGAACCAATTAAAACAAGCCATCAACGATATTATTTTGATTCCTAATGGTGTTGAAGTTAGTTTTTACACTAACCTTATTATTGCAATTGTTTTGGTTCTTGTGACGTCAATTGTCATTTTAGGTGGCTTGAAACGAATCAGTGGTATTGCATCTAAAATGGTGCCTTCAATGGTATTGCTTTACTTTTTTCTCGTCCTTATTATTCTAGGAATTAACTATTCTGAAATTCCTAAATATGTAACCCTAATTTTTACGGACGCTTTTTCAGCAGATTATATTAATGACGAAAGTATGTATGGAGGAGTCCTTGGCGCATTGATTATTTTGGGCGTAAAGCGTGGTGCCTTTTCTAATGAAGCTGGAATCGGAACAGCGCCAATGGCTCATGGTGCTGCAAAAACGGATGAGCCAGTTCGTGAAGGTTTAGTCGCTATGCTTGGTCCAGTAATCGATACGCTAATAGTGTGCACATTAACTGGATTGACCATTTTGGTGACCGATGTTTGGCAAACAACATCAGATAATGGTGTAAGTTTAACAGCTTCAGCTTTTGAGGATGCGCTACCTGGATTTGGTCCTTATGCCCTTATGGTTTGTGTGGTGATTTTTAGCGTGTCGTCTTTGTTTTCTTATGCCTATTATGGTACTAAATGCTTGTCATTTCTTATTGGAGCGCATCGTAAACATTATTACAGTTATATTTATATTCTGAGCATTGTTCTTGCGGCAACGTTGCCATTTGCAACAGTCATTAATTTTATTGATGGCATATTTGCTTTTATGGCAATTCCTACCATGTTAGCAACTATCATTTTAGCTCCTAAAGTGGTTAAGGAAACTAAAGCTTACTTCAAGAGGCATAGAAATACTTAAGATTTTTTAATAGAAGACTTAAACTGCTGAGGTGTCATCATTTCCATTTTTTTGAATTGCCTGTTGAAATAGCTGGTATTATTAAAACCAGATTTAAAGGCGATTTCAGACATGCGATATCCTGAATGTTCTTTCATCAATTTTTTTGAAAACTTGATTTTTTCAGAATTGATATAATCTATTGGAGACACTCCAAGCGTATTTTTGAATTGTTTATGAAAATGGGAGGTACTCATGTAAGCTTTCTCAGCCAATACATCTACAGATAAATCCTTATTGGTCAAATTTTCTTTGATGTATTTAATCACTGTGCCTATTCGTGTATCGTTAAAAATTTGATGAGGATCATTAATGATCAACGATTTAGCCTTGGTTTGTAGCAATCTTACAATCAACTCCTGAATCATCAAGTCCAACAGTACGTCTTTCGACTTATTATTATTAGTAAATGTGTAGGTCAGTCGTTCTATAAGATGATTGACATCTATGTTGTTAATGAGATGAGAAGCAGTTTCATCAAGATTCCAGTTGTTGTTTTCATTTTCAATGGCAACATGGTTATTGAACTTGGCTACAACTTCATCAATTTTTGAAGCATCAATTCCTAAGGCTAGACATTGTGTTGGTTGCTCTTGGGTTGCTAGAGGGAAATCAATAACCATTTCCTTATTGGTAGGCATCACAACCGATTCACCTGGAAAAAAATCAAACGCTTCAAATCCGTCAATATGCATGATTTTCTTTCCTGTAAGCATACTGGCGATAATAGGAAAATCAAAAGTCAAGGAGACTTTTTCAGCATAGACATGGGTTTCATAAATATTAAGTTCAGCATATTCGGCATTGTAAGTTGTTCTGTTCTCGACAAGAGTCGTCAGTTTTCGATGCTTTTTATGATGACTTAGTAAGGGTTTCATATTCAATGATACAAAAAAATAACTCTAAAGAGCGTAAATAATAGATATGTTCAAAATAATAATAAATATGTTCAAGAAAATAAAGATATCATAAAATAACTTTATCCAAAATATAGATACTATAAAAATAGTATGAAAATATTATGTAATTAATAATTTAATACAAATTTAAATGAGTTATTCAAAACCAAAATTTAAAGCGTCTTACGGAAATTTTATAAACGGTAAGTTTGTGGAACCAGTAGGTGGAGCGTATTTTGAAAATACTTCTCCAATAGACAAGTCCTTAATCGCTAAATATCCAAGATCGCAAAAAGAAGATGTTGAATTGGCTTTAGATGCAGCAAATGCTGCGAAAGAGTCATGGGCAAATACTTCTGCTACAGAACGTGCGACATTATTAAACAAAGTGGCCGATATTATTGAAGAAAATTTAGAGGAATTCGCCTTGGTTGAAACCTGTGATAATGGGAAACCAATCCGTGAAACCTTAAATGCTGATGTGCCACTTTCGGTAGATCATTGGCGTTATTTTGCCTCTTGTATTCGCGCTGAGGAAGGTAGTGCTACCGAATTGGATGCCAATACCTTGTCCATGAATATCAAGGAACCGCTTGGTGTGGTCGGACAAATCATACCATGGAATTTTCCTTTATTGATGTTGTCTTGGAAATTACCACCAGCATTAGCCACTGGAAATTGTGTTGTGTTGAAACCAGCAGAGCAAACGCCATCTTCAGCAACTTTATTGATGGAGAAAATTGCGGATGTATTTCCACCAGGTGTTATCAATGTAGTTCACGGATTTGGTCCTGAAGCAGGAAAACCTTTAGCCTCAAGTTCTAGAGTGGATAAAGTTGCCTTTACAGGTGAAACGACTACAGGACAATTGATCATGCAATATGCGTCCAAAAACCTGAATCCAGTAACAATGGAGTTAGGAGGAAAGTCGCCTAATATCTTCTTCAATTCTGTAATGGATGAAGATGATGCCTTTTTAGACAAGGCCATTGAAGGTGCTGTGTTATTTGCGTTTAATCAAGGCGAAGTTTGTACGTGTCCTTCAAGAATTTTAGTCCAAGAAGATATCTACGATGCCTTTATGGAACGCGTCATAGAACGTACAAAAGCTATTGTTCAAAACAATCCTTATGATACCTCATGTATGGTTGGAGCCCAAGCGTCAAATGATCAATATGAAAAAATTCAATCCTATATCAAAATAGGGAAGGATGAAGGAGCAAAAGTACTTTGTGGAGGTGAAGCCAATAAAGAAGGCGATTTGGCTAATGGCTTTTTCATTCAACCAACAATTTTGGAAGGTCATAATAAAATGCGTGTGTTCCAAGAAGAAATCTTTGGTCCTGTCGTTTGTGTTACCAAATTTAAGGATGAAGCAGAAGCTTTGGAAATTGCCAACGATACGCTCTACGGATTGGGAGCTGGTGTATGGACAAGGGACGCACATCAATTATATCAAATTCCGAGAGCCATTAAAGCAGGTCGTGTTTGGGTGAATTGCTACCATGCCTATCCAGCTCATGCACCTTTTGGAGGTTATAAGAAATCAGGTTTTGGTAGAGAAAACCATGTTATGATGTTGAGTCATTACAGGCAAACTAAAAACATGCTCATTTCTTACGATAAGAATAAGCTAGGATTCTTTTAGAATAAAATTGTTAATCTAAGGCTGAATTTGTTCAGCCTTTTTTTATCTTGTTAAGTATGAAACGAATTGATATTACCGAAGCTGCTGCAAATGTCGTCAGGTCTTTAAAGGACAAACATGGCGAATTGATTTTCCACCAAAGTGGTGGCTGTTGTGATGGGTCTTCACCTATGATTTTTGAAAAAGAGGATATGTATCTCGATGAGAGTGATATTCTCTTGGGAGTTGTAGAAGGCGTGAACTTTTATATGAACAAAGACCAATACGAATATTGGAAGCATACACATTTGACTATTGATATCACAGAAGGTCGAGGTGCGAGTTTTTCATTGGAGATTCCTCTCGGACTTCGATTCATTATCCATTCCAGATTATTAACAGATGAGGAACAAGAGTATTTCAATAACCCAAATTGATCGATAGCAAACTATTTTTTATAGCCCTATACTGAAATATGTATAGGGTTTTTTCTTGTTGGTTTGAAAAGCTATAATTTAAAGGCATTGCATTTTTATTGCTAAATTAATATATTTATGCTAAAATAATATATATGACTATTGACTTGTGTCCAAATTGTGGATCTGATACTTATATCAAGAGCGGCATTGTAAATGGCAGGCAACGTTACAAATGTAAAAAATGCAATTATTTTTTCTCCGTAAATAAGCTAGGAAAAAAAATAGATGATTATTACGTTAATAAAGCACTTCAGTTGTATTTAGAAGGCTTGACCTATCGTGAGATTGAACGTATTTTAGGGATTTCACATGTGAGTATCATGAATTGGGTGAAGAAATACGGTGTTAAACGACCTTATAATTCAAGTTATCATCCCACTTACAAAATCCTCAATGCGGAAGAGCTTGGGAAGTACTTTCAAAATTCTGAGAATATCAAAGGTGCTGGTGTAGTTGTGACAGAACTTGGTGATAAGTTTATGTTGATTAAATGGGAACGATTTAAGGATTAGTATATATAATTAACATATAAGTATAGTTATTTTTTTTCAAGACATAGTTTTTAAGAGCTTAGTAGTGCACACAAAACCAATTATTTGCTAACTAACACTTTTAAATTATGAAGAAAACATCCCTTGTGCTGATTGGAATTTTTTTGATGTCCATTCAGCTTTGTTTTGCTCAAGGATCGCCAGATTACACTGGTGGAATGAAAGTAAAACTGAATGAAGATGGTTCGAAGTACTTCAGAATCATTTCATGGGCTCAATTCTGGGCACAACACAATTCAGACCGACCATTAGATGCTAATGGTAACGAACAAAGCGAGCTCAACTTCAGTTTGAGAAGAGCTCGTGTTCTTATGTATGCACAAATTAACAAAGATTTCCTAATTCTTACACATTTCGGATTAAACAGTCTCAATGCAGACAATATGTCTGCTATTGGAACAGGAGATCGCTCACAACTATTTTTTCATGATGTTTGGGCACAGTATAGCTTGAGTGCGAACCATGCTATTGGTGGTGGACTTCATTATTGGAATGGAATTTCCAGATTAAACAACCAAAGTACATTAAACATGATGACTTTGGACAACCAGCGTCAGGCTTGGGCAACAATTGGCCTTTCTGATCAATTTGCACGTCATATGGGTGTGTATTTGAAAGGGAAGTTCAAAAAATTGCAATACCGAGTAGCGATTAATGATGCGGTTACTAACAACCTTCAGTCTGGAACAACACCTATGAACAACGGTTCTGCTGTTTATGCTGGACGCAGACTTCTGGGCTCTAAAGATGCTGGACGAACCTATGCTGGATACTTTGATTATCATTTTTTAGATCAAGAATCTAATTTCTTGCCTTACAAGGTTGGAACGTATTTAGGAGGTAAAAAAGTTTTTAACGTTGGAGCAGGATTCTTCCTTCATCCAAATGGCTCTGTAGTTGCTGATGGCAATGGTGAGTTGTCTGGAGAAGATGTTTCTATTTTCGCTATTGATGCTTTTTATGATGCACCTCTTGGAGAAAATGGAGCAGCTATAACAGCGTATTTATTAAGTCAGTTTACAAATTATGGAGAAGATTATACTTTGGGTACAACCTATGAAACAGGATCGCTTATCCATGCGCATGTTGGTTATGTGATTGCAACAGAAGGTAAGGTGAAATTCCAGCCTTATCTGCAATTTGATAACAGACAAATTGATGCTATTGACGATAGTGCGACATCTTTTGGTGTAGGTGCTAATGCGTATATAAGTGGGCACAATTCTAAACTGACCCTTGAATATTTCAATACTAAATACGGTAACAATGATGCAATGGGTACTGTGACTTTGCAGGCTATGATTTACCTATAAAAACTAATGTTATGAGTGAAAAACAAAAACACGCGACAGCGTATTGGAAGGAAAACCTTAAATATTTGGTCATTCTATTATTTATTTGGTTTGCAGTGTCTTACGGTTGTGGAATTCTATTCAAAGAAGAACTGAATCAGTTCAGGTTGGGTGGCTTTAAGTTAGGCTTCTGGTTTGCACAACAAGGCTCAATTTATGTATTTGTAATTCTCATATTCGTATATGTGAGATTGATGAATAAACTTGATAAAAAATACGGTTTCGACGAGTAACCCTTAACTAAATTAAAATCAAAACATTATGAGTGTACAAACTTGGACATGGATATTAGTAGGGCTTACTTTCGCCTTATATTTTGGAATAGCAATTTGGGCCAGAGCAGGCTCAACAAAAGAATTTTATGTTGCTGGTGGTGGTGTTTCTCCATTAGCAAATGGTATGGCGACTGCTGCTGACTGGATGAGTGCGGCTTCGTTTATAAGTATGGCTGGATTAATCTCTTTTATGGGTTATGATGGTTCGGTGTTCCTTATGGGTTGGACAGGAGGTTATGTGCTTCTGGCACTGCTTCTGGCACCATATCTAAGGAAGTTTGGGAAGTTTACAGTGCCAGATTTTATTGGTGATCGATACTATTCAAATACCGCTAGAACAGTTGCCGTAATTTGTGCCTTAATAGTTTCCTTTACTTACGTAGCTGGACAAATGCGTGGCGTTGGTATTGTATTCTCTCAATTCTTGCAAGTAGATATCAATCTTGGTGTCGTCATAGGAATGACTGTTGTTCTTATTTTTGCCTTCTTAGGAGGAATGAAAGGAATTACCTATACGCAGGTTGCGCAATATTGTGTCTTGATCTTTGCTTTTATGGTGCCTGCATTCTTTATTTCAATGCAAATGACCGGAAACATCATTCCTCAAATTGGAATGGGAGGAACGGTTGAAGATGGTACCTTTTTACTCGATAAGTTAGATGCCTTACACACACAACTCGGATTTAACGAATATACCAGTGGCACCAAAACCACTTGGGATGTTTTTGCTATTACTTTAGCATTAATGGTAGGAACTGCAGGATTACCGCATGTGATTGTTCGCTTCTTCACAGTTCCTAAAGTAAAGGATGCTAGAAAATCTGCTGGATTGGCTTTATTGTTCATCGCTATTCTATATACAACGGCTCCGGCTATTGCTGTATTTGCAAGAACAAACTTAATCGAAACAGTAAGTAATACAGAGTATAAAGAGGTTCCAGAATGGTTTAAAAACTGGGAAAATACGGGTCTGATTGCTTGGTCTGATAAAAATGGAGATGGCAAGATTCAATATGTTGCTGGATCTGCTTTAGAAGGAAAGAAACCAGTTTATTCTGATGTTCGAGGAACGAATGGTGAACGTATGATTACTAACGCTAATGCTACAACTGAAAATGAATTATATGTAGATCGTGATATCATGGTATTGGCAAATCCTGAAATTGCTAAACTACCAAATTGGGTGATTGCTCTCGTGGCTGCTGGTGGATTGGCTGCAGCATTATCAACTGCTGCTGGATTGCTATTAGTGATCTCAACTTCGATTTCCCATGATTTAATCAAAAAGCAATTAAAGCCAGACATTTCAGAAAAAGGAGAACTTTTAGCAGCTCGTATTTCTATTTTAGTGGCTATCATTATTGCAGGGCTCTTCGGAATTTATCCGCCAGGATTTGTGGCAGCGGTTGTGGCTCTGGCCTTCGGATTGGCAGCTGCATCATTCTTCCCAGCCATTATTTTGGGAATTTTTGACAAGCGTATGAATAAACAAGGTGCTGTTGCCGGAATGATTGTAGGTATCGTCTTGATGCTGTATTATATGATCGTTTATAAAACAGGACTGATTGGTGTTATGGATCCTAAGCCAGCTACCGAATGGTGGTTTGGTACCTCACCAGAAGGCTTCGGAACAATTGCCATGCTTGTAAACGTTGTGGTGTCTGTAGTGGTTTCTAGATTAACGGCTGCTCCACCAGAAAATGTTCAGGAAATGGTAGAGAATATTAGAATACCTTCAGGAGCAGGTGAAGCTTCTAGTCATTGATGATTTAGTTCTTAATTCATTTGGAATTAAAGTTAAATTAATTAGTTAGTATGAAACAGTACTGTTACGGCAGTACTGTTTTTTTCTTATTTTTAGATTTTCAATTTCTAATGAAAAAACGCCACGAACAAAAATTGGTTGTATTGTCTATAGCATTGTTCCTCGTGTTCAATGTACCTTTCTTGCTTGTATTCAATTCTGACGGACAACTATTTGGTATTCCAGTATTTTATTTTTCGATTTTTTCCATCTGGATTTTGTCTATAGTGATTTCATACATCGTATTAAAACGCCATTATGAATAACTATTCGCTTGTCTTAATCATTATACTATATTTAGCGGTGCTTTTTTACATTGCTTTTTTTGCAGAACGGAAAAAGAAAAGCAAATGGGTTAACAATCCTTACGTATATACTTTATCTCTTGCCGTGTATTGCTCGGCTTGGACCTACTACGGAAGCATTGGGATTGCTGCAAATTCAGGTATCGATTTTTTGCCAATTTATTTGGGTCCAGTCATAGCGGCACCACTTTGGATTGTCTTGCTTCGGAAAATCATTCGGATTTCAAAACAGCATAAGATTTCCTCGATAGCAGATTTTATATCTCTGCGATACGGAAACCATCGTTTTTTAGGAGCGCTTGTGACTTTGGTCTGTCTCTTCGGAACCTTGCCTTATATATCACTTCAATTAAAAGCTGTATCTGAAACGTTTGCAATCATAGCAGATGAAACCAGTTATATTTCAACGTCAATCTTAGATGATTCCACATTTTATGTAGCTTTATTGTTAGCGGTTTTTGCTACATTTTTTGGCACACAAAACACGGATGCTTCTGAAAAACACAAAGGTATCATAGCCTCAGTTGCCTTTGAGTCGGTTTTAAAACTATTGTTCTTTTTAGTCATTGGGATATATATTACCTTCTATCTTTTTGATGGTACAACAGACATCTATTCCAAAATTTCAAACACAGAGAACTTTAATTCACTTATTAAGTTGAATGGTATTGAAGACAGTTTCAATTGGTTTTTTATGACTGGCTTATCGTTTATAGCTATTTTTCTTTTGCCTCGGCAATTCCAGGTTTCAGTTTTGGAAAATATACGAGAGAAACATCTCAAAAAAGCCATTTGGATGTTTCCACTTTACCTGTTGCTATTTAACGTTTTTGTAATTTTTATCGCTTGGGCTGGTAAGCTTACATTCGGCAATGCCGTTAATGCAGAATACTATACCTTGTTGCTTCCCTTGGAAAATGGCAATTCGTTTTTAGCGACCTTGGTTTTTCTTGGCGGATTTTCAGCAGTGATATCTATGGTTGTCGTATCAACTTTGGCATTGTCCATTATGGTGAGTAATAACTTGATCATTCCTTATGGGTTTTTAGATAAGTTCATAAAAAATCAACCCGAACGTAATTCCAAATACATTAAGAATATTCGTCGTATTTCTATTTTTACCATCATAATTACGGCATACTTTTTCTATGTGTCTTTTTCAAGAGAGTTGTCTCTATATTCCATCGGATTGATTTCCTTCGTCATCATTGCTCAATTAGCGCCATCCTTTTTTATTGGATTGTATTGGAATAGAGGCTCTTCAAAAGCAGCTATTATAGGAATCATTGTTGGGATCTTAATTGTACTTTATACCTTGGTTTTACCTTTTACAGTTCAAGCTTATACAGGAAGTGATGATTTTGTTCAGTATGGTTTGCGAGGTATTTCTGCTCTAAAACCACATGCTTTGTTCGGAATTGATTTTTTATCACCTCCAGCTCATGCATTTTTTTGGAGCATGTCTGCCAATATTTTATGTTATTTGATTTTCTCCTTAACCTCTAAAGGACATTATAGGGAACGTAATTATGCAGAAATGTTTGTCGATATAAGAAACTTCTCCACGCTTCAAGATAGTGCCTTGGTTTGGAAAGGGGAAGCTTATGTAGCTGATATAAAAAACGTATTGGTGCGATTTCTAGGGGAAACCAAAGCGAATCGTGCCTTAAGTATATTTTTCACCAAATACAAATTGTCACCAGACACACAGATTGCGGATGCGCGATTGATTAATTTTTCAGAAAAACTCTTAACGGGAAGTATTGGGAGTGCTTCAGCAAAAATACTTATTGCAAGTGTGGTTAAAGAAGAACAAATCAGTTTGGTGGAAGTTTTAAAAATCCTTGAAGAATCTAAAGAGCATATTGTGAGCAATAAAGTATTGTTGGAAAAATCGAATGAATTGGCAGAGCTCTCTTCAAAACTTAAAACTGCGAATCAAGAACTGATTACAAAAGACAAGCAAAAAGATGAGTTTTTAGATACTGTAGCCCATGAGTTGAAAACTCCTATTACAGGCATTAGGGCAGCAACTGAATTATTGATGGATGATATTGATGATATGCCGATGGAAATGAAGCAACAATTTTTAAAGAACATTCTTCAAGACTCTGATCGCTTAGGGCGTTTGATCAATAACATTCTGGATTTTGAAAAGTTGGAAACTGGCCGATTGAACCTGGATATTGAACGATACGATATTCAAAACACCATGAAGAAAGCCATGTCCAGCATATCTCATATTGCTTCCAAAAAAGAAATCAGGCTTATTAATAGAAATCCTCATAGCTTCAAGCTCAATTATGATGAGGATCGAATTCTACAAGTTCTCACAAACTTATTGTCAAATGCCATGAAATTTTGCAAGGAAAAAACAGGGGAAATAACGATTGACTATAAACTTGGAAATCAATTTGTTGAAATCTCGGTAAGTGACAATGGTAAAGGGATTCCAAGTGAAGATCATGATTTTATTTTTGAAAAATTTTACCAATCGAAACACCAAAACACCATTAAACCACATGGTAGTGGATTAGGACTTGCAATCACCAAACAAATAGTACAAAAACACAATGGAAAAATTTGGGCTGAAAAAGGGTTAAAAAAAGGCGCAAAGCTTGTTTTTACGCTGCCTTTTGAGTAAATTGTAGAAATTTTTATGAAGAGAAAGATTTTAATTGTCGACGACGAGCCCAATATTGTAATGTCGTTAGAATACACCTTTAAAAAGCAAGATTTTGAGGTGTTCATTGCAAGAGATGGAAGTGAGGCTTTGGAGATATTGGAAAGTGAAGTGCCAGATGTTGTATTGCTGGATATTATGATGCCGAACGTAGATGGCTATCAAACGTTGACACAGATAAAGAACAATGAAAAGTTAGCGGATACTAAAGTGGTATTCTTAACTGCAAAAAATAAAGCTTCAGATATTGAAAAAGGTTTAAAACTTGGAGCAGATAAATATTTAACCAAACCGTTTTCAGTAAAAAAAATAGTTTCAGAAATTCTTGAACTACTCAATTAAGTATTGGTTTTGTGTGCAAACAAACTAATGTTTAATTAAAGTTTTAAGATATGAAATTTCGCATCAATCCTTTAGCATCAGATATACTCATCTGTATATATGCTATAATAACTTTATACGTCAGATTTAAATTTGAAAACGAATCCAATGTAGATGCTGGATTGTCTATAGTCATGGGCATTTGCTTCTTGGTAATCGTTTGGGCATTGATCAAGCTGAAAGTGCTCAACCCAAATTGGTTTGGCTTGTTTAATTCGAAAAAAATAAAGTCATGAATTATCAGGAGTTTTATAAAAAAAGTATTGATCAGCCTGAACACTTTTGGAAAGCACAAGCCGATGCATTAGAATGGTTTAAATCTCCCAATGCTATTCTATCAAAAGATGAGCATGATTATTATCAGTGGTTTGAAGATGGCCAGCTCAATTTGAGTTATCTCTGTATTGATAAGCATATAAATGATGGTTTCGGTAATCAAAATGCGATCATCTATGATTCACCAGTAACAGACACAAAACAACATATTACCTTCAGTCAGCTTCATGAAGAAGTGTCTAAGTTGGCAGGTGGTTTAAAAGACTTAGGCTTACAAAAAGGTGATACTTGTATAATTTACATGCCAATGATTCCGCAAGCTATTTATGCAATGTTGGCATGTGTTCGCTTGGGCATAATACATTCAGTCGTTTTTGGAGGTTTTGCGCCTCACGAATTAGCGATTCGAATTGACGATTGTAAACCCAAAGCTATTATTACAGCTTCCAACGGAATAGAAATACAACGCATTATTCCATATAAACCATTTGTTGATGAAGCTATTGTGCAAGCAAAACACAAACCAAATCACGTTGTTGTATTCGACCGACAGTTAGGTGTTGAAATTCCTAAAGAGGATTATGATGTTGATTACAGTGATTTGGTTAGTAGTTCAAAACCAGCTGAGGCCATTCCTTTAGATTCGACACATCCTTCTTATATTCTTTATACTTCAGGCACCACAGGAACACCTAAGGGTATCATTCGAGATACTGGAGGTTATGCAACTGCATTGAAATTTTCCATGAAATATGTCTATGGAATCAATGAAGGAGATACTTACTGGGCAGCGAGTGATGTAGGTTGGGTGGTTGGGCATAGCTATATTGTCTATGCGCCTCTTTTGAATAGAAACACCACAATTTTATTTGAAGGAAAACCAATTAAAACACCTGATGCTTCAACATTTTGGAGAGTCATAAGTGAGCATGAAGTGAAAGTGATGTTTACGGCTCCTACGGCAATTCGAGCTATCAAAAAAGAAGATCCTGAGGGAAAACTGATTAATAAATTCGATTTATCTTGTTTAAAATATCAGTTCCTTGCTGGTGAACGCTGTGATGTGGCAACCTTAACTTGGACAGAGCAGCATTTGAAAGTACCTGTGATTGATCATTGGTGGCAAACCGAAAGTGGTTGGCCTATGTTGGCTAATATGGTAGGCGTAGAGTTGCAACCAGTAAAACCAGGTTCTGCTAGTTTTCCTGTAAGTGGCTATGATATCCAAATTCTTAACGAAGATGGTGAGCAGGTTTCAGATGGTATTGAAGGCTATGTGGCAGTTAAATTACCATTGCCTCCAGGTACTTTGATGAATCTTTGGGGAAATCCTGAGCGATTTAAATCAGGCTATCTTGACCGTTTTCCAGGCTACTATTTTTCTGGAGATGGTGGCTATCGTGATGAAGATGGTTATATATTCATTACAGGTCGCGTAGATGATATTATCAATGTGGCTGGTCATCGTTTATCAACTGCCGAAATGGAAGAGGTGGTGGCTTCCCACAAATCTGTAGCTGAATGTGCTGTGTTTGGAGTGCATTGCGATTTGAAGGGTCAGAAACCTTTAGGACTGGTAGTTTTAAAATCAGGAGATTTGAGTAATGAAGAAAGTATTCAGAAGGATATTATTTTAGACGTCAGAAAAGAAATTGGAGCTGTAGCATCCTTTAAGGATGTCTTGGTAGTCAATCGTTTGCCTAAGACCCGAAGTGGAAAAATTCTTCGTAAACTATTGCGCAATATAGCCGATGAACAACAGTATAATATTCCGTCAACCATTGATGACGTTACTATTATCGATGAAATTAAATCCGTATATCAAACCCATAACATTGGGATTCATAATCTAAAAATTAATTAAGCATGAGTAATTATCATATCAAACATTTAGAAGAATATTATCAAGTATATCGAAAATCGGTACGCAACCCTGAAGTATTTTGGGAGGAAATCGCTGAAGAGCATTTCATGTGGCGAAAAAAATGGGATAATGTTTTGAGCTGGGACTTTTCAAAACCTGAAATCAAATGGTTTGAAGGTGCGCAGCTTAATATCACTGAGAATTGTATTGATCGGCATTTAGCGACTCGAGGTGATAAAACGGCTATTATTTTTGAACCTAACAGTCCAGATGAGGAAGCTGAACATATAACTTACAAGCAATTACATGACCGCGTATGTAAGTTCGCCAATGTTTTGAAATCTAATGGCATTTCTAAAGGCGATCGTGTTTGTATTTATTTACCAATGATTCCAGAGTTGGCGATTTCAGTTTTGGCGTGTGCTAGAATTGGAGCCATCCATTCTGTGGTATTTGCTGGTTTCTCTTCAACAGCTTTAGCAACTCGAATTAATGATTCCGATTGTAAGATGGTCATTACCAGCGATGGGTCGTATCGTGGTGCAAAAACCATTGACCTTAAGGGGATTGTAGATGAAGCGCTTCAGGATTGTAATTGCGTGGAAACTGTTTTGGTTGCAAAACGCATTGAATCTGATATCCAGATGCAAGATGGTAGAGACTATTGGTTAGCACCATTATTGGAGAATGCAGATGCTGATTGTCCAGCTGAAACTATGAATGCTGAAGACCCATTGTTCATATTGTATACTTCGGGTTCTACAGGAAAACCTAAAGGGATGGTTCATACTACGGCTGGTTATATGGTTTATACAGCTTATACATTCAAGAATATCTTTCAGTATCGTGAAGAGGATGTTTACTGGTGTACAGCAGATATTGGATGGATTACTGGTCATAGCTACATTGTTTACGGACCATTATGTAATGGTGCTACAACCATTATGTTTGAAGGTGTGCCAAGTTATCCTGATTTCGGACGCTTCTGGGATATTGTTCAGAAGCATAAAGTGAATCAATTCTATACGGCTCCAACAGCCATTAGAGCTTTAGCTAAGGAAGGTGTGGAGCATTTGGAAAAATACGATTTGTCCACCCTTAAAGTTCTCGGAACGGTTGGAGAACCAATTAACGAAGAAGCTTGGCATTGGTATGATGATAATGTCGGTAAGAAAAAAGCGCCTATTGTCGATACCTGGTGGCAAACGGAAACTGGAGGTATCATGATTTCTCCTATTGCGTTTGCAACACCTACTAAACCAACCTACGCAACCTTGCCATTTATTGGGATACAACCAGCGTTGATGGATGAGAACGGACAAGAAATTAAGGGCAATCAAGTCGATGGCCGATTGTGCATTAAATTTCCTTGGCCAAGTATGGCAAGAACGATTTGGGGCAATCACCAACGTTATAAGGATACCTATTTTTCAGCCTATGAAAACAAATACTTTACAGGTGATGGTGCGTTAAGGGATGAAGTCGGTTATTACAGAATTACAGGTCGCGTTGATGATGTGATTATTGTTTCTGGTCATAATCTTGGAACAGCGCCTATTGAAGATGCCATCAATGAACATCCAGCAGTTGCTGAAAGTGCAATCGTCGGATTCCCACATGACATTAAAGGAAACGCATTATATGGTTATGTGACTTTAAAAGAAACTGGTGAAACCCGTAAGCATGATAATTTGAGAAAGGAGATCAACCAGATTATTACCGAGCAAATCGGACCAATAGCCAAGTTGGATAAGATTCAGTTCACCACAGGTCTTCCTAAAACACGAAGCGGTAAAATCATGCGTCGCATTCTTAGAAAGATCGCTAGCAAGGATACCAGTAATCTTGGAGATACAAGTACCTTATTGAATCCAGAAGTCGTTCAAGACATTATGGATAATGCGTTGTAATATTTTAGTAAAGAGCACCAAGGCAGCAATGTCTTGGTGTTTTTTTATTTTCTGAATTTGTTTTGAAGATCTTTAACGGCTTCAGCTATACGTTCGTCATTGATATTCGAATTGATCACTTTTGGTGGTGCTTGTCGTAAGTCACAATTTTTAATCGCACAACGTTCACAGGTCACACCAACATCAGCTTTTTGAATGGATGGATTATTGGCAAAAGCTATTTTCTTATGGCTTTGGGTATTGAGCTGTATGCCAATGCTAACACTTCTGAACCAATTAGGCTTAAAAGGGTCTGGAGTTGCTGAAGAGAGTACAAGATAGCTTGTTTTGTGATCAGGATAATTGGAGATTTGAATGTCAAACTGATGGTTTTTATCAGATTCGCTTAATGAATTTATGACTCTTAGAGAAACCCATCGTCTGCAATAATGCTCGTTGGTTTGATTGGCGTGAGGCGATTGCTTTTCAGATAAGTGCAATTCTTTATTAAGACTGTAAACCTGAGAACCTTTTTTATGTGAAAATCGAAGAAAGAACAAACTTTTTAAATTAAAATCTTTCGGTAAAATATTTGTCAGTCTTTGATAAACAGATTCAGGAGACGCATTATAGCCATTCAAAATAGTATTGAAGTCACTAGCATCGAAAGTCGTTTTGGAAAACAAATTTTTTAAATCGCTTACCAATCGCTTCCTTGGAATAATCAAAGCGCCAGCAAAATAAGAAGCATAAAAATTATTCAGCACTTGGTCAAAATTATCAAACTCTATCCAAGAAAACGTATACAATCGTTCTTCAATTTTTAGATAATTATAGGCAATTTCCTTAGCATAGATAAAGGTTTTCTGTGCATCATCTATTTGATTGGAAAGTAATAATGTTTTGGATTCTGGTACAAAAACAGAACGCAGGTTGTCCAATTCCTCGTATTCTGAAATGGCTTCCTCATTAATAGTATAACTATACTCTTCAACCAAAATATCTTCAAGTTCTTGGGAAGAAATTTTTTGCGTTAGATCTACCTGATAGGTTTTTGAAAATGTCACAACCGATTGCTCTAAATCTTCGAAAAAATTATGGTTAGCTTCTTGAAAAGACCGTACAGATGCTAAATAAAAATTCTCTCTACTGAAATTATAATTTTCAGCAATTTCAATAATTGTACTTATAAAAGCTGTTACTTTTGATGGAGCATTTGATACGATATCAATCAGAGTGCTTTCTTGAATACCGAATAACTCCAATGGGATTTCTTTCAAGATTTTAGACTGAAGAATCTCACCAATTGGAGCTAGCTTTTTATCCAATTTTAACGATACTAAATCATCGTATGAAACCTCTAAACATTCAGAAAGAATAGCAATTTTATCTGGTTTAGGATATTTTTTTCCTTTTTCAATTTCATTCAAATACGATTTTGATAGTCCGCTCAATTTCGAAAGTCCAAATAGCGATAAGCCCTTATCTGTACGGACTTGCTTAAGTTTTAAACCGAAAATTATTTTGATATAATCTTGCTCCATAAACACAAATATATAACAATTTGCGAATATCAATTTTAAGCGAATTTTATAAATTAGCGAACGTTCGCTTGTTTTTTTCAAAAATAGGTTGTAACATTGTTTCATCAAAATATTTAGGTATGGAAATCTCAACTACAACTCAGCAAAACATCAAGTTCTCACAATCGGTAAACAATGTCTATCCAGACATATTAACAGAAGATGCATTGGTGTTTTTAAATGCTTTACACGAACGATTTAATCAGAAAAGACTTGAACTACTAGAACGACGCGAAAAGCAACAGTCTATTTTTGATGCTGGCAAGTTTCCGTCCTTTCCAGTTGAGACTAAAGACATTCGTGAATCAGAATGGCAAGCAGCTGTAATTCCAGAAGATTTGTTGGACAGACGTGTCGAAATTACAGGTCCAGTAGATCGAAAAATGGTAATCAATGCCCTTAATTCTGGAGCAAAGACTTTTATGGCCGACTTTGAAGACAGTAATGCACCAAGTTGGAAAAACAATATGGAAGGTCAAATCAATTTGCGAGATGCCAATACGAAGACCATAGAGTTAATAGATGAAGCGAGAGGCAAACATTATACACTAAATGATGAGACAGCGGTACTTTTGGTAAGACCAAGAGGGTTGCATCTTAATGAAAGCCATTTATTGGTAAATAATGAAGAGATGTCTGGGAGTTTGGTCGATTTCGGACTATACGTGTTTCATAATACCAAAACATTAAAGGAAAACGGATCGGCACCTTATTTTTATTTACCAAAGTTGGAACACTATTTAGAAGCTCGTTGGTGGAATTCGGTTTTTGAATTCGCCCAAGCTTACCTTGGTGTGCATCAAGGAACGTTCAAAGCAACCTTACTCATAGAAACCATTACGGCAAGCTTTCAGTTAGACGAGTTCATTTATGAACTGAAAGACCATATTGTGGGATTGAATTGTGGTCGTTGGGATTATATATTTTCATACATCAAAAAATTCAGAAACCATAAAGGATTTATTGTACCAAATCGTGATCAGGTAACCATGACAACGCCATTCATGGCTGCCTACTCAAATCTGGTAATTCAGCGTTGTCATAAAAGAGGCATTCATGCTATGGGTGGCATGGCAGCACAAATTCCAATTAAAAATAATCCTCAAGCCAATAAGGCAGCGCTAGAAAAAGTAAGATTAGACAAGGAACGAGAAGCCAAAAATGGTCATGATGGCACTTGGGTGGCGCATCCTGCTTTGGTAGATGTTGCGATGAAAGAATTCGATAAATATATGCCAACACCAAATCAGATATTCAAAAAGCGTGAAGACATAACAATTACTGAGGCCGATTTAGTTGAATTACCACAAGGCACGATAACTGAAGCAGGTATTAGAAAAAACATCAATGTCGGCATTTTGTATCTTGAGGCTTGGTTACGAGGTTATGGTGCGGTAGCACTTTACAATTTAATGGAAGATGCAGCAACCGCTGAAATCTCCAGAACCCAAATTTGGCAATGGCTTAAAAATGAAGTTTTCCTAGAAGATGGACGTGTTTTCAATCAGGAATTGTTTGAATCCATTTTTGATGACGAGGTTGAAAAAATCATTACTGAGGTTGGGGAAGATGCTATAGAGAGTACAAAATTTGATAAAGCAATAACACTTTTCAGAACTCTAGTCACACAAGATCAGTTTGAAGAATTTTTAACGCTTCCAGCGTATCAATATTTATAAAAAAAATCCCGAGTATGCGGCAACACACTTCGGGATCCATATTAAATCAAATAGTTCATTAATACCTTTCAAAATTATGAAAAAAATACCACAAAGCAATTATGCTTCAGCTTTGAAAACTATTCAAGACCTCAAAGCTAAATTTGGAAACTCTTGGGATGTGATCCAACCAGAACATGTCGCTAGAATGGCTGCCCAAAATCAATTTAAAACAGGATTGGATATTGCAAAATATACAGCTGCAATCATGCGAAAAGATATGGCTGAATATGATGCAGATGCTTCAAAATTCACGCAATCTCTTGGATGCTGGCATGGATTTGTGGCGCAACAAAAAATGATTTCTGTAAAAAAACATCATAAAACAACCAATAAAAAGTATCTATACCTTTCGGGTTGGATGGTTGCAGCGTTGCGTTCAGAATTCGGTCCGCTACCAGACCAATCCATGCACGAGAAAACTGCAGTTCCAGCTTTGATTGCCGAGATTTATGATTTTTTAAGACAAGCAGATGCTATTGAACTCAATGATTTATTCCGCAGACAAGCAAATGGAGAGGATGTTCAAGACGACATTGATAATTTTGAAACACACATTGTTCCAATTATTGCAGATATTGACGCTGGATTTGGTAATGAAGAGGCGACTTACTTATTGGCAAAAAAGATGATTCAAGCTGGTGCTTGTGCCATTCAAATTGAAAATCAGGTTTCTGATGCCAAACAATGTGGTCACCAAGACGGAAAAGTAACGGTTCCTCATGAAGATTTTATAGCAAAGCTTAATGCTGTTCGTTATGCGTTTTTAGAGTTGGGTGTTGATGATGGTATTATTGTGGCACGAACAGATTCTGAAGGTGCTGGTCTAACCCAAAAACTGCCTGTAAGTAAAGAGACAGGTGATTTAGCCTCTCAATATTTAAGTTTTGTGGATGCTGAAGAAATTACAATCCAGGATGCTAAGGAAGATGATATCCTTTTGAAGCGCAATGGAAAGTTGATGCGACCAAAGCGTTTGCCGAATGGGCTGTATAAATTCAAGGAAGGATCCAATATTGATCGCGTTGTTTTAGACTGTATCACAAGTCTTCAGAATGGTGCCGATTTGTTGTGGATTGAAACACCTACACCAAATGTGAAGCAAATTGCCCACATGATGAATAGAGTTAGGGAAGTAGTTCCAAATGCTAAATTGGTCTATAATAATTCGCCTTCCTTTAATTGGACTTTAAACTTCAGAAATCAGGCTTATGATGACATGCTCGCTGAAGGAGAGAACATGACGGCTTACGACAGAAATAATCTAATGGATGTGCAATATGATGGTACCGAATTGTCCTTCCGTGCAGATGAAAAGATTAAAACTTTCCAGATGGATGGCGCTAAGGAAGCTGGGATTTTTCATCACCTGATTACCTTACCAACTTACCATACAACAGCACTGCATATGAATGATTTAACCGAAGGCTATTTTGGTGCGGAAGGTATGTTAGCTTATGTGAAACACGTTCAACGAGAAGAAATCAGAAAAAATGTAGCTTGTGTAAAACACCAAAGAATGGCAGGTTCAGATTTAGGTGATGATCATAAAACGTTTTTTGCAGGTGATAATGCATTAAAGGCTGGTGGTGAGAAAAATACATCAAATCAGTTTAATACGAATGACAATTTATCTGAAGTAAAGAAAAAATTAAGCGTTGTAGCTTAAAACGTAACCAAGTAGCGTTAGAATATGACATAATTCTAATACTTAGTTTTTTAGTTAGGGAAAAGCACACTCTATTAGAGTGTGTTTTTTTATGTACTGAACTATAATCGTTTAGATTTCTATACTTGTGGTATTATTTTTATATTTAAAGTGTATTTGCTACTAACCAACCAAAAAACAATGCCCAAAAAACTTCCTTTTTTTGTTGTTGCAGTATTTTCTATAATCATCGGACTCTATCCATTAGCCTATTTTGTGTCAAATTATAAATCGGGTTTATTGAGTACAAAAAGTCTTGTTTTACTTCAAGATGGTCTATGGAATATTGGCTTTTATAGCCATATATCACTTGGTGGTTTAGCCTTATTTATTGGATGGACACAATTCAGTAAAAAATTAAGAAGAAAAAATATTAGGTTGCACCGAAATATTGGAAAGGTTTACATAATTTCTGTCCTGTTAAGTGGTATATCCAGTCTTTATATAGCTTATTTTGCCACAGGAGGATGGATTGCATCTTTAGGTTTTAGTTGTCTCGGAATTTTCTGGATTATTAGCACTTTAATAGCCTTTTTAGAGATTAAAAACCATCACATCAGAACACATCAAAAGTTTATGATTTATAGTTATGCGGCTTGTTTTGCTGCTGTAACTCTTAGAATTTGGTTGCCATTGCTAACAGCAATCACAAATGATTTTATGGTGTCTTATAAAATTGTTTCCTGGTTATGTTGGGTCCCAAATTTAGCGGTTGCAAATCTAATTGTAAAGAAACGAAAGTTATAAAGTTAACATGGTTTTAATACAATTTTAAAACTCAATGTGTAAATTATTAAACTATAAAACTCTAAATTTATTTTCATGAAAGTCAATGCGTACGCTGCATCTGAAGCAGGATCAGAATTACAGAAATTTCAATATGATTTACCAGAAATCGGTAACGAACAAATAGATATTAAAGTTCATTATTGCGGACTTTGCCACAGTGATTTAAGTATGATTAATAACGATTGGGGAAATTCGCAATATCCTTTGGTTCCTGGTCATGAAATTGTTGGAGAGGTTGTGGCAGTAGGTTCTGAAGTCAAAGGAGTTCAAGTTGGAGATCGTGTTGGAATGGGTTGGTACTCAGCTTCATGTATGCATTGTAATCAGTGTATGGATGGTAAGCAGCACCTCTGCAGTGATTCTGAAGCCACAATAGTGGGTCGTCATGGTGGGTTTGCTGATTATGTTCGAGGTCATTGGTCTTGGGTAACCAAATTGCCTGAAGGCATCGATATGTCGAAAGCAGGACCTTTATTTTGTGGAGGAATAACCGTGTTTAGCCCAATAGTTATTTCTGGCGTTCAACCAACAGATAAAGTTGGAATTATTGGGATTGGCGGTTTGGGTCATATGGCACTGAAGTTTCTTAAGGCTTGGGGTTGTGAAGTCACCGCATTTACTTCTAACAAATCTAAAACAGATGCGTTAAAAGCTATGGGTGCGCATCAAGTTGTTGATTCAACCGATTCTGAAGATTTGGAACGCATCGCTGGAACTCTCGATTTTATTTTGAATACAACCAACGTGAAATTAGATTGGACGAGCTATATAACTGCTTTAGCTCCTCAAGGAAAATTGCACACGGTTGGAGCTGTTCTAGATCCAATGGAAATTCCTGCGTTTAGTATGATTGCTGGTGAAAAATCTGTAGGTGGAAGTCCGTTGGGAAGTATTGCCTTAACCCGAAAGATGCTCGAGTTTTGTGTGCGTCATGACATATACCCAACTGTTGAAGTTTTCGATATGGCAGATGTCAATAAAGCTTTAAAGCATCTTCACGATGGGAAAGCCAGGTTTAGAGTGGTTTTAAAAGCTTAGTTAAAACCAAGACCTAAAAAGCCTTAAGCTTAAATGCTTGTATTTTTGCTTTAATTTAGATGATAGCTTCAAAAATAAAAGCGCTGTCAAATAAGCATCGCCAGAGGCTGTATGTCTGTCGTGCATAGTGATATTAAAGAGTTGACAAAGTTCATCTAAACTCTTGGGCTTGTTATCGTTTATATACTTGGTTTTTTTATATAATATTCCAGTATCGATAACCTTATTTTTAAGTTTAGGTAATTCCAATCTTTTCAAGGCTTCATTGATCATGGCAATATCAAATGCCGCATGATGCGCTACTAAAACAGAATTTCCTATGTGTTCTATAAATAATTTAATACTCTCTTTCTCACTAATTTTTGAAAAGGAACCTTCTTTTAGTAAGCCATGTACTTCTACAGTTTTAGGGTTGAATGTGTTTTGTTTGATATAACATTCCAAACTATCGGAAATATTGATTTGAAAATTTTTAATGGCAACTGTTCCTATGGAAAGAATTCTATCCTCTTTCAGATTTAATCCTGTGGTTTCCGTATCAAAAATAACGAAGCGTACAGCATTGATGCTCTGAGGCTTTTCCTTGAATGCATTTAAATATGCCTTGTAGAAATCTGGAAGCTTTTTATGTGAATTAAACCAACGCATTACATCATTTGCGATAACATAAAACGTACACGAACCAATTCTTGGATGTCCTTAATGGGTTTGAAGCAACCTTTGAGTTTCAAACGATCTGATTTAGAAAGGCTATCAATGTCAATATAGCGTCCTGAAGTGTTGTTTTTTATGCCATGTTGTGTTCTGAAACGTAATAGAATTCTAAAGGCTTGAATGCAGGAGTTGTATAAGTCACTATTTTGAGGCTCTAGTTCACTTAGTTTATTATAGCGTGCAATCGTATTATTGATATCTTTAATCTCATGCGATAAAATTAGCAATCGTGCCGCATCGACCAAAGGCATCATGGCTCTTGCCTTAATATCAAACTGATCTTTATGATCTCCTGAATCTTCGACAAGAAAATTTCTGAAGAAACTCAAAGGTGGTGGATTGGTCAAGGCGTTTTTCCCTAAGAAATTCAGAAAAATCTCATAACTATCAATGGCATCAAAAATACTATCAGACATTTCATCTACAAGATCATGATTACCGTATACATGATCGTAATCAAAAAAAATGGTGCATAACATGATTTTATCAGTGTCAGGATGCGTGATCCATGTTTTGAATTGGGATTTCCATTCAGAAACAGATAAGCACCATTTCGGATTGCTTGCCATCATTTTTGCAGGACATAGTTCAAAACCAACTATGCTGAGCTTATGATTTACGGCTTCTGATAATTTTAGAAAATAAGACTTTGTATTTGTATCGTCTGTGACATTCTCATAAACCAAAGCATTATCTTGATCTGTTAGCAACAATTGTTCTTTTCGTCCTTGACTTCCAATAGCTAACCATGCAAAGCTTGTTGGAGGTTCTTGCTTCAATTCTTCAATACTTAAGGTGATACAGCGCTTTGTAATAGCATCATTAATAGCAGAAATAATATTGCTTATAAAGGTGATAGGAATATGTTGTTCAATATAATTTTGCAATAAACCTTGCGCCTTTTCCCTAATTTGTTTCAGTTGTTCAGCAGAAGAAGCACGTTTTACTTCCTTTATCAAGACTGAAGGGTTGTTACCGTGAATTACAATAATGTCGTGTTCTGACAAAATCCCTACCAATTCTGAATGAATAGTGCCATCTTTAGTGATACACAAATGCGAAATCTCGTGTTTGAGCATGGCTATTTGCGCTTCGGCTACGGTTATGGTATCGGGAAAAGTGATGACTGGTGTGGACATAATGGCTTCCACATGTTCGGTTATTTGATGTTTACCTGTCGCAATTTTATTCCGTAAGTCTTTATCTGTAATGATTCCTAATGGCTTATTGTCTTCAGCAATAATTATAGAGCCTACTTTGCTAGAACTCATTATCAATGACGCATCTTGAATTGTTGTATTTGGTATACAGGTAATTGGGTTTTTTGAAAAAGAAGCCGATTGCACCTCAGTAAAACTAGACGCATTGGGTTGCAAAACTGTTTCGTTGGCAAAAAGCGTTCCTTTATCCTCATCTGAATACGGATTACGAGTATTTGTGGCAAAAGAAGCAATGATAAACCTATTGGCCTTTATGTTGGTGTTGAGAACTTCTTCAATTAGTTTTGCAGGAATGCCATAAACAATACTTTCCTCAGTAGCAATAGCATTGAGTAGATATTGGTCTTTTCTGATGATGGCACGTAAGCCAAAAATATCACCTTCATCACATTGGTCTACTAATGTATGATCTCTGTAAATCCCGATGGCGCCATCCTTAACAACATAAAAGCAATCGTGCAAAGCCTCTTGCTGCCCAAAAACAACACTGTCTTTTTCGAAATACGATACCTTGACCTGCTTTGAAATAATCAATAACTGCTCATGTGTAAGCGAATCAAAAGGAGGAAAACCCTTTAGGAAATCGAGTATGCGTTCAGCAATGGTATTCTTCATCTTACTAATTTATAGAAAATTAATAGGATAGAAGCTGAGTAATATCATCTAATTGCTAAAATACTATAGCTATAAGAATCAAGATTTAATTTTTTTTCAACAAAATCTTTTCGTTGGTAAATTGTTTCGCCTCATCTAAAAACGTAATCATTTTAGACCAATTTTGAACCGGTTCAAAATAGGATTTATAACGTTTTGAAGTTGTTACGATAAGCTGATTCCCTTCAATATTAGCAGAACTGATAAAGGCTCCTGTTTCATTATCAACATTTTTATTGAGATTGTCTAATCCAGAAACTGAATAGCCTTCAGGTATATTTAAAGTGATGGTATAATTAAAAGATCTTGGATGCGGTAAATATATATTTTCGGATCTTTTTCTTTCTTTTTCTTCAAGGTCAATTTGTCCACCTATCAGCTTTCCTATTTCCATAATATAATTTGGTCCTGCTTTTTTGATTAAAACATCCTTGGCTGTTATGGTTTCGGTAAATGTAAAATAAGAATCTAAGCTGTAACGTCCATTTTCATTGATTTCGTAGGTGTAATCTTCAAACGACTCGATACCGTATTCACTCTTAGCAGAGTTTTCAAAATACTCTTTTTGTTTGTTTTTTAGTTTTTCGATCAAGGCCTTCATTTCCCTGGTGAATTTCTCCCTGTTCTTCTTGCCCCAAACTTGTTCAATCCAAGATTCGGTTTCATAACGCTTATAATCTTCAAAGACATAATCGCTGAATAACAATCGGTCATATTGTTCATCACTTTTTTGATGACCTTTAAAATAATTGACAGCAGTTAATGATAAGCCTGAAAAATCATCATCAAATGTTACTGTAACGTCCTTTTTAGTTTCATTTTGTTCGAACGAGGAAGTTGGAAGTTTTGCCCTTTCTATTTGATCAATCTTGCGCTTATTTTTTTCTGAAGACAGCAAGAATACATCGGTTCCTTCCATAAGCGGTGAAAATTCATTGATATTGGTATGTACACCAAAAAACTGAGCATATAAAGGCGTTGCTGTATGTACTTTCACCATGACCTCTATATTGCGTTCAATAAGAAGTTCATCGATGGTACCATCATAACGTTTTTTCCCTACAACAATACTGTAATCAATATCTTGACGTTTCAGGAATTCGGTAAAATGTCTAATGAATTGTTTTTGGTTTTGGATAAAAACCACATTGTTTTTATAAACTTCAAAGGGATAAGATGAGATATTGGCATCACGAGCATATGCGGCTTCAATATAACGTGTAAGGTAATAATGCCTCATATAGTAATATCCAGAAATTACTTTCTCTGCATCATTTTTGAAGCTCTTTCCTTTGAAGAACGATTTGACATCTCCAACATCTCCATCAGGCTTAAACCTACTATCGTAAAGGTCTAAAACCTCTTCGTCTGAAACACTGGTTTTAATAATATCTTCCTTTTCAGGTAAAAAAGCCAAGGCTCTATCCTCAAATTTTCCTGAACGTGCAAAGTATACTTGAAATTTATAGGAAGGCAGTTCAACAAGTGGATAGAACCAACGTGTAAAGTCACGTTTTGGAATGTTGGTTTCCGTGAGTTCGTATCGACGCATATTATTTTTGTCGGTTGGAAGTTCTTTTAAGTCTGGTGCACCATTAAAAGATTTGAAATTGATAAAAAAATCATTTTCAGTTTCAAAGAACAGTTTGAAATCCATAATAGGATATTCTTCATTTAAGCTCGTTTCCACAGGATCGAAACCGAAGGCATAGGTACTTTTAAAAGGCTCTTTTCTATAAGAATAGTAATCAATGATATCACCAACTTCAAGATTTGGAATGGCAATTTTGGTTTCACCATCGACTTCCACAGCTTCTTCGTCGACATTGATTTCGGTTACACTTCCATCTGGTTTTACGATTTTTACACCTACAAAGGTATTTCCTCTTTTTTTCCAAGTATAGCGTCCTTTAGAAGATCTAAATCGTTTGGTGAATGAAAATTCAGAAAACTCTTCAACGGCAGCTTTATCAAGAAGTTTGATACGTTTTCTTACCGAAGTGGTGTAAGTTACATTCTTGCCAAACTTATGAAAATCGTAATTCTCATTCTTATAAATAACAACAGCTGACTCATTTTCCCATTCTGAAGGAATCTCATTGGCATCGTGGTAGTTGTCATTGGCGCCCCAAAAAAAGTCTTTGGCAGCCATTTCCTCTTTAGATTGCGAGAAAGCAGAAGTTGAAAAAACGAATAGTACTAGTAATAAAAATCTTGAAGCCATGAATTAGTCTTTAGTTAAGATGATTTGTTCGTTATATAGGTTGTTAAGTTGATCAATGAAATTGTTCCATTTTTCAAAATCTGAGGTTTCGATTTTAGCATTCTTAATCTGAAATCGTTTCTTGTAAATAATTGTATTGTTGTCTTTTGAAAACTGTACATCCATATCAAAATTATCAGAGGAAACAGAGATGTTTTCTGGTAAGTGCGAAATATGATACCCTTGAGGAATCTCTAATCGAGTGGTCGCTTCTAAATCTTTTTTAGAGCTGAAAATATAATCGGTAAAGCGTTCCTTAAAGTTGAAATTAGATAGTTGTTTCTCAAAATCTAGATCAATGTAGATCTGATCATCAAATGATGATACTGCATTTTCAACTTTAATATCGTAAGCAATATTGATATTGTCATCTCTATTCAGTAAATCTGAAGTAGCAATATTAGAAACCTTTATATTGCTATTTCCCTTGTTTAGATAATACTCTAAAAACTCATCTTTCTTGTCATTTTTAAGATTGTTGAAATAGTAGAGGAGTCCAGATCGGCTCTCGCCATTAAAAACCTTATCTGCTTTTCCTACAATAGCTTCTTCAGAAAACGACAAGTTGTAATTGAATTGTTCCTTGTTGAAATCGGCTTCAACACTTGGTACGAACTCCAAAATATAATCATCACCATTTTCAATCAAGACTTGCTTTCCTTGAATACGGTCCGCATATTCTCCGAAGGCATTAAATTTTTCTGTACCATCCAAAAAAATAGTTTTTCCATCTTTAAATAATGTACAGATCATGTGATTATCTACAGAGAGGTTAGGCGTAGAGTAGTCGTAGGCAATACGTTTGGTGCCAATCCAAGTCAATCGCGCATCGAATCCAGCTTCGACCAACATTTGTTTGGTTAGGTTAGCCATACCTTTACAATCACCATAGCGCTTGTTGAAAACATTGGAAGCCTCATCGGGTTTGAATCCAGCAATACCATCTTCAAAAGCGATGTAACGAATATTATCTTGAACCCAATAGTAGATATTCTTTATTTTTTCCTCATCGGAAGTTGCATTTTCGGTCAACTCACGTACTTTATCCTTAAAGGCAGAGTTGTCATTTTCAAGGCTAGTAACCAAGGAACGATACCAATCGTAAAGGTCTTGGGTGTCTTTAAAGATATTAACTACTTCGCCATTTACTGAATACGATTTAGGCAAAACCAAGATATGCGGATAAATATAGGTTGGTCCAGGCGTTGCCTCTTCATCATACATGGCTGGAATATCATTTAGCTTGAACGTATATATTTTACCATCGCCCTTTTTGTTGGTAGCGACTTGCTTTTGAATATCAAAACCTTCAAAGTTGATTTCCCTTAATTCTAAATCCAACCAATCTGGTACTTCAACTCTAATGGTTTTTTTTGCTGTAGGATATTGTGAGTTGAAATAAAGTTTGGTAAAATACTTAACATCTTTATACACTTTTTCTAATTTGGTTAAATAGCGATACCCTTTTAGAGGAAAATCAACGTTGGCATAAGTGACGCGAGTATCATTATGAAATAAATCATCGCTGGTATAGGCTTCATCATTAAATGTAAAACCTGCTAGTTTCTGATTTCGGTATCTAATTTCAAAACTCTCAACAGAGGACTCACCATCGTAAAAACTATAAACCTGTATATCGGCACGTGAGTCTATGTTAATCATATTTTCTTCAACGATATGAGTAACGGTAACTTTTCCTTCGCGTTTATTCAAACCAAAGGTCACATCATCTTTACTGGTTACAAGCGCAACATCATCATCTGGATATTGTTCTTTTAAATTTTTAGCTAAGGTAAGGTCTTGTGTGGTTGGTTCTATCCTTTTTTGGCAAAGTGCAACTTCAGAAATAAAAAAGAAGGAGAGAAGTACTAGGGAATATTTAATCATAAAAAAATGTTAAGAATGCTAATATATAATTTCACTTTAAAAATTGAAATTAATTCCAATACATTTCTTTTAAGTGCATTTTCCATCCACGAATAAAACTATGCGTGCATAGTATTTTTTAACTATCTTTACAAAAAAATTATATTTATGGGTTCAACCAAACTTACTGAGCTATTACAAATAAAATATCCTATCATTCAGGCACCAATGTTTTTGGTTTCCAATGTTGCTATGGTAAAAGCTGCGATGGAAACCGGAATAGCAGGTTGTATTCCAGCCTTAAATTATCGAACATTAGATGAGTTGCGTCAAGCGATTCGTGAGTTGAAAGCTGCTAAACCTGAAGGTGGCTCGTTTGGGTTCAACTTGATTGTTAATAAATCAAATATTAAATACAAGGATCAATTGGATGTTCTCTGTCAAGAGGGTTGTGATTTTATCATAACGTCCTTAGGGAGTCCGCAAGAAACTATTGAAAAAGCACATGTTGCTGGAATTAAAGTGTTTTGTGATGTGACCGATTTAAAGTTTGCCAAAAAGGTTGAGGATTTGGGTGCTGACGCTGCTATTGCAGTTAATAACGAAGCTGGTGGACATAGAGGTAATTTGTCGCCTGAAGAATTGATTAAATTATTAAAATCTAATCTCTCCATTCCTGTGATTTCAGCTGGAGGTGTAGGATGCAAGGCAGACATTGATAAAATGCTTAGTTATGGTGCTGAAGGTGTTTCAGTTGGAAGTCCGTTCATTGCTTCTGAGGAAGCTAATGTAACAGATGAATATAAGCAAGCTTGTGTTGATTATGGTGCCGAA
This sequence comes from Psychroserpens sp. XS_ASV72, assembly GCF_041224425.1. NCBI lineage: Bacteria > Pseudomonadati > Bacteroidota > Flavobacteriia > Flavobacteriales > Flavobacteriaceae > Psychroserpens > Psychroserpens sp. XS_ASV72. The sequence continues at coordinate 276,286 of NZ_JBGFGL010000077.1, read as the reverse complement.
GATATTGTGATGACCGAACGTATCTCTGGAACACCGTGTACAGTGATCAATACACCTTATGTACAGAAAATAGGCACTAAGGCTACTTGGATTGAAAATCTACTGAATAAAAATCGAAAGCTTAAAAAATGGGTTAAGATGGTTCGCTTTTCAATTGGGATGAAGGCTACTGAAAAAGCCGCCAAAAAGGCAACTTACAAAACCGTTTGGGTTGCAGGTCCAAGCATCGAACACACAAAAGCAGTATTGCCTGTTAAAGATATAGTGGCAAAGTTGATTTCTTAACACAATTCAAATAATTTATTAGGTAACTGTAACAATTTCAGATGGTTGTTATCTTTAAGTAAACCATAACTATCAATCGCATGAAATTCTTAAAGATTCTAAACCTTACATGCCTTATACTATTTTGTAATCTGACTTTTGCTCAATCTGACGCCAATAAAACACATACCATAAACTCTAAGGCGTTTAATAAAGAAAGATACATAAAGGTGTTTTTACCTGAACGTTACCAAAACGATACCATAACAAAATTTGCAACAGTATATGTTCTTGATGCACAGCATGACATTTTTTGGAATATCGCAAAAGGCAACATTGGCTATATGGTTGATAATTATTCCATAATTCCTATGATTGTGGTCGGAATAGATTCAGACAATAGAGGCTCTGAATTCAATCCTGAAAATACTGAGCTACACGAACACTTTAAAAATGAAGTGATGCCTTTTATTGAGTCCAATTACAGAGTTGATGGGTTTAATATCCTTGTTGGCCATTCTTGGGCTGGTGCTTTTGTTGGGAATACCATATTTAGTGATCAACGCGATTTGTTTGATGCTTACATTGGTATCAGTCCGTCATTTGGAGGAACAGATAACGTGATTGAAAAAAATGCCAAGAAAATGCTTGAAGATCAAACCCATTTTGGCAAGTATCTGTACTTTTCCTATGGAACGGTAGGAAGACGTGAAATGGAATTTGGTGGATTTGTAAAAAGCATTGATACCATGGTTCAGCAGCATCCCAATAAAACCTTAGCTTGGCAACCTCAATTGATTGAAGGTGTTGGACATTGGCAAATCGTGGGACCAACATTTTCTGATGGATTAATTAGTATGAGTAGGAATTATTTTGCGGATCAAAAAGTTATTGAAGATTTTGCGAAATCATCGAGTCAAGACCTTAAAACACAAATACAGTCATTTAATAACGAAAAGAAACAAACTTTCGGTTACATACATGAGGCAAGTCCGAATTACTTAAATTTTGTAGCCAATGACTTTAGAGAGTTAGAAGATTATAAGCATGCATTGGAATTGTATCAGTATGCTTTTGAAAAAGATCCAGAAAACATTAAGGTTTTGGTCAATATTTGTGATGTGTATGATAAAATGGGCGACAAGGTATTGGCTAAACCAGCCTTTGAAAAAGCGATAGCATTGTTGGATGATCAGCAAATGAATGTCAGCAAAAGTTACTATCGAGATGTCAAGAAGTGGCTTATGGAAACTTTGGAGAAATATAAATACTAGTTTTTAAACGATAGATTTTATAATAGTTTCATTTACCTCATGTGGACCATCAAATGGAATGATGTTAAGTTGGTCTCCAAAAAGTTCTTTAGCTCTTGAGGTTTCGTAAGCAATACGCTCTTCGGTTAAATATTCATCTTGAGTTCCATAAATCAAGGAAACCTGTCCAGTAAAATGACTGAAATCGGTTACTTCCAATTCCTTTGGAATACCTCCAGAATGTATAATTAAATGGTCACAGTTTAGTTTCCGCCTAGCGATGTATCGCATGATCACGCTAACGCCTTGTGAATATCCTAGGCACACGAGCTTATTCTTATTAGGTAAGTTTTCAGTTTCAAATATGGCATCAAAATAACGCATGACATTTTCAGTTTCTGCGCTCGTATTCTCTTTAGTCAGCCAACTAGATCCTACATGTTTAAAATTAGAAGACTGATAATATTTGCTTTGTGCTTGAGGTGCAATAATGTAATTCTCTTTTTCTGATAAACCTTTGAAATGCTTTATGAAATAACGGCTCAAATAGCCCATTCCATGGCAAACGAACCAAATATTTTTAGTTTCTGTAGTTAATGTATTCAGCGCGCTGTAAGTATTACTGGTCTTATAAAATATTTCCTTTTCAGTAGAATTCATTTCGTATGTTTGTAATGCACTTTAAAAATACAGTATTTCTATGCAATTATCTAAAGAAGCCGTATTATCTCAGGCAAATGCCGTATGTAAAAATACCTTAATGGAAACACTACAAATTGAAATGGTCGATTTCGGTGATGATTTTTTGGTTGCCAGAATGCCTGTAAATTCTAGAGTTTATCAACCAGATGGTGTTCTGCATGGAGGTGCAACAGTCGCTCTTGCTGAAAGTGTTGGTAGTTTTGCAGCTCATATTTTTATGGATACCAAAGACCGATTTGTGAGAGGCATTGAAATTTCTGCAAACCATCTTAAAAGTGTGAAAGAAGGGTATGTTTATGCAAAAGCTACTTACCTTCATAAAGGTAGAACCACTCAACTTTGGGAAATCAAGATAACCGATGATAATGATGCACTGATTTCTGTTTGTAAACTTTCAACGATTTCGCTTACTAAACAATAACGATGTCCCAAGACGAATTTTTATCTTTCATAGAAGTACATCTTGCTAACAATTTACCATGTGTTGTGTACAGGAAACCAAATCAAACTTTGGTTCATGTCATACTTCAGAAAGATGATCAACTCCACATAACTACTGATTTTACTGAGAGCGGATTTGTGTTTGCACCTTTCGATGATTCAAAAGATGCCGTTCTGATGCCTTTTGATGCTTCTAAAGTCTATTCTTATGATTTGGGAACTACGGACTTTGATTCAAATTCGAATGAAATTTCTGAATCTTCAGAAACTGATAAGGAAATTCATATCAATTTGGTGAAGAAAGGTATTGAGACTATTCAAAAAGGGAGCATGCAAAAAGTGGTCTTATCGCGCTGTGAAACCCAAAAAACACAAAATGGAAGTGCCTTGCAATTGTTTCTCAAACTGCTTTCAGGATATTCCAATGCTTTTGTGTATTGCTGGTTCCATCCAAAAATTGGATTGTGGTTGGGAGCTACTCCAGAAACCTTAATTCAACTTAATGGCAAGCGTTTTAAAACCATGGCGCTTGCAGGCACACAAAGTAATATTGGAAAAGAGGAGGTAAGTTGGAGCCAAAAAGAACTCCAGGAACAACAATATGTAACAGACTTTATTGTAAATCAGCTAGAGCCTCATACTACAAGTCTAAATATAACAGAACCAAAGACATCTAAAGCTGGTCATCTTTTGCATTTAAGAACTGACATTTCTGGAGTTATTTCAACCGATTTAAAGTCAGTAGTGAAAGTGCTTCATCCCACACCAGCGGTTTGTGGATTGCCAAAAACACCTGCAAAAGAATTTATTTTAGAAAATGAAGCGTATGATCGTGGGTTTTACACAGGTTTTTTAGGAGAGTTAAATCTTGAAGCCAAAATTTCCAGAAACAAAAACAAACGAAATGTAGAGAACAATGCTTATTCTGCTATTCAAAAAACGAGTCATTTATTTGTTAATTTAAGATGTCTTCAACTAAAAGACTTTATTGCGATTATCTATATTGGAGGCGGCATTACCAAAGACTCCAATCCGGAAAGTGAATGGTTGGAAACGGTTTCAAAATCTGAAATAATGAAACGTGTTTTACAAGCTTAGAACTTTTTAACAGATTATTTTTTTCGTAATTTTGTTGGAATGATATATCCAAAAATCCCTTTAGCACAAACTGTAGTCCAGTTGTGTAAAATTAAAGATATAAAGCATATTGTAATTTCTCCAGGTAGCAGAAATGCACCTTTAACCATAGGCTTTACAAATGATGATTTTTTTAAGTGTTACAGCATTGTAGACGAACGTTGTGCCGCTTTTTTTGCATTAGGTATAGCACAGCAAATACATGAGCCTGTTGCATTGGTTTGTACATCAGGTAGTGCATTACTCAATTATTATCCCGCTATTTCAGAAGCTTTCTTTAGTGACATTCCTTTGGTAGTGCTCTCTGCAGATCGACCAAAGCACTTGATAGGTATTGGTGATGGTCAAACCATTAATCAGCCAAATGTCTTTGAAAATCATATTCTGTATTCGGCGAATCTTAAATTGGATTTAAAGGATGAGCATAGGCTATCTGACAATGAAGATTTGCCAATTTTTAAGAGTATAGAAAACAAACTTGAGCGTTTATTAGGACTCCAGCAAGGCATTCAATCATTTAATGAAGATGAAATCAATACCGCTTTAAATTTGGCTCGCCACAAAAAGGGACCAGTACATATAAATATTCCTTTTGAAGAGCCATTGTATGAATTGGTAGAGAATCTTTCGGTATCACCTAAAGGCAAGGAATTGGACGTAAAGCCGTCAAAAATTGATATGGTTGAGATTGATGATTGTGTTGACGAATGGTATTTGGCAAAGCGAAAAATGATTTTGATAGGTGTATTACCACCGAATGCTTTGGATAATCAAATTATTGATGAACTTGCAGATGATGAAAGTGTGATTGTTTTTACTGAAACCACATCCAATATAAATCATCCCAATTTTTTTCCGAGTATCGATAAAATCATAGCCCCTTTAGACGAGGATGATTTCAAGGCACTTCAGCCAGAAATACTTATAACCTTGGGTGGTATGGTTGTTTCAAAAAAAATTAAAGCTTTTTTGCGTCAGTTTAAGCCAAAGCAACATTGGCACATCGATGAGAAAACTGCCAATGATACATTTTTTAGTCTGACCAGACATATTGAGACTTCTCCACAACAATTTTTTTCTGCTTTTTTACCAAAGTTGAACCATATCACAAAAAGCGATTATTATGATCATTGGGAATCGGTTAAAAAGCATCGCTCTAAAAAACATTTGCAATACCTGAAAGAGATTCCGTTTTCTGATTTTAAAGTTTTTAACACAGTGTTAAAAGCGATTCCAAGCAAATCTGTTTTGCATCTTGGTAATAGTTCGACAGTGCGTTATGCTCAGCTTTTCAATTTAAATCCGTCACTTCAGGTTTATTGCAATCGCGGCACTAGTGGCATAGATGGTAGTACATCTACAGCTGTTGGTTGTGCTGCAGTTTCAGAAGAACAAACCACTTTGGTTACAGGCGACTTGAGTTTCTTTTATGACAGCAACGCCCTTTGGAATAGCTATATCCCGAAAAATTTCAGAATTATTCTTATCAATAATCAAGGAGGTGGAATTTTCAGAATCCTTCCTGGTAATAAGAACACCCAAAATTTTGATACTTATTTTGAAACTACTCATAATTTGAACGCAGAGCATTTGTGTAAAATGTTTGGATTCGAGTATTCATTAGCCACTTCCGAAGAAGACATAAATACCAAAATCAAGGGTTTTTTCAATAAATCCAAATTGCCACGTTTACTTGAGATTGCAACTCCAAGATTAAAAAACGATGAGATTCTATTGGACTACTTTAACTTTATTAAGTAATCGTTAAATTGTGACTTTCACAAACAAATGGTGTCTTAAAAATAGTTATATTTATAGTAGAATTATTTAACATTAAAAATTATTTCACATGAGTAAAAGAGATGAATTGATAGCAAAGTATGCTGCAGACTTAAAAGAAAAATGCGGTGTAAATCCAGATATGGACTTATTGACAAAAGTAACTGTTGGTCTAGGACCATCAATTTACAATGCTGATGCTGCCACTGTCTCAGGTTCAGATGAGTCAGAACTAAATACTGTTAAGCAAAACTTTTTGATTAAAAAGCTAGGTTTAAAAGATGGTGCCGATTTAGATAAAGGCATCGATTCAGTAATGGAAACCTACGGTAGATCTAATAGAAATAAATACAGAGCTGTAGTTTATTATTTGCTAACTAAGCACTTCAAGAAAGAATCAGTTTATTAAAATTATAAGTTGATAAATTAAAGCGCTATGACTCGTAGAGAATCATAGCGCTTTTTTAATGCTATAAATTCGAATATGAGTATCTTTGGCGCATGATAAAATTAGGAAACTATAATACATTAGACATCATAAGAGAATCAGAGCAAGGGTTATACTTGTCTGATGAAGAAGGGAATGAAGTACTATTACCAAATCGTTATGTTCCAGAGACATTCAAGATATGGGATCCCATCGAGGTGTTTGTCTATTTGGATAATGAAGAACGACCTGTTGCGGTAACAGATAAACCTTATGTAACGGTTAATGAATTTGCTGTGTTACGATGTAACCAAGTGACCAAGCATGGCGCATTTTTAGATTGGGGAATGGTGAAAGAATTGTTTTGTCCGTTCAAAGAGCAAGCCTTTAAAATGAAAGCTGGTGGTTGGTATTTAATTTATTGTTATCTCGATGAAGAAACAGAACGTTTGGTAGCCTCCAGTAAGACCAACCGTTTCTTGGATAATACAGAATTAACGGTTGAACCCTTTGAAGAAGTTAATCTTATCATTTCCCACCCTTCAGAACTCGGAATGAATGTTATTGTCAACAAACAACACCATGGGTTGATATATAAGGATAATATTTTCCAGGAACTTAGTGTTGGAGATGAGTTGAAAGGTATTGTTAAGAAAATCCGTCATGATAATAAACTAGACATCACCTTACAAAAAATAGGTTATCGCAATATAGAACCTAATGCTGAAAAGATCTTGACAGTTCTCGAAGATCATGAAGGATTTTTACCATTAACCGATAAGTCAGACCCTGAGTTGATTCGAAAAGAATTGGGAATGAGCAAAAAGAGCTTTAAAAAAGCAATTGGATCCCTTTATAAAGACCGAATCATAACGATTGAAGAACATGGTATTAGACTAGTTTAAACCGCTTTCATGACATTTTTCCAAACGTTCTTGAACAGAATTGAGTCCTTCATATAGATTATCAAAACAAATATTTTCCCATTCACAAAAACTGCTTTCAATTTTGGCATTCATAAGTGTGGCTTCAGTATAACTAACAATGCCATAAGCAGCTAGGTTAGGCAGTTTTTGTCTGGCCTTTTTTAAATCCAATAACGAAATAGAATATGAATTAATTCTGTTGGCAATTATTCCGAAGGGTTTAGAAGTGCCATAATGTTTTTTTATAGACTTTAATGTTGGTGTTACAGCCTTTAAATCTATATGAGTACCTTCGTTAAACTCAATTACAGCGATGTCTTTAAAAAAGTGGGTAACACCAAACTCTGATGAGGTTTTTTCTAGGATTTTTGTCGCAAATTCTGTGTGTTCAATTCCAATAATCTTATAACTTAATAACAGCTAGACCTTTAGTTACTATGACCAAAAGACTATATCATATTTAAGTTTTCCGATTAAATAATTATATAAACGAAAAACAAAAAGTGATACGTTGGTTTAAGAGTTTTGGATGTTTTTGAACGTTATTTATTCGATGTTAGAAAGCGTTTTTTCAACCCACTCTACAGCAGAATCAAGACTTCTAAAAGATTTTCTGTTGAATTCAAAAAAGCGGTCTTCTATTTCAAATACTCTTTCAGTTATTAGGTTGTAAGCTACAACGGCATAGGCTTTTAAGTTAGGAAAAGCTTCATTGAAAATATTGGCTTGAGTTATGTTTATAGAATATGAATTTTCCCTATTTGCTATGTAGCCAAAATCTCTGCCATTAAAGTGTGACTTAATGTAGTTGCCCACACTTTCAAAATTATTGTGGTTTATATCGATTCCTTCAGAAAAATTAGTGATAACATAGGTGTCGTTAAAAAAAATACTTCCTATGTTAAACTCTTTTTTTTGTAGACCTTCAAGGTTGGGGATGTTAGTCATTTTAGCTAGGGTATAGTAATTAGGGTGTTGTAAATATAGCTCACATTTGATAATTTCCAAATAGAATACCATCGATATTTCTATTATTATTTCCTTATTTTTGTTATCAAAATTTTGTAAAATATGAGCCATATAGATTGGAAAGATGCCAAATCTTATGAAGACATTACATACAAAAAATGTAATGGTGTAGCAAGAATTGCATTCAACAGACCAAATGTTAGAAATGCCTTTAGACCAAAAACCACTAGTGAGCTTTATGATGCTTTTTATGATGCCAATGAAGATGTGAATATTGGAGTTGTTTTATTATCTGCTGAAGGACCATCAACCAAAGATGGTATTTGGAGTTTTTGTTCTGGAGGAGATCAAAAGGCTAGAGGTCATCAAGGGTATGTTGGTGAGGATGGCTATCATCGTTTGAATATATTGGAAGTACAACGTTTGATCCGTTTCATGCCAAAAGCAGTTATTGCTGTGGTTCCTGGTTGGGCTGTTGGTGGAGGTCATAGTCTTCACGTTGTTTGTGATTTAACACTTGCTAGTAAGGAACATGCAATTTTTAAACAAACCGATGCTGATGTCACTAGTTTTGATGGAGGTTATGGCTCAGCGTATTTGGCTAAAATGGTCGGACAAAAAAAGGCGCGTGAAATCTTTTTCCTCGGAAGAAATTATTCGGCTCAAGAAGCTTTCGAAATGGGCATGGTCAATGCGGTGATTACTCATGATGATTTAGAAACTACAGCTTATGAATGGGCCCAAGAGATTTTAGCGAAATCACCAACGTCTATAAAGATGCTGAAATTTGCCATGAACCTAACCGATGATGGTATGGTCGGACAACAAGTATTTGCTGGTGAGGCAACCAGATTAGCATACATGACAGACGAAGCCAAAGAAGGTCGTGATGCCTTTTTAGAAAAGCGTAAGCCAAACTTTGATAAAAAGTGGATCCCATAAAATAATTGCTTCTTTCATGTTTAAGAAAATCAAACCTTGGATTTCAGCTTTTCGCTTGAGAACCTTACCACTTTCTGTTTCAGGAATCATCATAGGTGCTTGTTTGGCACATCACAACGGTGCCTTTAATGGCTATATCTTCACTTTTGCAATTCTATTGACTATAAGTCTGCAAATACTTTCAAATCTAGCAAATGATTATGGTGATGGTGTAAAGGGTACTGATAATGAGACTAGGGTTGGACCTGAACGTGCTATTCAAAGTGGTGCGATTTCAGAAAAAGAAATGCTACTGGGAATAAAAAACAACATTCTGATTGTTGTCGGACTTTCAGTAGCGCTTATTTATATGTCTTTTGGTGTAAGCCATTTATTGCTGTCCCTTCTATTTTTTGTGTTAGCTGGTTTATCTATTTATGCAGCGATATCCTATACTGTTGGAGAATCGGCTTATGGTTATAGAGCTTTAGGTGATTTGTTTGTACTAATTTTCTTTGGTTTTGTAAGCGTTTGTGGTAGCTATATTTTATTCGCAAAGCAAATTGATCATCATGTATTTTTGCCTTCAATATCTTTGGGTCTCTTAAGTGTTGGAGTACTAAACTTAAACAATATGAGAGATATTGATACCGATAAAGTATCAGGAAAGATTACTTTAGCAGTTAAACTTGGAAAGCAAAGGGCAAAATATTACCACTATTTTCTAATAGGATCAGCTATAGTTGTGTCTGCTCTTTTTGGAATTCTCTATTTTTCTTCTTTCACTAATCTGTTGTTTTGTATAGCTTATATTCCATTGATACTACATCTCTTTAAAATCAAGAAAGCCGTGCAACCTCATGATTTTGATTCTCAGTTAAAAGTGTTGGCTCTTTCAACATTTTTGTTTTCTGTACTTTTAGGGATAGGATATATTTTATGAAAATATTAACATAAACACTTGTTTTTCAAATAATTAATCATTATATTTAAATGAAATTTTGTAGGTCGGCATTGTTTGCTATTATGTTGACAATAAAATTTGGGGCTTTAAAACTCAGACAAATTAGCTTTAATCTGTCTGAGTTTTTTCGTATTTTGGAATCTGTCTTATGTTTCAAAAATTGTATTTATGCAAATTTCATTTTATGGCCATGCCTGTTTAGGAATCAAAATTAGTGATATCCATATTCTTGTAGATCCTTTCATTACTGCTAATCCGAAAGCGTCACATATTGATATCAATACGCTCAAAGCGGATTATATTTTAGTAACACATGCGCATCAAGATCATATTTTAGATGTCGAAGCCATTGCAAAGCGTACAGGAGCAGTTGTGGTTTCCAATTTTGAGATTGCTACCCATTACGATAAACTAGGAATTGAAAATCACCCAATGAATCATGGTGGTCAATGGGATTTTGAATTTGGTGTAGTAAAATATGTCAATGCCATTCATACGTCTTCTTTTCCTGATGGAAGCTATGGTGGACAACCTGGTGGATTTGTTATTGAAGGCGAGCACAAGAATATTTATATAGCTGGTGACACGGCTTTGACTATGGATATGAAATTGATTCCTATGCAAACCAAATTAGATTTAGCGATCCTTCCTATTGGAGATAATTTCACCATGGGTGTTGATGATGCCATTTTAGCTAGCGATTTTGTTGGATGCGACAAAGTATTGGGATATCATTTTGATACCTTTGGTTACATTGAAATTGACCATGAAGAGGCAAAACGTAAGTTTTTCGATAAAAACAAGGATTTGATGCTTTTGGATATTGGTGAAAGTATTGAACTATAAAGGCTTATCGTACTTTGCTTCTTAATACAAGCTTGTGAATAAGCTTTGGTGAAAGACGCTTTACATACACTCCGAACCTTTCAAATTTTCCTATGTAGGCTTCGAATTTCTCTTTTTGAATCGCCTTAATCATCTTTTTTGTAAAGACATCTACATTCAGTCCATTTTCAGTCATGTCATCTTGATACCCTTGTTTTGATCCATCACCAGTTAATGCATTACGAGCTACATTTGTGTTTACAAATCCTGGACAAATCAAGGTGACCTTAATATTGTCTTTGTCATGTTCTAATCGTAAAGCATCAAAAAAACCATGTAGCGCATGTTTTGCACCACAGTATGCTGAGCGATATGGAGAACTGAATTTTCCCATAAGGCTTGATACTACGACATAATGTCCAGATTGTTGTTCGACAAAATGTGGCAAAATGGCTTTAGACAAAGCAACTGTTCCCAGATAATCGACTTCCATTAATTTGCGATCAACTTCAATAGTGGTTTCAATTATTGGTGATCGTTGACTAATGCCTGCATTGTTGATAAGCATATCAATTCTTCCAAAACACATAATTGCTTTTTCAGAAACCATTCCTGCTTCATCAATCTTCGATAAATCTAAAGGAAGTATCTTTACGTTTTCAGGGTTTTGACAGTTATTCTTTACATTCAATAACGCTGCTTCTCTTCGAGCAGAAAGAATTAATTTGCAATTGTACTTTGAAAGTGCCATCGCTAGACTTTCACCTATACCACTTGAGGCTCCAGTTATCCAAATGATTTTATTGTCAAATGTCATTCAAGGTATTTTTATCAAGCCATTCTTTTCTTAAATCATCAGAAATTTGTCCGCTACCATCGTGCTTCCAACCAGGTGGTTTGAATAGATATAAGACACGGTCTTTTATAGATTTCTCTCCAGAAAGCATATCTTTAAACATGTAGTACCATTCCACAAATGCAATTTTAACTGGATTATAGGTGTGAATGTTTTTCACTAATCCGTAGACTACTTTTTCTTCCTTTAATTCGGGTTGAAATGTTCCAAAAAATTTATCCCAAATAATTAAGATTCCAGCATGATTACGATCTAAGTACAAGGGATTACTACCATGATGGACGCGATGATGCGAAGGTGTGTTAAAAACAGCTTCAAACCAACGAGGCATTTTATCAATAGCTTCAGTATGAATCCAGAATTGATAGAGCAAACTAATGGACATTTGTAACATGATCATCGCTGGATGAAATCCTAAAATAGGCAACCATAGCCAAAAAATAAAGGTATAAAAGCCACCAGACCAAGTTTGGCGTAAAGCAGTACTTAAGTTATAATGTTGTGAGGAGTGGTGTACCACATGCGATGCCCAAAACAAACGACATTGATGTGAAATACGATGAAACCAATAATAGGCTAAATCATCTGCAAAAAATAACAGCACAAAACTCCACCAAGCAACAGGAATGGTGAATAACCTAAAATTGTCATAGATAAGAAAAAAGGAAAATAACACTAAAGCTTTACTAAAAAAACCAAGAAATACATTGCCTAATCCCATAGCAATTGATGAAAAAGCATCCTTGGGCTCGTAGGTTTTAATGCCATGCCTAACCGTTACAACTAATTCCACAAGCATTGCTAGAATGAAAAATGGAATGGCATATAAAATGATATTGGGAAAGTTAGGGTCTTGCATTTGTCAATCTATTTATGCTAAAGTACAAAATTGCTAAAAATCTCTATATTTTTGCAGAACCAAAACTTTACTATGAAATTAAAATATAACCTCTCATGTATCTTATGTCTTTTAATGTCTTCTGTTTTTTCTCAAGTAGAATCAGGACAAACAGGCGCTTGGTATATGTACTTCTTTAGTCATCAATTTAAAGAGAGTCAATTTGGTATTCAGGGTGATATACAATACCGCAATTGGAATCTTGGAGGAGATCTTGAACAATTGTTGTTGAGAGCTGGAGCGACTTACTCACCTAAATCAGCTAATCTGATCTTGACTTTAGGCTATGCCAATATCACTACTGGAGAATTTGGTGATGGAAATGACACAACGACTGAAAGCCGTATCTATCAAGAAGCATTGATACCGCAAAAAGTAGGAAATAGAATTTATTTGACACATCGCTTTCGTTATGAGCAACGCTTTGTTGAAGATCAAGATTTTAGAACACGCTATCGTTATAACCTATTCTTTAATTTGCCTTTCAATAAACAAAACATGGATGAAGGCGCAATATATCTAGCCTTGTATAATGAATTATTTGTCAACGGTCAAAAGGATATCGGAAAAGGAAGAACGGTTGCGTTTTTTGATAGAAACAGGACATATCTTGGGTTGGGTTATACTTTAAAAGCAGGACAGCGCATTCAGTTGGGTTGGATGAACCAAAAAAGTGACGCTCTAGGAAAAGCCCAATTACAACTTAGTTTCCATCATAAATTTTAGTTAGATATTATATTTGCTATTATGACAGCACAGTATCAGCAATACATTCTGAAATTTAAACAGGCTAGTGGCACATCAAGAGGTGTTTTGAAAACTAAGGAAACTTGGTTTATCATTATTCGTGACACTCAAAATTTTGGAATTGGTGAGTGTGGTCTCTTTAGAGGTTTGAGTTGTGATGATCGACCTGACTATGAAGACAAGCTAAAGTGGGCTTGCAATAATATAGCACTCGGACTTGATGTTTTGAGAAAAGAACTTGTTGAGTTTCCTAGCATTCAATTCGGATTGGAACAAGCATTTCAATCGTTAGGTAGTAAAACACCTTTTGAACTATTTCCATCCGATTTTACTGAAGGACATCAGCCAATTCCCATCAACGGATTGATTTGGATGGGAAGTGAAGCTTTTATGAAAAAACAGATTAAGGAAAAACTTGAGGCAGGTTTTAGTTGCATTAAAATGAAAATTGGAGCCATCGATTTTGATACCGAATTGAATCTTTTGAGATCCATACGAAGAGAGTTTTCAGCAAAGGATATTGAACTAAGAGTTGATGCCAATGGTGCTTTTGGAATTAATGACGCTTTAGAGAAGTTAAATCGTTTATCGGAGTTTGAACTTCATTCTATAGAACAACCCATTAAACAAGGTCAGTTTGAAGCAATGGCAAAGCTTTGTGAACAAACACCTTTACCAATCGCCTTAGACGAGGAATTAATAGGCGTGTTTTCTGTAACAAAAAAGAAAGCCTTACTACAAATGATACAACCACAGTATATCATTTTGAAACCAAGTTTGGTTGGTGGATGGTTTGGTAGTCAGGAATGGATTGATTTAGCAAATGCAAATCAAATAGGATGGTGGATTACCAGTGCTTTGGAAAGTAATGTTGGTTTGAATGCTATTTCACAATGGACTTACACATTGGATAGCCCATTACCACAAGGTTTAGGAACGGGTCAATTATTTACAAACAATATTGTAAGTCCATTAAAAGTAAAAAATGGTACATTGCGTTATGAAATAAATGAAGATTGGAATTTATCTAATCTCAACCTAAAAATTTAAAATTAGAACTATGTTTATAAAACAAGCATTTAATGTAAAACATGAATTCTGGCGATACATCGTTGGATCACTCATTGTTATTGCAGCATCGATTGTTGGGCAATTCCCACTTTTGGGAGCCATTATTTGGAAAGGAGTGCAAGATGGTGGTGATGCCTTTGCATCGTTAGATGAGAGCGCTATATATTCTATGTTGGAGTCTAATCTCTTTTTGTTTTTAATGCTCATTTCTTTTTTAGCAGCATTTGGTGGTCTATACCTTGCTGTAAAGTATTTGCATGGTCAGACTATGACTTCTATTGCCACATCGCGACCTAAACTTGATTGGAAACGTATTTGGTTTGCCTTTATTTTTTGGGGAGTTATTTCTTCAGGAATGATTGTTTTGGACTATCTGTACTTATCACCAGATGATTATTTATGGAATTTTGAATGGAAGCGTTTCGCTATATTATTAGTCATTGCTGTTGCTTTAATACCGTTCCAAACCAGTTTGGAAGAATACTTATTTAGAGGCTATTTGATGCAAGGATTTGGAATGCTAGCAAAAAACAGATGGTTTCCTTTATTGATGACGTCCTTGATTTTTGGAGGTTTGCATATTGCGAATCCTGAAGTTGGTAAACTTGGCTATTCAATCATGATATATTACATAGGAACAGGTTTGTTTTTGGGTATCATGACACTTATGGATGAAGGAACCGAATTAGCTTTAGGCTTTCACGCTGCTAATAATTTGTTTACGGCATTGTTGGTAACAGCAGATTGGACAGCCTTTCAAACACATTCTGTGTTGAAGGATGTTTCAGAACCAACATTAGAGCTTATGGATATGGTTGTACCTGTATTCGTAATGTTCCCAATTATTCTGTTTATCTTCTCCAAAAAGTACAAATGGACCAATTGGAAAGAGAAACTTTTCGGACGCATAGAAGAGCCTCCTAAAGAAGACTACAAGATTATAGAATAAAAAAAAGCGACTTCAAAAGAGTCGCTTTTTAGTTTATTCACTCGCTTTAAATAATATGGCTGCTTTGTTAAAATCTGAAGCCGCATTGATCACTTGACGAAATTCTTCATAACGATTGAGGTCGAACTCATGAGTTTTGTAAAATTCTTCAATGGTAATGATGATTTTATCACCTTCCAATTTATAATTGGATTCAAATTTGGCAGTCTTCTCACCATTTCTTGCGATATAATTCTTATCAATAACCAAGGACTGTAAACCTTCAACAGTATAGCCTTCAGGAATATTAACAATGATTTCATAGTTGTATCTATTCGGATATATCATTTCAATAGGATTGATACGTTCTGTCTCCTGATACAATTCACTTTGGGTACCAATCACCAATCCGATTTGAAAAATATAACTGTCGCCAGCATCTTCCAATAAGGTTTCAGAAGCAATTTTGGTTTTTACCTTAAAAGGTACATTGTATTTAGTAGTATTGATTTCAGTATTAGATTCTTCGTAATCAAGAATCTCTTTGTCTTCAATTCCAGAACCAGTTAAATAATCTTTATAATCGGCAATACCTTGTTCTGTAGAAAAATTCACAACAAACTTGCTGGTTTCAGCCCAATGCCCAAAATAGTCTTGATCTTGCTCTATGATAACACGTTCAAAATCATCTTCAAAACTAATATTCATGTCTCTTCTTATACGACTATATTCAGGATCTTCCTGAACGATTTTAGAAAAATAATGGTCGTTATTTGAATCGATAAACAAGCCGTAGTTACCGAGAATATTAAAAGGTGCTTCACCAATTCTAGACTCAAAACGATCTGGTGCAATGTATTTCTTTTCTGTTGGTAAATAGATTAAAAAATCCCTCAACATGCCAGGTACAAAAAACTCAGGGTCAAACTTGGTTAAAAAACGGTTCGCTGTGATGACAATTTCAAAAGGAACTTCCAAGGCTGTAAGGTATTGTGTGTAGACCTTCATAATACCATAGTCGCTGGCTGAACGGTTCGCCAAGATGTAATTTAAATCTGAAAGTTCAGGGTTGTTATTTTTGACAATGGTATAATTTGACTTGATAAAATTATCTACCATTGCAGCTTTTTCAAAAAGTGTTAAATCAGTTTTGTTTTCTACGATGGCCTCACTATCTTCTTTAGCTTTTTGGGCAATATTGTAAGGAAAAAACTGGTTTCCAATATTGTTAGATACATTGGTCCAAAACATATTTTGAGTGATGTTTTGACCTTTTGGAAAACACTGATATACTACAGCGATATTATTGGCCTTAGGAGTAGCATATTCTTCTTCAACCATAGCAGGAATATCCTTAATGGTTAGTAATTGTGCACGTTTGTTATCAATCTTGATGTTTTCAAACTTCTCAATTGTTCTGTAGGCTTTTACATTGGATTGCAAATCACCAGTAATAAATAAAAATTGTGCTTCGTTGATTTTGTAATCTGCTTGAATGGTTTCAGAACCATACATGTCATAAGCTTTTTCAACTGTATACAGAATTTCAATTTCTGAATGCTCTTCGGCACCTTCAATGGCAAAAATCTTGAAATCACCATATTCTTCAACATTACTGACTTCCTTGATGTTATCTTCGTTTAACAACACGACTTTTCCTTTCGGACTAATCGTGCGTGCTTTAATGTCGACCACTCTTTTGACTTCATACATTGGAATATAGACAGTGTTGTGACGCGCAATGCCTTGATCGTCATTAACTCTAATGATCTTATGTTCAGTTTCAAAACGTTTCGGCTCTGAAGCCAATGGATCAGAATAGTATTCTACGATATGTTTCTTTAATATCGCTACAGAGGAGGCTTTTTCATCTTCATCAGATAACTTATGAAGCTTTGGTTTTTTATTCCAATCATACGTTTTATAATGTTGCGCATAGCTCGCTGTAATTACTAAAAATAGCGATAATGTTATGAGGTTTTTAATCATTATTGTTGTTCTAAAATTATACTTTTTTTGTAGGCTTTTCTAAGGTTTTTAATGAAGTCATTCCACTTCTCAAACCCATCTTTTTTTATGCTTAATGTTTTTACATAAATAGTTTTGGTTTGGGTAATGGTCTTGCCATCATCAATGTAATCAATTTGAAATCCGTAATTAGGATCAGCATAAGCCATTTCTTCTGGAATATAAGAAACTTTATAGCCTTCAGGAATTTCAAAAGTTGTTGAAAAAGATTTTTTAAAATGATAATCAATTTTCTTACTGAACTTACGTTCTTTGATATCAATACTGCTTTTGGAAAGCGTTCGGTCTATATTGAGGTTCAGGTATATTTTATTGCCAATGTTTCTTGTATAACTATCTATCTCGAGATCATAACTAAGCTCTAAAGGTGTAGATGTATTATCGAAGTTAGCTTTGGTGATGTTGTTGTATTTTGTTTTGTTATTGCCTAAGGCCAAGGTTGTATTTAAGTATTCTTCTTCGGTTTTACTATCTTTTTTATATGTGTAGTCTGAAATAAATTCAACTTTATCATAACCCGTCAATAAACGCTTTTCCTGAACTTTTACAATCCCATCTTCCAAAGACATGCTAGTAACGGTTTCTGTGTTGCTTAATTCAGCAGATTGGGCAGGTACTTTAAGAACTTTATAAGTTGTATCATCAATTCCCATTAAAGCTTCCTTGGTTTGAATGAAGGCACTTGGCATACCGAAAGGCACATAACTATCTGTAGCATCCAGAAAAATAGTGTCATTTTCGATAATCGCAGTGGTAATCATATGATCATCAACTGAGGTGGTTGGCAATTCAAAATAGGAGTAAGGTTTGTTTCTGGAACCAATCCACGTTCTATAGGCTTCAATTCCAACATGGTTGAGCATTTCATATAATAAATTAGACATTGCTTTACAGTCGCCATATCGAGAATCGCAGGTAGCAGCTGCTCCAGCCGGAATAAAGCCACCATATCCATCGCCAAACGCAATGTAATTGATGTTATTTTGGACCCATTCAAAAATAGCCTTGGCTTTAGCCTTTTTAGTAGATTTATTATTAGTAATATCATCTGCGATTTTGTAAACCTTTTTGAGATCATTTTTATCAGTTTGTTGTACAAGGCTTACATACCATCTGTAAAGATCATCCAAGCTACCAGACACTCCAATTTTTTCATTTTTGTAAGTGTAATTTTTAATGTAAAGGATGATATGTGGAAGGTAATACATTACAGCTTCACTATCCTCTTGATTTTGATAGCCTTCAGTATTGATGGTATTCCAAGTATAAATAAAACTGTCTTTGGTTTCTTCTTTACTGAATTTAATATCAATATTGTCAGTATTGAATTGTGTAAAACCTAATTCAACATTTTTTGGGAACTCAACTGAAAGTTGGGCACTTTTCGTAGGCACGTAAGTTGCAAAATTATAACCGCCAAGAAAGTGTGGCTCCGAAATAATACGTTTATAGCTCAAATGGGTTTCGGCTCCTTTAGTAACTGCTGGAAACGTAAACTTTTTGTACTCATCATCACTGTAGAACACCATAACATCAAACTCCTGTTGTGTTTCGATATAATCAACATCTATTTTTTTATCAGTCTCAGGAAAGTAAGTAAAGGCTTCAATATCTTCTATTTTTGAAAAACCACTGTAACCAATAGTTTCATTTGCATAGAATAATTTTTTGGAAGTCAAGAATTTACCTTGTTCAACTGTATTCTGTACAATGTTGAATTTTCTATCGTTGAGATTGATTTTGATGTGTTCATGTCGCTTCAAGTAAATGAAATCTTCTTCAGAAAAGTCTTGTGAAAACCCTATTAAGGGCCATAAGAAGAATAACAAAAAATATTTACTCATACTGTATGCATTTAGATTCAAATATAGGCTATTTTTAATATTAATATTTAACTTTGTTACGTTAAAAATAGTATAAAACCTGTATATCTAATACTATACCAAAATGACTCCTACCTTTGATAAAATTCACTTAAAATTTAAGCTAAATGGTATTTCTTATGACCATGATGACCTAAAAGAAGTTGCTTATAGTCTTGTTAAGGAAGGAGAGCCTTATGAGCAGGTTGTTGGCAATTTTTTACTGGATTGGTTAGATGAAAAGGATTATGTTTTGGTGAGAACCTCTGGTACAACCGGATTGCCAAAATCTATAAAACTAGAAAAAAGTGCCATGGTGAATTCGGCTATAATGACTGGTGACTATTTTGGATTAAAGCCTGGTGATTCAGCACTTCACTGCTTGCCAAGTCGGTATATATCAGGAAAAATGATGCTGGTTCGTGCTATGATTCTCGGATTGGAATTAGAGATGGTAGTACCAACATTACATCCACCTTATGATCACCAGAAACCGTATGATTTTGCAGCGATGATTCCTTTACAACTCAAAAATTCGATATCCAGAATCGACAATATTAAAACACTTATAGTAGGAGGAGCTCATGTTTCAAAATCCTTAGTTGAAAAACTACAAGAATTACCAACTCATATCTATGAAACCTTTGGTATGACAGAAACAATCAGTCATGTTGCGGTTAAGCCATTAAATCACACAGATGTTAATAATGATGTTTTCAAAACCTTGCCTCATATTTCCATAAGTAAGGACGATAGTGATTGTTTGGTGATTAAAGCTCCTAAACTTAATTCTGATACGATTGTGACCAATGATTTGATTGAGCTTGTTTCTGAGAATGAGTTTCGCCATATGGGCCGACGTGATAACATGATCAATTCTGGTGGTGTAAAAGTGTATCCTGAGCTCATTGAGTATAAGCTTCAAGATTTGATAGAGCAACGGTTTTTTATCGCTTCAGAATCTGATAAGGATTTCGGGCAAAAAGTAATTATGGTTGTTGAAGGAGACTCTACAGATTTTGATCGTGATATTTTTTCCCAATTGGAAAAGTATGAAGTTCCGAAAGCAGTTTATAATATTCAAAAATTTATGGAAACCGAAACTGGAAAGTTGCAACGCCAAAAAATTCTGGATGTGGTTTTGAGCTAGTTCGCTAAGTCATATATGCAGTTCGCTAACTAGCATTGTTATATTATAATATTTGGTTTTAGTTTTAAGTAAACCATTAAAACCAATCTTATGAAAACAATTGTATTAACTGTCGCAACAATGCTTTGTGCATTTGGTTCCAATACACAGGAACTTAACATAGAAACGAAATCTGTTTCCATAGATCAATTCATTTCTTTTATAGTAAATAACATAGAAAGAAAATCTTTAGATTCTCCTCAAGACATTTCAAACATGGTCTTCTTACTTCAAACTTCTGAGCAAGGCATTGGAACTGAGGAAAAAGTCATTTTGAGGCAAGGATTTAAATTGATTTCTGAACGTTTGACTGAGGATGATTTTATATCTATCTTGACCTATTCAGGATTTAATGGTGTTGCACTTCAACAGTCGTCACCTAAAGAAATGACCACTATAGCTTATACCTTAGAGCACTTAAAACCTAGCGTAAAAGAGTTTCATGAAGATGGAATAGAACTGGCTTATCAATATACTACTGAGCATTTTTTGGAAGATGCTATAAACACCATCGTAATGATTAGAAATCCTTATGCATCTAGTCAAGACAGTGAAGTTTCCCAAAATACAACCTCAAAAAAGAAAAATAATGCTGTGCTGATAACAGCTATGGCTCTGTTGCCAGAATTGATATCAGTAATTAAGGATTGATCTTAGACTTGCAAAACACCCATATTGAATGGTTTTTCAATAGGAGCGTGGTTAGCTGCTTCAATTCCCATACTGATCCATTTTCTAGTATCTAAAGGATCGATCACAGCATCGGTCCATAATCGTGCTGCAGCATAGTAAGGTGACACCTGATTGTCGTAGCGACTTTTGATTTTATCAAACAGCTCCTTTTCTTTAGCCTCTGTGATTTTTTCACCTTGTTTTTCAAGTGAGGCCTTTTCAATCTGCAACAAAACTTTAGCAGCAGAGTTGCCACTCATCACAGCAAGTTCAGCACTAGGCCAAGCAACAATTAACCTTGGGTCATAGGCTTTTCCGCACATGGCGTAATTTCCAGCGCCATAACTATTACCTATAACAATGGTAAACTTTGGTACTACCGAATTACTGACAGCATTGACCATTTTTGCACCATCCTTGATGATGCCACCATGTTCCGATTTGCTACCAACCATAAACCCCGTAACATCCTGTAAAAATACCAATGGGATTTTCTTTTGGTTACAATTTGCAATAAATCGAGTGGCTTTATCTGCACTATCATTGTAAATGACACCACCAAATTGCATTTCGCTAGGCTTGGTTTTAGCACCTTTGGTTTTTACGATATGTCGTTGATTGGCTATAATACCAACAGCCCAACCATCAATACGAGCGTAAGCTGTGATAATGGTTTTCCCATAACCTTCTTTGTATTCATCAAACTCACTATTGTCAACCAATCGCTTAATGATTTCCTTCATATCGTATTGATCAGCACGAGAGCGCGGTAAGATGCCAAAAATATCCTCCGGATTTTCAGAAGGCTTTTTAGATTGAATTCTATTAAAACCAGCTTTGTCATAATCACCGATCTTATCCATGATACGCTGAATTGTTTCCAAAGCATCTTTATCGTCTTTAGCCTTATAATCAGTTACACCAGAAATTTCACAATGCGTGGATGCACCTCCAAGAGTTTCATTATCTATACTTTCTCCTATAGCAGCTTTCACTAAATAACTACCAGCCAAGAATATGCTACCTGTTTTTTCAACAATTAAAGCTTCATCACTCATGATTGGTAAATAGGCGCCTCCAGCTACACAACTTCCCATAACAGCAGCAATTTGTGTGATTCCCATACTGCTCATAACCGCATTATTTCTAAATATACGTCCGAAATGCTCCTTATCAGGAAAAATTTCATCTTGCATAGGAAGATATACTCCAGCGGAATCAACTAAATATATGATTGGCAATCGATTTTCAATGGCGATTTCTTGGGCACGTAAATTCTTCTTTCCAGTAATAGGGAACCATGCACCAGCTTTTACTGTAGCGTCATTGGCAACAACAATACATTGTTTCCCTTTTACATATCCAATCTTTACCACGACACCACCAGACGGACAACCACCATGCTCTTGATACATGTCATTTCCGGCAAAAGCACCAATCTCAATGGAAGGCATTTTGTTGTCCAACAAATAATCAATGCGTTCCCTTGCTGTCATCTTTCCTTTTGCATGGTGCTTTTCAATGCGTTTTTCACCACCACCCAATTTGACTTTTGCTAAGCGTTTTCTTAAATCGGATAACTGTAATTTATTATGATCTTCGTTTTTATTGAAGTTTAAATCCATAGAAAAAATATTTCCACGAATTTACGAAACCCAAAACGGATTAAAAAGTGAATGTTTTGTTAAAATAGTTACATGGAAATATATTCCTTGGAAAATAAATTATTTTGATGTACATTTGTATCAAATAATTAATGACAATGAAACATATAATAGCATTTGCAGGTAGTAACAGTAAAACTTCCATCAACCAACAACTGGTATCTTATGCCAGCTCTTTGGTAGAAGATGTTAATGTGACTATCTTAGACTTGAATGATTTTGAGATGCCACTTTATGGTATCGATTTGGAAAAGGAGCAAGGTATTCCAGAAAAAGCAAAAACGTTTTTGAAACATATTGAAACGACTGATGGTATCATTTTGTCCTTGGCAGAACATAATGGTGCGTATACTGTAGCATTTAAAAATGTATTCGATTGGATGTCAAGATTGGAATCAAAAACTTTTTTTGGAAAACCTATGTTGTTAATGGCTACTTCACCAGGAGCTAGAGGCGGACAATCTGTATTGGGAGTTGCTGCTGAACGATTTCCATTTCACGATGCCAATATAATTGGTACATATTCATTACCTTCATTTAGTAATAATTTTGACAATGGTAAAATAACAAATGAAGAGCTGAACCAACAGCTTTTGACACATATCAAAACTTTTCAAGAAGCATTATAAAATGAAAATCCGTCAATACGATAACAACAATAAAGGAAGGTTTTACATTCAAGCAGAAGGAGTGACAAAAGCTGAAATGACTTACAGTTATGCTGGAAATGATAAAATCATTATCGATCATACGGAAGTCGATGAGTCTTTGAAAGGTCAAGGTGTTGGTTATAAACTATTGGAATCTGTAGTTGAATTTGCTAGGACTCAAAATTTAAAAATTTTGCCATTATGTCCGTTTACGGCTTCAGCATTCAAGAAAAAAACGGAGTATAAAGACGTTTTATTTTAGAGCATGGGAGATTTATCAAAAGACATCAATTCAACTTTCGAAAATTATCGAACCAAAGCATTGCTCAATATAATATATACTGCAAATTGGGTGAATAGCTGTCAGAATGAATTTTTTAAGTCCTATGGCATATCACCTCAACAATATAACATCCTTCGAATTCTCAGAGGAGCAGGAGAGGCCTTGAAGGTTCAAACGATTAAAGATAGAATGTTGGAACGCTCACCAAATGCTACGCGATTGATGGATAAGCTTTGTGCCAAAAAATTAATTGAAAGATTTCCATCTGAAAACGATAGACGAGTCGTGAAAATAGCCATTACAAAACAAGGCTTGGAATTACTAGAGTCTATTCCAATTGATTTCAATAAAGATTTGATAAAAAATCTAAATGAAGAAGAAGCAAAGCAGTTAAGCAATCTGCTAGATAAAATGCGTTAACCTTTTTTTATTATATATTTTCCATGGAAAATATTTGAATATCTTAATAATATGAAAACTATAATACATAAAGCTGAGAGTAGAGGATTTGCAAATCATGGTTGGCTTCAAGCGAATCATTCATTTAGTTTTGCAGGTTGGTTTAACCCTGAAAGAATTCATTTTGGCGCTCTTCGTGTCCTGAATGATGATACCATAGCACCAAAAATGGGCTTTGGTACGCACCCTCACGATAATATGGAAATCATTACCATTCCGCTAAAAGGCGTGCTAAAACATCGTGATAACATGCATTCCGAATGGCAAGAAGTACTACCAGGAGAAGTTCAGGTGATGAGTGCAGGAACTGGTGTTCAGCATTCTGAAATAAACGGTTCTGTTGATGAATATCTAAGTTTGTTTCAAATTTGGATCATTCCAGAGAAACAAGGCGTTGAACCTCGTTACGATCAAAAGCGTTTTAATCCTGAGGATCGACAAGGAAAATTGCAGACTTTGGTAAGTTCGTTTAGTGATACGCATTCCGAAAGTTTAAAAATCCATCAAGATGCGAGATTATCCCGTATTAATTTAAATTCAGGTGATACCTTTATTTACAATTTGAAAAGTGATCAGCATGGAGTTTATATTATGAATATCTCTGGAACTATTGATATTGAAGGACATAAGTTGGAATCAAGGGATGCTATTGGAGTATCAGAAGCAAATGATATTTCAATTAAAGCTAGCGATAATACTGAATTGCTTTTTATTGAAGTACCAATGCTATCACTTTAAGTGATATTTTGAATAGATGAGAATTCAACACCACATTTTGTGGTGCTTTTTTATTTAAAAAACACGATATTTGCATTCACTAACTAAAATAAAATTTCGATAGATGGCAATGAATAAAAATACAGTGTTGGCATGGGCTACCACTATAATGATAATTGTAGGTTTAGGATTAATAGCATTAGGTGCCTTTCGATATGATGAAGTTGCAGGTTGGGGATTTGCGTCGGTAGGAATCGGATTCTTTGCTATTGCTTGGGTGTTTAATGCGTTAAAAGGAAGAGTATAATGAGCGACGATAAAAAAGTCATTTTTTCAATGTCTGGTGTCACTAAGACATTTCAATCGGCTAATACACCAGTACTTAAAAATATCTACTTAAGCTTCTTCTATGGTGCTAAAATTGGCATCTTAGGTCTGAACGGTTCGGGAAAATCAACTTTATTGAAAATCATTGCAGGTGTTGATAAAAATTATCAAGGCGATGTCGTATTTTCTCCTGGATATACAGTAGGTTATTTAGAACAGGAGCCACAATTGGACGATGATAAAACCGTTATGGAAGTCGTTCGTGAAGGCGCTGCAGAAACGGTTGCTATTCTTGAAGAGTACAATAAAATAAATGACATGTTCGGTTTGGAAGAAGTCTATAGCAATCCTGATAAAATGGAAAAGCTCATGAATAGACAAGCCGAACTTCAAGATCAAATCGATGCCTCCAATGCTTGGGAATTGGATACCAAATTGGAAATTGCTATGGATGCTTTACGTACTCCTGAAGGTGATAAGAAAATTGGCGTCCTTTCGGGCGGTGAACGTCGTCGTGTAGCCTTATGCCGATTGTTACTGCAGGAACCAGATGTCTTACTGTTGGATGAACCTACCAACCACTTGGATGCGGAATCTGTGCATTGGTTGGAGCATCATTTGGCTCAATATAAAGGAACCGTAATTGCAGTAACACACGATAGGTACTTCCTTGATAATGTTGCTGGTTGGATCCTTGAACTCGATAGAGGTGAAGGTATTCCTTGGAAAGGAAATTATTCGTCATGGTTAGATCAGAAATCAAAGCGTTTAGCGCAAGAAAACAAGGCAGCTTCTAAACGACAAAAAACTCTAGAGCGTGAGTTGGAATGGGTGCGTCAAGGTGCTAAAGGTCGTCAGACCAAACAAAAAGCACGTTTGAAGAACTACGATAAACTCATGAACCAAGATCAAAAACAATTGGAAGAAAAACTTGAAATCTATATTCCTAACGGTCCGAGACTTGGTACAAATGTTATTGAAGCTAAAGGTGTAAGTAAAGCCTATGGTGATAAGTTGCTATACGAAGACTTAAATTTCAATCTGCCTCAAGCTGGTATTGTTGGTGTAATCGGACCTAATGGTGCTGGTAAGACCACAATTTTCAGAATGGTTATGGGTGAAGAAACACCTGATAAGGGTGAATTTGTGGTTGGTGAAACCGCTAAAATTGCTTATGTGGACCAATCCCATTCCAATATCGATCCTGAAAAAACCATTTGGCAGAATTTTAGCGACGGACAAGAATTAGTTATGATGGGAGGACGACAAGTAAATTCCAGAGCCTATTTAAGCCGTTTTAACTTTTCTGGAAGTGAACAGAATAAAGCTGTAAAATTGCTTTCTGGAGGTGAGCGAAACCGACTTCATTTAGCAATGACACTTAAAGAAGAAGGTAATGTATTACTTTTAGATGAGCCAACTAATGATCTTGATGTCAATACATTACGTGCTTTAGAAGAAGGTCTTGAGAATTTTGCAGGCTGTGCTGTAGTTATTAGTCACGATCGTTGGTTTTTAGATCGTATCTGTACACATATTTTAGCATTCGAAGGCAATAGTCAAGTGTATTTCTTTGAAGGAAGCTTCTCCGATTATGAAGAGAATAGAAAGAAACGTTTAGGTGCCGATATCATGCCTAAGCGAATCAAATATAAGAAGCTAGTACGCTAATAATAAGCATATACCAAAAAAAGCCAGTTTCTAGAAACTGGCTTTTTTTATTTATGTTATAATTTGAATTTAATTATTGGAATCGTAAAGGTGTCCGTCAGTAAAGTCCTTATATTCTTTATCAACATCAGACTTATATTTGCTTCGATCCATCAAGCGTTTATTTTCGGCTTTTAATTTGTACATTTTAATAACTGCAATGCCAATAAAAAAAGCAAAAATAACAGCAGTAACAATAAGTACTATTGTGAGTTGCGTTGTACTAACGAGAGGGATTGAAGCTAGAATAGAAACTAACATAATGTTACGAGTTTAGTTAGATTTGGTCCTCAAATATACGATTTAAATCCAAATGCCAACTATTTAATAATAAAAAAGTTACATTTTAACATTTACAGTTCATCGGAATTATCATACCAATCAACTAGTGCTACTTCTATGCTATTGTCAGCTTCATTAACCATAGATTTAAAGGAATCTACATCACTTAATCCTTCTGTACCTCGATAATGATATGGATATACCTTTTTAGGTTTAAAATCCAATACAGCATCTGCTGCACTTTCAACAGTCATAGTGTAAGGAAGGTTCATACAGACAAAAGCAATATCGATATCTTTAAGATTTCGCATTTCAGGAATATCTTCAGTATCTCCGGAAATATAAACACGTTCCTCACCTAAGGTCAGTACATAGCCATTGCCTCTGTTTTTTGGATGGAATTTTAAGGCTTCCTCTCTAAGATTGTACATCGGAATCGCCTCAATAGTTAATTTTGCATCACCAATCGTATAATTTTTGCTTTCAAAATTACTTAAAATAGAAGCCTGTGCTTTTAAATCATCAGGTAATTGGTCCACAACCGCTTGTGGTGCAATAATTTTCGAGTTTGCAGTCTTTACCGCTTGTAGAGTTTCTACATTTAGGTGGTCACCATGAATATCGGTAACCAAAATAAGTGTTGGTGGTTTTTGACCTTCAAAAGCTTCGGCACCACCAACTGGATCCACATAAAAAACAACGTCTTTATATTCCAAGGCTAAAGTTCCGTGGGAAATTGGATGAATTGCAACCTGGCTTTCCACTTCTTTAGCTTCATCTTCTGAGTCCATCTCTACTTCCATGATTTCCTTTTCAACATCGCTTTCTGATTCTGTTTCAGATTTTTTGTCAGTCTTACATGCCATTATTAGTAAGCATAAGGCAAGAGATAAGGTTTTTAAAAATTTCATATTTTTTTGGTTTTTACTAAAGATAACCACAAAAGACGAAAGAATAAAGTTTGTAACATTTTTTTAAAACACACTACTGATATTTTAAGCACTTTAAGTTTCTAAAATCATAATTTTTAACGAAATTGCTTACCCTAAATTCAGTTCAATTATTTAAATACTATCAACTATGTCTGACGATTTTGACTTATTGGAAACCAATTCTAACGAAAAAAGCGAAAAAGTAGATGTCAATTGGGGAAAAGCCATTGACACTATGAAATCTAAATTAGCACAGGAGGATGATCCTGAAAGTCGTCAGAAAATCTTAAATGCCACGCTTGATGATGTTGTTAAGATGGCAGAGCAAGACCGTTCCACACTTTTGGATGCCATTAAGGATCTAACCGATTATCAAGATGAAGTCGGTATTCTTTTTGAAAAATTCTCTTCCCTTAATGCTGATGAGCAAAAAGTCATTGATGATGCTATCAAGCGTTTGGAGCGTGCCAAAGTCGAACTTGAAGATGCCGAAGCAAAACCAGATACCTGGTGGAATAACCTATGGGGACGAAAAAGTAAAATCAAAAAGGCGCAAGATGAACTCGCACAAGCTCAAAAAGAACGTGATGCTGCCGACAATAAGGCAAAAGCCATGTTTCAGGAACGTATTGAAACGGCAGATGTTCAAACCCTATTAAGTGAGTTAAGCTATAAATCACAAGCTGCCGTTACACGTCTTAAGAATCGTGAGGTTGAAATCAAGGAAGTTGAGGATAAATTGCAAACGGCTATTGTCGAAGCGACTAAAAATCACACCAAGGCTCTTGAGAAAAAGAAAGAGGTAGAGGCTAAGCTTGAGGAAAAGTATGCGGCTTTAAAACAGGCTAGACAAGCTTTGGAAGAAATAGCCGATAAACAATCGGCTGAGTATGCACAAGCCATTGGTAATGTCACAACTCTCGAACAGGAAGTTGAGGAACTTGAAGGACTTAAAAATGCTTACACAACTCTAGCGGCTTCAAAAGATAGTTTTGTACATAAGCATAACTTGACCATTAAGGTATTGACTTCTTTACGAAGTAACCTGCAAACGCATCGTGCGAAATTGAAGAGTGATACTGAAGAGCGACTCAAATACTATGATGGTTATGTGGTGGCTTTAAAAGCAAGAACCGATCAGGAATTTGCTGCTATCCTAGAGCATTTAGGTGTGAAGACCGATGAACATATCGGTGAAACTTTAGCATCTATGCATACGGCTAGTGCCAAGGCTCGTCAGGAAATGATGGACAATATTCCGGTTCACGAAAAAGTAATGCAAGGTGTATACAGTAGTTATGCTGAAGCCTTACAGGAAATTCGTGCTAAGGATGTTGATATCCAAAAGAATTTCGCTGAGCGTTATGGCATCGATATGAAAGAGATTTTTGAAGATTACTATAAAGCTGAAGCGTCTCAACCTTCTGGAGACGATGGTGATGCCAACGACGCACCAAAGCCAGAAGGTGATAATGATGACTTATTGAGCTAAACTTTTGAGGGCGTTTCCCTCTGACGCTTTTGCGACAGAGGGTCAGGCTTTCTTGGCTCGCTCTCTTCGAGGAGCTCAAACAACCCATTCAATCCTTAACGCAAACCTTAAATTATTTGCTTTCATTATAGATTATGATTGTAACTCCATTAGATTCCGCAATATTAGATTCTAAAGAACAGTACATATTCTACCATAAAATGGTGGATTTTGTGCTCAAGGGATTGATTGTGAGCATTCAAAAGGAAAAGCTATGTACCGAAAAGGAATTGGTGTTCTTTAAGCAATATTGTGATTTGCTCTTGTATTCCATCGAAGCCATGCGTATCAAGTATATGTATGACGAAGAGGATAACATGAAAGTCGATCTTACTGAATCTGGATTTCCAAATTATTTGGAATTCCGTTACCTCTTTAATGATTTGTCCTTACGTAATAATTACATCAATAAACTAAAGGATGTCAGTGAACTTCAAGAGGAGTTTCTCGACCAATTGTTAAAACGTAAAGAACCCATTAGCAGACATAAACTATTTCAGGCGGCTTCTATCGTGTATTATACCTCAGTAGAGCAGAAGTATATTTTTAACCGATTTGTTCAAGGGAAAATCATTGAAGCTTCAGATACCGCTTCAGCGCAATACATGACGAGTTGGAGTTTTTTTGATGTCGCTCATAACCGACCGTTTGTTTGCTACATGTATTTTGATTTTGATGGAAAATCGGTTGAGAGTGCAAAAAACAGTATCTACGAGGTACTTAAAAACACGGCAGACCGTAAAATGGATTTGGATACTATGGCGTATGGCATCGATAGAAAATTAACGGATGTAAGACCAAAGCATATCAAACGTATTGATCTGGGACCCTTACACAATGTATTCGCAAAAGATGAAAATGAAGTGACACATACGATTTTACAAAGTATAGCCAGTAAAGACATTCCTTTGGAATCTTATGCAATGACGATGAAAATAGATGAAGTCTATTCAGGTAGTGAATTTACCGAGGGTGGTTACTTCAGTAAACAAACCCTTCAAAAATGGAGTGATGTGATTAAGCAACAGTATGTGTTTGCGCCACATCGTATCATTCAATTGTTGTATAACAAAAACCCAGAAGTCATGAACCGTTTGGCAAAACCACCAATTGAAATGCCAAAACTTGTTTTGAAATAAAAAAGAGAATTGGTAGTAACTCAAAAATCAATGACTTGTCATTCTGCGCTTCGACGCAGAATCCATTAATAATGAAAGAAAATGGTCATCAATATTATGTATATATACTTTCAAACAAGAAAAATGGAACTTTATATATTGGAATGACCAATAATTTAGAAAGACGAATATTTGAACATAAAAATAAATTGGTTGATGGTTTTTCGAAAAAATATAGACTAAACATATTAATCTATTATGAATTATTCCATCAAGTAAATGATGCCATAAAAAGAGAAAAACAATTGAAAAACTGGAATCGACAGTGGAAAATTGATTTAATAGAAAATACAAATCCTGCGTGGACCGACTTAGCATCAAAATGGAAATATTAATAGATCCTGAATCAAGTTCAGGATGACAAAAATTGTAATACTATAATAATAACAAAATTAAAATTTACTGAATCAAACTATAATGTCATTCTGCGCTTCGACGCAGAATCTACAAGTTAAAATAATATAAAAACACAATATGGAACACAACTCAACATTTCCTATAAATCAAAATGAACTTGATATGCTACGCGATGAAGCTACATCATACATTAAAAGTGTGCAATGGGAGCAAGGTCAGCGTGCAAAGAATAAAGATAAGGACGCTAAGGATGAATCCATTTTATTGTATTTATCTCGTGCAAAAGGAAATGGTGGCGCAGGAACGTCTTCAGTCTCCAAAACCATTTTGGAATTAAAAAAGCGATTACTACCTGAATCCATTGCGATTCCTGTATTATTGAATCAAACACTTTATGCCGTTCAGGAAGGCTTAACCTTAGGGATTTGGATCAAGGATAGCTATTATGATGCCTCTGGATTATCTACTTTATCTGAAAACAAATCTGCTTTAGACCGTTCAGGAATACGTGAGTATGAAAGTAAGATGCAAACGGCTACGGCTTTTATGCTATTCTCTACAGCTTATAAAATCCTTCATGATTTACGTACTGTGGCTTCCGATGATTTGAGTGTGATGAAAAACAAATTTGCTGGCATTCCTGAAGTATCTCTTATGTCACCTCTTAAAGGAATTTCCTGTATGCTGTTTTATTACGACAAGTATCTCGATCATCCTGAAATGATTAAATCCGATAAGGATGTTGTCGATTTTACGGTCGTCTTTTTTGAAGCCTTGATTGCTGAAATCCAAATGCGTAAAAGTAATTTGGAATATACTGAAAGTATTACCGATAGAACCTACAAATTAGAAAACTCCGAATTTGCAGTTTCAGGATGGGACAATGTGTTTCAAGGTGCTGCCAAAAGTGTAGAGTTTAATAAAATCCAATTTGAACAAATCGTGGGTAATAGAGATGCCAAGCATTTTGCGCGACGATTGACCGAGCGTATGCTGAGCTACGATTTTACAGCCAAAAAGAATCCGTTTCAGGAATTAGGCGGATTTATGCCGGTATTTATGGGCTATGGCATTCCTGGTACAGGAAAAAGTATGTTGATTGCTGCCATTGCCACGCGCTTAAAAGAACATTGCGACCATTTGGATATTCCATTTCTGTTTCATCCAATGCCAGACACATTGATTTCAACTTTCCAAGGCGGTTCCGCAGAAAAGATGGTAGAGTGGATGAAACCACTGCAAGATCCTTCAAAATTGATTTTTGCACCAATTGATGATGCCGAAAACAACTTACAGGAACGTACTGCTCAAGGAGTTTCGGCTGGTGTTAAGGAAGTGATAGGAGTGTTCTTGAGATATACGGAAGGTGCTTATGCGGTGAATTATGGCAACAGTTCTATTGGATTGTTTACCAACTTACCTGAAATGTTGGATAAAGCGGTCATTTCTCGTGTGCAAGGGCGTTTTAAAATTGATGGTGCTCGTACCGAACATGACTTTTTAGATCAAGATCATTTGTGGTGGCGAAAGTTTGACGATACCATGCCAGATTTCGTGAACATGCAAGGTCCTGAGAATTATAGCTATCTTCAAAATCAAGGTCTGGCCAAGAACATGGGAGAAATTTTGAAGCTAACAGATAAACCAACCGAAGAACGTGTTCTTGAGGTGTACGAAAAGGTGGAAAAAAGCTTTAGCACGAATCAGCACTTATTCTTTGCTAATTTATATAAAGAGATTCAAAAGATATTTCCTTTCTTCTCCTCTCGTGATGTGAGGAATATTCAAAGCGCCATCTCCTTGCGTTTAACGGATTTTGACTTGGAGGAAGACTGGTTCGAAAATCCAGAATACTATTTCAAGAAAGACTACGAGACCAAATTCAATATGCTACAGGAATTGATGCGAGCCAATATGAAAGGCTTGGATTTTTCTGAAATCAGGCGACAAGAAGTGGTGCGTTATCTCGATAATGTGGCTACGATTGCTGATACTGATTTTAAACGTAAGGTAGATGCTAGGGTAAATCAGTTAAATATCGATTTGGAAGCTCGAGAACAATTTCAGAATAAACAGTAACTGTGGGTAAACGAGTACACATTATAGAACGAAATACATTGTCTGATAAGTTTTTTAATCTATCGGAAATCCGTTTTGATTATCAGCAGGAAAATGGAGGTTGGATTCAAAATACATGGGAAGTCCTTGATAGGGGAAATGCTGCAGCTGCATTAGTTTTCAATAAAAAAAGACAAACCGTGTTAATGGTAAAACAGTTTCGATTACCTGCTTATCTCAATGGCGATACAACTGGATTTTTATTGGAAGTGCCTGCAGGTATTGTCGATAAAAATGATTTGTCGCCAAAAAAAGCAATGCAACGCGAAATCTTAGAAGAAACAGGTTTTGATATTCCAAAACTAAAACAGGTTTATAACGCGTATGCAACTCCTGGAGGAAGCACTGAACGATTTGCTTGTTTTGTAGGTGAATATACCGATGACATGAAAACCGAAAAAGGAGGCGGATTGATTACTGAAAATGAAGATATTGAGGTTGTAGAGGTACCATTTGCAGAAGTTATAAACGATTTGCAAAATGGTAACATCGTTGACGCAAAGACAATTATCCTACTGCAATATGCCCTAATCCATAATTTATTGCCATGCAAAAATTAAAACAGGCCAATTTATATAGAAGCGAACTGATACCAATCTCAGGTAAATTGGTAGAACGTTACAACCAATGTTTGAAAAAGCTCGGTTTTACTGAAACCAAGCTTGCCAAATTTTCTATTGATGGTATTGGTTGGAGCCCTGAAATTGCAGAGGAAAAGAAAGACCAAAATTATTTGAGCAACGGTGAATCGAATCCGCATGGTATTATCATTTCCCCTTTACAGAATAATAAACCTGTTTACTTGCCTAATCATACCTTTGATCGTGATATGATGCAACAGGTGTTTAAATCCTATGGAGATAAAATCAATGATATTACTCGTGATTCGGCAATTTGTCTGGATTTTGATCAGAGAATTGATGCCTTTTATGAACCCTTGGATGTACTGAAGTATAACGTTATTCATATCAATTTCCATTTGATGAATAATCTGTATCATCAACAACAGGAACAGTTTGCATTGATTGAGAAATTTAAGCAAGGGCATAACTTCATTGATGAGGATTTACACGATCAATTATTATCTTCAGCAAAAACCTATGGTGATTTGCGACAACGAAATCTGGAGATTCCAGGTATCGATTTTAAAGTCAGTTCTTTTTATACCAAAGCTTTTGGAGGCGTGTACGTGCTTCGTGATTTCATTTCTCCGATTTTGGTTTATGAAGATATGAAATGGTACAAGGAAGCGATAAAGGATACTATACATGATGTACTCATATTCCATATTTCCCAACCAGAACTGTTAGAGAAATTGCGAGATCATATCATTATTGCTTACGATCTTGAGGAAATAGTAAAGACCAAACGCTATGAACGTATCAAAAAGTATGAACTTGCAAGCCATTTAAAGGATACCCATCATCCCATTCGGGATATTTTAAATGATCCTTTATTGTTTAAAAGTTATTTGAATAAGGTTGATATTGACACCCGAAAGAAAATCATGGGTGTGGAGCGCTATCTTGAAAAATTGGAAGTGAGTAATCAATACAAAATCTCAGATATTATTGATGAGGATTTGTTCGACGCGATGCATGAACCGCATTCGAGTTTACATCCTAAACATCAAGATTTGATATGGAAGCTTTTGGTAAATATCTCTCCTAAGGACGTGCTCTTTTTATATTGGTATGATAAGGAAGAATTCTATCGCTTATATGAAACCTGGGATAGCTCCTTACAGGATTGGGTTATTGAGACCATTCGTAACAATATTTAGGAAATTTAGACTAACTTTATAAAGTCTGATATCAAAACCAATACCATTATGGGAATAGATTTAATCATTTTTATTGCTGCTATATTATTTGGAATTTTCCTGTATTGGAGAGAATCCAATGGGAATTCAGTATACCGTTTTGTTAATAAAATGGTCAATAGTAAGGAGTTGCAAATGGCTCCAGACAGCAAAAAAGGATTTATTTACTTACAACCTTTCATTCCCAGACTTATTTTCATTGTCTCCATTTTTCTAATTCTGGCCGTATTGGTTCAGTTTTTAACGCCTTTCGAAATTTTTGGTAATTACAATGCCGTATCTGCTTTGGCTTCAGTAGTGGTGGGTACTTTGGTTGGGACGTATTTGGCGAATTTCATTTTGAAATCCACTAAGGTTATCGAAAAGCAAAGTGAAACTTTAGAGGATAAGTTTGATTCTGTTGTGGAAAAGGGAAAGGACTTCATAGAGGATATCAAGAATAAAGACAACAAAGTGGTTGAAGAAGCCAAAAAAGAAATCAAAACCGATCCACAGCCAGATTCCGATCAGAAATCAGCTCGAGAACGCTTAAAGGATAAAGGATTGTTATAGGAAGTCATAATTTGACAAAAATTCATTTACATGATAAAAAGATATTGGAATAAAGGACGAAAGCAGAAAACCATAACCATTATTTTGGGTCTCGTATTGCTTATTGCTCTATTCGTGCTGCGTGATGATTACCAACCAGCGCTGTTGTTTGTCAGAAAGTATATTTTCATAATTCTTTTGAGCATTCTGGTTTTGGTGTTCGGACTTAAAAAGTTTAGAAAAACGGCTAGTACAGGTGGTCGATTGGGAATTTTGGCTTTACTCATCGCATTTTTTGCATTGATCTATTTAGTGGGTTGGCATTTAAAGCTTTATGACTATATGAAAACCTATAATGTTTTCAATGATCTTGATAAAGTTGAAATCAACGAATTACCATTAACTCAAAACGAACGTATTCAACCCTTACGAAACATTTTCTCAATGGCCAATGAAAGTGTGGGAGAAACTAAAGATGTGTCATTGCCACATTTGGTTCGTGTTGATGATGAAAATAAATGGACGATGGCAATACAACCATCTGAAAAGTATGTGATGCAGCGTATCAGTGATAATACGGAAGAGGTGTTTGCCGTATCGAGTACAACACCGTTTCCACGATTTTCAGCTGAAAACCGTATTCCAGTAACATTCTCTATTGGTGAAACCCTTAAATTTAGTCGAAATACTTATAACGCTGTGGTACAACGTTTCAATCCGTGGATGTTGGTCAATTATGAACCAAGTGACACCTTCTACATGAAAAACGACAATGGTGAATGGGTACAAGTGGTGAGTTTGATTAAATGGAAAGGCTTCTTTTTTCCATATCCAAGTTTTGGTGGAGTGATGGTTATCGATAATGGCGAACACGATTTCAACGATTATTTAGAACGTATTGCCATTGGAAAGGGAACTTTTATTGCTCCAGAGGAAATGAAGGATTATCCATATTTGAACAAACAAAACACCTTAGCAGAAAAAGTATCGCGACTCCAAGCAGAATCCTTGAAATTTTTAGGAGGTTTCAGTGATCCTTTACCATGGAATATGGAAACAGCCGTTAAGATTCCTGATATGCCTAAAGATCAAAATCAGCAACCTTATGTAACCGATTTCGATTTTGCTGGAAGTAATACCAATGCGTATAGTGGCTTGTATCATTGGTTCGGACTGGAACCTGTGGGAGCAGAGCGAACAAGTCTAAGCTATAGTGTCTTTATTCCAGCTGATGGAACTGACAAGTTATATTATTATGACCATGCTGCCAAAAAACAAGGATATGCAGGTGTTTCTGCAATGCCATTAAAGGTAAGGGAATCTCGCAAGGAATACGATTGGAATGCGAATACACCAACCGAATTCAGGCCATACATTAAGGATATTGCCGGAAGGAAGCGTCTGTTCTTCTTGGGAACCATTTCTGCGATTAGTGAAACCAACTCTAAGCAGTTTGATGGTGCAGCCACACCTGATTTGGTTTTAATCGATAGTGAATATCGCGATGTGATTTGGATTGATGTCAAACATCCAAGTACTTGGGATAAAACCGTTTATGACCAATTAGGTGAAGCTTGGCGAGCCAGTGAAGGAATTGGCTATTATTTTCAAGAAAAGATGGTAGATGAGGATTTATTGATTCAGCAAGCGGTAGATTCAATTATGGCTATGCCAAGTCAGGATGATAATGAAAAACAAATTGAAGCCCTTCAGCAAAAATTGGATTCACTAAAAGCGCTACAAAAGAATGAGTAAGCAATCCTTTTGGGAAAGTTTTAAAACCTATACTAGGTTTCAGATTATAATCGCATTTATTCTTGCGGCACTACTTATGTTAGTTATTATTTACAAACTAATTATTTTGTTACTCAACAATTAGACGTTTGATGTGCTCTAATAAAATCAGTAATCAAATAGGAGATTAACTTGCCAATCTGACCAGCATTACTTTCGGTTGGAGCAGCCTCACAAATATGTAGATAGGTAACATTTTTTTGCAAGGCAAATGTATGCACAAAGCGTCTGGCTTTCGTAACAGAAAATCCGCTAGGTGTCATGGCACTACTTGAAATTCCTTGAATGGCATCGCAATCAATTTCCAATCCGAAATGTGATTCAGATACATGATCTAAAGCTCTTTGGGTTTCTTCCTTAAATTTTAATTCCTTCCGAACAGCCATAGCTTCAAAAGTATTGTATTGTACAGCCTTGATTTTATCTAAGGTTTTAAAAATTCGGTCTGAAGTATAGTTTTCATGTAAACCAAAAATAAAGTAGTTCTTCAAAAATCCTTCACTGTAGGCATAACTGAAGCCATTCCCACTGTGTCGACCTTCTTCGGCTCTAAAATCATGATGTGCATCGAAATTTACGGCATGTATAGGACGTTTTAAGGCCAACGCTGAACCTTTGATGTTTCCATAGGCATTGTTGTGTCCGCCACCAATAATGATTGGGATTTTTCCAGCACTAACTATTAAAGACACTAAATGGGTTACAGCAGCATCTATTTTAGAGACATATTTTCGGGCCTTTTGCAGATCCTTAGATTTGTTTTGATTTAATTTTTCAAGTTTTGATTGATAGGAATCAAATTCAAAATGTCCTAAAACCAATACTTTTTGTGCATGTGTATGAACGTTACTTTGTATATTTAACAAAATTTTAATCGCGTGTTCCCATGCGTTAAAAGTCCCAGTATTGCCTAGGTTAGCGAAAACTCCTACATCTTCTTTGATTCCAAAAATCACATAGCTAACGTCTAACTTTTGTAATTGAACGTATATATCACTGAAGTCTGGAAGCAATAAAACATGTTCTCCAAATTTGGTCTCTTTTGATCGTTTTTTTAATACCGATTTTAAATCAGTTTTTGTAAACGGCTTTAAGTGTTCCATGAACTTAAATGATTAAATTTGATTGAATAAAAGTACAGTTTTTTATTTTCAGCATTAAACAAAAAAGAAAGAATTAACGTTTTAAATAACCAATAGACAAAAGTAAATTATGGAAAATTCAAACAGTAAAAGTATTGGGTTAAAGATTGCTTTAGGAATTTTATTAGCCCTTTTTTTAGGTACAGCTTTTTACACATCCAAGTTGTACAAAGACAAACAAGAAAATGAGGCTACACTAACTAGAGAGAAAGAACAAGTTATGGCAGATTTGAGCTCAATGGCAAAGCAATATGATATTGCCATTAAGGAAAATGATGTTGCCAATCAGAATCTTATTGAAGCAAGAGAGCGTATCCAAGGATTAATGGATTCGTTGAAGATATCACAAAACAGTGTGAA
Organism: Psychroserpens sp. XS_ASV72; assembly: GCF_041224425.1. NCBI lineage: Bacteria > Pseudomonadati > Bacteroidota > Flavobacteriia > Flavobacteriales > Flavobacteriaceae > Psychroserpens > Psychroserpens sp. XS_ASV72. The sequence continues at coordinate 237,570 of NZ_JBGFGL010000077.1, read as the reverse complement.
TAGTTTATGGAGATACAAAAAGAAATTCTTAGCACTTCAAGAAGAAATGGATGTATTATTGACTGAAAACGATAAACTAAAAACTGAAAATGAGCTCTTGGCAACAACGTTAGATAGTACAAATGTACAATTAGCCGAACGTGCTGTGTTTACTGATTCATTATTAGTTCAAAACACGCAACTATCTGAAGTTGTAGAAAATGCAGCTGTATTGCAAACCGTTGGATTAAAAGGTTTTGGTGTGATTGAGAGAAATTCCGGGAAATTAATTCCAACTGAACGTGCAAAGCGTAGTGATAAGATTAGAGTATGCTATACCGTTGCTAAAAATGCTTTGGTTGGAGCAGGAGATAAGGAACTTTATGTTCAAGTGTTAGACCCTAAAAACAATGTTTTGGGTGTGAACGAACAAGTACAATTTGATGACACAGTATTGAACTACAGTTTAATCAGTAAGTTTAATTACGAAAATAAAAACTTAGACATTTGTGAGTTTATTGCTCCAAATGAAGACTTTGAAGAAGGACGTTATGTCATTAATGTCTTCAATGAAAGAGAATTGATTTCAACCTCTGAATTCACGTTGAGATAATTTTGATTGATTGATTTGAAATCTAAGCCCAAAAGCATCATGCTTTTGGGTTTTTTTTTATTCATATTTTATACCATTAATAATCACTGTATCAATCAAATTATCACCAAAAGCATAAGTTAAGTATTGATAATTAGGAATGGGTTTGGTAATGATGAGGTTTGCTTTTTTACCACGACAGATACTGCCATACATATTTGAAACTTCCATGGCATACGCGCCATTGATAGTTGCTGCATTAATAGCTTCCTCAGGCGTCATTTTCATTTTGATACAGGCTGCAGCCAGTACAAAATTCATATTGCCACTTGGTGCTGATCCAGGGTTGTAATCTGTCGCCAATGCTAAAGGTAATCCAGCATCTATAATAGATCTTGCTGGCGTGTAAGGGATGCTTAAAAAATAGGAACATCCAGGTAGGGCAACAGGTATTGTTTCAGAAGATTTTAAGACCTTGATATCCTCTGGATTCAATTCTTCTAAATGATCGACTGATAAGGCATTGTATTTAACTGCGAGACCAACGCCACCAAAGGCATTAAACTGATTGACATGGATTTTAGGTTTTAAACCATGTTCGGTTCCTGCTTTTAGGATACGTTCGGTATCTTCTAAATCGAAATAGCCTTTTTCACAGAAGACATCAATATATTCTGCTAAACGTTCATTTGCTGCTGCAGGAATCATTTGATCAACAACTAAATCTACAAAACCAACTTTATTGTTTAAATAATCTTTTGGAACCGCGTGAGCAGCCAGCAATGTTGGTTTTACTTTTATTGGAAATACTTTTTTTAGGCGTTTAATAACACGAAGCATTTTTAACTCTGACTCAATTGAAAGTCCGTAACCAGACTTAATCTCAATGGCTCCAGTTCCCAATTTGATAAGCTTTTTCAAACGATCAGAAGCCTGATTATAAAGGTATTCTTCAGAAGTTTTTTGAAGCATTTCAGCAGAATTTAAAATGCCACCACCACGTTTGGCAATCTCTTCGTAAGTTAAACCGTTAATACGATCAACAAATTCTTGAACACGATTACCAGCATAAACCAAATGGGTATGCGAATCGCACCAAGCAGGTAAAACTATTTTTCCCGTCGCATCAATGATTTCTTCAGCTTCAATACCATCAACGTTATCCATAGTTCCATATTCAACTATAGTATCATGTTCAATTAAAACATAAGCGTTTTTTAAAACAGGTAAATTTTTCATGTCGCTACCTTTGACAATAGTGACATTGTTTTCTCGAACTTGAACAAGTTCTTTAATATTGGTGATTAGTGTAGACATGGAAATAAATATAGGTTAAATTTTCAAAAAAAAAAACGCTAGTAATAGACTAGCGTTTTAAAAATTGAATTAAAAAATATCATCTATTGCTTGATCAATCGTTTTGTTTGTGAAAACCCTTCAAATTCAACTATGTAAACACCTGAAGATAGATCTTTAATGTCAATTGTTGTTTGGTGATTATTTAATGTTGCTTTTGAGACCTCGTCACCAATCATATTGTAGATAACGACATTGATTTCTTGATCAATTCCCTTGAAATTCACAAAATCAACAGCAGGATTTGGAAACATTGCAATTGACTCAGTAGAGGAAGAACTTAAGCTTAATGTGATCAATTCATTTTCGAACCAATTCAAATCATCATTGTTATAGGCAATATTGGCAATGTCCTTATCACCATCATTATCAAAATCGGCAATGGTAAAGGCATAAGCTTGGCTTTGGGTGTTATCAATTACCTGTTCTGCTCCGAAAGAACCTGAACCTAAGTTTTTGAACCAAGTGATATCGTTTCCTGCACCTGAAGTTCCGCTACTTAGTACGATATCTTTAATGCCATCGTTGTCCATATCTTCAAACATTGCTGTTGATGGATTGGCAATTGAAGTTGGTATAATAGTTTCTGAAAACGTGCCATCCATTTCCTTTTTGTACCATCCTAACCCAGAAGCACCACCAAATAAATCAACAGCAATAATATCTAGATTCATATCACCATCAACATCAGCAAATCTGACATCAAAAGGATACACCTCTCCAGAGGTGACTGTATTTGGATCTATAGTGAAGCTAACACTTCCACTTGGAACCAAGTTATTATAATAAAGCTCAAAAGTGCCAATGCCAGAGTTCATTATAACGGCATCTAAATCGCCATCATCGTCAAAATCGGCAAGATCAAGATTTCCAGGTCCACTTCCAGAAACTGAGGCAATTGAATTCGGACCTGTAAAATTACCGCTTCCATCATTTGAAAACCAGACAGTATCTCCAGAATTAAAAGCTACCACAGCAACATCGACAGTTGTTCCTGAATCGATAAAACCTGTAACAATTCCGCTGGAACCATCAATGCTACTAGAAATAATTTGTTCTGTCCCGAAATTACCACTACCATCATTGGCAAACCATACCAATTCATCATCAGCAAAATTTGAGGCCAAGACATCATTGTAACCATCTCCATTAAGATCCGCAATTTTCACGCTACCACATTCCAAAATGCTTGAGGAAATAAGAGGTTGCAGTGTAAAGGTACCATCACCATTATTTTTGTACCATTCAACAGTATTTCCTAGATATGTTCCAATAACGATATCTACAAATGCATCGGCATCCAAAAGTCCAGAATCAATCACAAAAGGTGCATCTCCTGTAGAGGTATTTATGGGTTGTTTCGCGCTAAAAGTAGTTTGCGAAGTCGAGTTTAGATAGCATAAAATAAAGGCAATGAAGAGTAGTTGTTGTTTCATAGTTAAATATTTAATTAATTGATAATCTTAAAGTTAGTGAATTATTTAAGACTACCAACCATATCTTCAGGTTTAACCCATTGATCATATTCCTCAGCAGTAACATAACCTAGATTGATAGCTTCTTCTTTTAATGTCGTTCCGTTTTTATGAGCTGTATTTGCTATTTCCGCAGCTTTATAATAGCCTATTTTGGTATTTAGTGCAGTAACGAGCATTAAAGAATTATTCAATAATTGCTTAATAATTTTATGATTTGGTTCAATTCCAGAAGCGCAGTGCTCATCAAAACTTACACATGCATCACCAATTAATTGTGCCGATTGCAAGACATTAGCTGCCATCACAGGTTTGAACACATTTAATTCATAATGACCTTGAGTTCCACCAACGGTTACGGCTACATCATTTCCCATAACTTGGGCACATACCATGGTTAAGGCCTCACATTGTGTAGGATTCACTTTGCCAGGCATGATAGAGCTTCCTGGTTCATTAGCTGGAATAATGATTTCACCAATACCACTTCTTGGACCAGAAGCCATCATTCTAATATCGTTAGCAATTTTGTTTAAGGAGACTGCCAATTGTTTGAGCGCTCCATGCGTTTCCACTAAAGCGTCGTGAGCAGCCAAAGCTTCAAACTTGTTATCAGCTGAAACAAAAGGTAAATCAGTGAACTTAGAGATATATTCAGCAACTAATCTACTGTAACCTTCAGGAGTATTCAAACCTGTTCCGACAGCTGTTCCACCAAGAGCTAATTCAGACAAATGTGCTAAGGTATTTTCTAAGGCTTTTAAGCCATGATCTAATTGTGACACATAACCAGAAAATTCTTGTCCGAGTGTTAAAGGAGTAGCATCCATCAAGTGTGTTCTACCTATTTTAACAACATCCTTGAATTCCAATGATTTGTTATGGAGTGTATTTCGTAATTTAATGACACCTGGAATGGTTGTTTCTACTACTTTTTTGTAGATGGCAATATGCATTCCCGTAGGAAAGGTATCATTTGAAGATTGCGATTTGTTGACATCATCATTGGGTTGAATGGTTTTTTCACCTTCGCCAATAACTTTACCAGCTAATTGATGAGCTCTATTGGCAATGACTTCATTAACATTCATGTTACTTTGGGTTCCAGACCCGGTTTGCCAAATTACCAATGGGAATTGATCGTCGTGCTTTCCTTCTAAAATTTCGTCACATACTTGAGCAATTAAATCACGTTTTTCAGAAGCTAAAACACCTAATTCGGCATTTGTATAAGCAGCAGCTTTTTTAAGATACGCAAAGCCATAAATGATTTCCATAGGCATAGATGCAGAAGGTCCAATCTTAAAATTGTTTCTTGAACGTTCTGTTTGTGCTCCCCAAAGTTTATCAGCAGGTACATTTACCTTGCCCATTGTGTCTTTTTCTATTCTGAATTCCATAATAATTTGAGTAATGAATTAATTCTACAAAGTTAGACTTTTGCTCAGTAAATGTTTACTATTTGTCCTTTTAATTTTATGAAATGTCAATTGAAAAGGATCTTTTAATATCCTGTTAATAAATCACAATTTTAGTATTGTATAACACTGAAGATTGTTTTATCTTTGTGCAAACAAAAAGCAACGACATGTTTGAATTTGATCAATATTTAGGATTTTTAGCGTTTCTAACCATTTTGACCATTGGTTTTTGGTTGATGATTTTTTTAATCACATTTGTTGTGCCTTATTGGATTGGAGGTTCTTTAATTGAACGTTTCAAGGAAAAGAAAGCAGAAAAGAAACAGCAATTGGAAGCAAAAAGCTAAATTGTCATCATTATATAAAAAAAGGAAACCATTTCGGTTTCCTTTTTTTATGTCTATTATTTGTGGTTAGTTCAAGTCTTAACCTTCAAAATCAAAATCCTCTCCATCGTTTCCTCCATTGTTTCCGTTACGCTGACGTTTCTTCTGTTGGTTGAATCGATAAATAAATGATAATGTAACCTGACGTTGTCTCCATTGTGATTCAGAATCTCTATTGAAAAACTCTGTGGTAGTAAATGAACGTCTTTTTCTAGAGTTGAATACATCTCTTACATTTAAGGAGAGCGTTGCTTTATCATTTAAAATCTCTTTACTAAACGCTAAGTCTAGCGAAAAGATTCCATTGGTTTTCGTTTGTGCATCTTGTCTTGCGCCTCTGTAGAATGCATTGGTTTGCCAATCTATTTTGGCAGGTAAAGTGACTTTACCACTAAATCTAGCAAACCAGCTTGTGTTTTTGGCACTGTAATCAATACCATTAAAATCACCTTCGGTTTCAAATTGGAAAAAGTTAAAGCTCGTGTTCAAACGTAACCATTTTTCCGGATTATAAAGAATTCCAAACTCAGCACCAGTACGTTTGTTGGTCGAAAGGTTTACAGGAATGGTTCTAATGATGTCAATACCATCTGAAGTCTGTTGTCCGGTATTCTCCTGAATGCGTTCAAAAGAATCCGTTTCCACTTGGTAATATACGGAAGTGGTAAGCGTTAATTTATCCCAACGCTTTAAATACCCAACGTCGAAAGCATTAGAGAAGGCAGGATTAAGGTTTGGATTCCCTTGAAAAACCCTAGTTCTACTTGAACGTGTTGGGAATGGATTGATAAACCAACCTCTTGGCCTGTTGATTCTTCTATTATAACCAACTGTAATGCTTTCTTCTTGATTGGCATCTGAGGTTAAATTGAAAATGAGGTTTACAGTAGGGAAGAGCCCTAAGTAATTTTTATCAAAATCGGTGTCAATAGGAAACCCAAAAGCTTCATTCAATTCAGCATCGGTCAATCTAGAATCAATTTTACCTTTTAATTGGGTATGTTCCAATCGAAGTCCTAATAAAAATGAAAATTTTCCAAATTTAGTACCATACTGTGAGTAAAGTGCATTTACATTTTCATCGTAATCAAAAACATTGGTAATGGTATCGTTTACAAAGAAACTTCCATCACTAGTATCTTCTTGACGTAAAAGGTAATCGGTAATTTCATTTTCAAAAGTACCTCTATAACCAGCTTCAAATCTTGTATCTTCTCCTATGGGAAGTACATAGTCGGTTTGTATCAAGTATTCCTTTTGATCTTCAGTTTGATTGATTTGTTCAATCTGGAAGGGTTCAGGGTTGGTTTCTTGACTTACCAAGTAGTTCTCATCAATTAACGTAAATTGTTCTTCGGCACTATTTTCATATTGAAAATCTGCTGTAAGTTCATGTCCGCTATCATTAAATTTCGTGATGTAGTTTATCGCAATTTGATAACGGTTATCCTCCTCATTTTGACGCTCGGTTCTAATTGTTCGATCTACAACGATACCGTTGTTGAAGCGCTGACTGTTATTCAGTGATAAATCGGCATCTTCACCATATCTGTAGAAAAAGCTACCAGTAATCGAAGACATATCGGTTAAAAAATATTCAATACCAACATTTCCATTATAGTTACGATTCAATCGCGTAACTTCTTGGTCTTCTTTGATTCTTCGATATTCTGGCGTAATAACTTCACCATCAACCATACGATCGAAATATTCTACATCAGTATTACTAAATCGCGGTGCATCGAAATATCTAAATCCGAAATTTGAAAACAAATTGAATTTTTCAGTTCGATAATTTATGGTAGCCGCTAGACCAACAAGATCTGGATTTCCAAGGTTTAGATTCAGGGAACCATTGAAGCCCAAAGTTTCTTTTTGGCGAAGAATAATATTTAGAATTCCAGCTGTTCCCTCAGCATCATATCGAGCAGAAGGAGATGTAATTACCTCTACACGTTCAATGGCCTCGGCAGGCAATTGACTTAAAATATTTGAGTCTCCAAATCCAGCCAGTGCAGAAGGTTTACCATTAATTAAAATTCTTACATTTTCATTACCTCTTAAGCTAATGGCGCCTTCTATATCAACAGAAACCGACGGGACATTATTTAGTGCATCACTAACTGTTCCACCTGCAGTTGTAAGATCTTTACCTATATTGTAAATCTTCTTATCAAGTTTGATTTCTACAGTGGTACGTTCTGCAACCACCTCTACAGCATCTAATTCTTCAAGGTTTAAGGATAATTCAACAGTTCCCAAATCAATATCACTGTCAATAAGTTTATTGGTGTAGGTTTTAGTTTTGTATGATAAGTATTCAACTTTAACCGTGTAGGTTCCTTGTGGCACATCAATACTGAATTTTCCGTCTAAGTCAGTGATATCACCATTAACGATAGAATTATCAGTTGAATTTATAAACGAAATTGTGGCATACTCTAATGGGAATTTTTCGTCGGCATCAATAACTTTACCTGAAACGGTAACGTTTTTCTGTGAAAATCCAATAGAAGTTAAAGAGAATAGAAGTAGGAAAAATGGTAGTGTTAGTTTCATAAATTTGATATATGGTTATCTATATAAGCAAAGATAACGTTACCAAATTTTGACTTGGGTTAATCTTTTGTTAAACGTTGATTGATAACATCTATAGAGTTATGTAATATTACTATTCACAATTAGTTTTTGCGTCTTTTCTTTCGCTTTTTGTCTTTTTTGTTTTGCTTCCAATCGCCTTTTAATTGCTCAAGAATATAACTGATTTGTTCTTCGTTTAAAATGGTTTTCAAATCATTGAAATGACTTCCATCCAATTGGGAGACCAAGTCTCTTTTTTCAAAAATCGGTATGTTCATGACGTTAATTTTTTGAACTTCGTCATAATAGCTGAATATAGATTGTGAAACGATTTCTTTTTCGAATGCATCCAATTTTAAGTCCTCGGCAATCATCGTTACAATTTCATCTTTCAATTCTTTGGTGCGCTCAGCATAGCGTTCTTTCAAGCGTTCAATCTCAGCTTCAGATTGAGAATAGGAGATACTAAGGCTGAAGAAAAACAATAAATAAATTAAAACAGGTTTGATTTTCATCTTTAAAAAATTATAGGATTTCAGAGATTAACGATGGAGGTCTTCCAATTACAGCTTTATGTCCATTGATAACAATAGGTCGCTCAATCAGTTTAGGATGTTTCACCATTGCAGATATTATAGCTTTATCAGATAGTTGTTTTCCTTTATAATCTGATTTCCATATGGCTTCATTTTTTCTGACCAATTCAATAGGCTTTATACCCAACAGCGTAATGATTTGTTGTAGCTGGTCTTCTGTCAATGGCTCATCAAGATATTTTACGATATTAAAACTATGTCCTGAAGCTTCCAAAATTTCAAGACCTTCTCTAGATTTTCTACATCTCGGATTGTGATAAATACGTATCATGATTTATAATTCTGTTGTATTAGTATCTTTTTGACCCATCATCATTAAATAGGACTTCAAAAATGGTTCCAAATCTCCATCCATAACTGCATCAACATTTCCGGTTTCATGTCCAGAACGTACATCTTTCACCAATTTATATGGATGCATTACGTAATTGCGAATTTGGCTTCCCCATTCAATTTTCATTTTTCCAGCTTCAATATCTTCACGTTGCGCCATTTGCTTTTGCAATTCAATCTCATATAATTGCGATTTCAACATTTGCATGGCTCTGGCGCGATTATCATGCTGTGATCTGGTTTCTGAACAAGAAATTTGGATGCCTGTAGGCTTATGTGTTAGCTGAACTTTGGTTTCTACTTTATTGACATTTTGACCACCAGCACCACTTGAACGCGCCGTTGTGATTTCAATATCTGCAGGATTGATTTCAATTTCAATACTATCATCTACCAAAGGGTAGACATAAACTGAAGCAAAGCTGGTATGGCGTTTTGCATTGCTGTCGAAAGGCGATATTCTTACCAATCGATGCACACCATTTTCACCTTTTAGCCAACCGAAAGCGTAATCACCTTCAATCTCAAGTGTTACGGTTTTGATTCCTGCAACATCACCTTCTTGGTAGTTGAGTTCCTTTACTTTGAATCCATTTTTTTCTGCGTACATTAAATACATTCGCATCAGCATACTCGCCCAATCACAGGATTCTGTACCACCTGCTCCAGCAGTGATTTGAAGGACTGCACTTAAACTATCGGCTTCATCGGAAAGCATGTTCTTGAACTCGAGTTTTTCAATACAGTTGGAGGCTATCTCAAAACGGTTTTCAACATTCTCGGAAGTGGCTTCTTCTTCCTTGAAGAATTCGTAGATGACTTCAAGGTCTTCAACAGCGGTTTTTGCCGATTCAAAATCTTGAACCCAACTTTTTTTCTCTCGAAGCGATTTCATCACCATTTCGGCTTTTTTTGAATCATTCCAGAAGTTAGGGTCAAATGTTTGTTCTTCTTCGTTTGAAATTTCTATCAGTTTGGCATCTAAGTCAAAGATAGTGCCTTAGTTTGTCAAGGCGTGTGTTAAGATCTTTAATTTGATCTGAAGTAATCATAAATTTATTTTTTACAAAAGTATAAACACCAAGGGTTTTGCAAAACATTTTAATATTTTTTTGTATTAATTTCCGTAGTTTTATACACTAATTATTTTTTATGAAAACACGTTTATTCAGTATTTCACTTTGTTTATTCATTTCAATTTTTAACGCTCAAATTTTAGACAAAAAGGACTTAAAGGAATTCAAGGGTTTTTTTGATTTTTATTATGAAGCATCCCAAGACAAAATCTACTTGAAAGTCGATAATTTAAATGATGAATTTCTATACGTCAATTCACTAGCTACAGGTGTTGGGTCTAATGACATCGGATTGGACAGAGGTCAAATAGGACGTGAACGTATTGTAAAGTTTCAAAAAGCAGGTAATAAATTGTTATTGGTTCAACCAAATCAAAATTACAGAGCTATTACAAATAATGATCTAGAGAAAAAAAGTATAGAACAGGCTTTTGCTAAATCGGTATTGTTCGGATTTAATATTGTAGAAGAGCATAACGATGCCTACATCATCGATTTAACGCCTTTTTTAATGGAAGACACACATGGTGTAGCCAACACCTTTAAGCGAAATGGAGAAGGAACCTATAAAGTCGATATTTCTAAAAGTGCTTTGGCATTAGAACGTACCAAAGCATTTCCTAAAAACGTAGAGTTTGAAGCCTTATTGACATTTGCTGGAAAACCTACAGGTAAGCTTATCAGAACAGTCGCTCCAACGGCTTCATTGGTTAGTGTAGTTCAACACCATAGTTTTATTGAATTGCCAGATGATCAATATCAAAAACGTGAATTTGATGTGCGTTGTGGCGCCATTTATACGACTTATATGGATTATGCCACGCCAATTCAAGAACCTATTTTGAAACGCTATATCATTCGTCACCGATTGGAGAAGAAAAACCCAAATGCTGCCATAAGTGAAGCAAAAGAGCCTATTATTTACTATTTAGATCCTGGTACTCCAGAGCCTGTGCGTTCTGCTTTGTTAGATGGTGCCCGTTGGTGGAATGAAGCTTATGAAGCTATCGGATATAAGGATGCGTTTCAAGTAAAAATGTTACCTGCTGACGCAGATCCAATGGACTGTCGCTATAATGTGATTCAATGGGTACACCGCTCGACAAGAGGTTGGAGTTATGGTGCTAGTGTTGTCGATCCTAGAACGGGTGAAATCATTAAAGGACATGTGAGTTTAGGGAGTTTACGAATTCGTCAGGATTTTATGATAGCGCAAGCTTTGCTAAACAAACCTTTTGCTGAACGTGATGATAATTACCAACCAATGTTGGATATGGCTTTAGCTAGAATTCGTCAACTAAGTGCTCATGAAGTTGGTCATACCATCGGATTTGCACATAATTTTGCTGCTAGTGCAAATGATAGATCTTCAGTCATGGATTATCCACATCCAACTGTGAAATTAACTAATGGCGAGATTGATTTAAGTGATGCCTACGCAGTTGGTATTAGTGATTGGGATAAAGTAACGGTTGCTTATAGTTATTCTGAGTTTGGAGAAGGAACCAACGAAAAAGAAGCACTCAATGATATTTTAATGGCAGCAACACTTTCAGGTCATCGTTTCATTACTGATAGTGATGCGAGAGCTACTGGTGGTGCTCATGCATTGGCGCATCTTTGGGATAATGGTTCAAGTGCGTCCCAAGAATTGGATAATGTGTTGCAAGTAAGGGCAAAAGCCATTTCAAATTTTTCAAAGGATAACATAAGAACAAGTGAGCCTTACTCTGTGTTGGAAGATGTTTTTGTGCCTTTATATTATTTTCATAGATACCAAACGGAAGCGACAGCTAAACTTGTTGGTGGATTGGATTATAACTATGCAGCTAAAGATGATGGCCAAACGATTGTAGAACCTATAGATTCGAAAGCCCAAAAGGAAGCCTTGAACTCTTTACTAAAAACCTTGTCGGTAGAAACTATAGCGATTCCTCAAAATAAATTGGAGTTATTTCCACCACGTGCCTTTAGTTATTCGAGAGGAAGGGAATCATTTGCAAGCAATACAGGTGTTGCTTTTGATCCAATGAGTGCTGTTGCAACTGCAAGTGATATGACGTTGGGATTATTATTTCATCCTGAACGCGCTAATAGACTGATTCAGCAAGCAAGTTTAGATACGAATCAATTGTCGTTTAAAGCCATGGTAAAAATGGTTTTAGATGAATCCTTCGGAAAGCAACATGAGGATGCTTACCATAGCGAAATACAACAATTGGTTAATGAGCGCATCCTTTTACATTTGATGAATTTGGCAACTAATGATAAGTCTTTTTTTCAGGTTAAAGCGATAACAAATCAGGCAATTAACTCATTAGTTTATGATTATTTTTCAGATAAATCTAGTAAGAATAAAAGTGCAATGTATAAAGCACAGTACGTGAATATGATTAACCAATTCAAAGTACATCCTGAACAATTCAAAATGGAGAAAGCACCTAAAATACCTGACGGTTCTCCAATAGGAAGTGATTTGTGCCAATATAATTCCAACTAAATCATGATTATCGATTTAAGAAGTGATACCGTAACCAAGCCAACCCAAGGGATGCTTGAGGCTATGATGAATGCTGAAGTTGGTGACGATGTATTTGATGAAGATCCAACGGTAAAACAACTCGAACAGCGTTTGGCTGATATGTTTGGAAAGCCTAGAGCTTTGTTCTTTCCTTCCGGAAGTATGGCGAATCAAACAGCTATTAAGTTACATACTAATCCAGGTGATCAAGTGATTTGCGATAAATACGCACATATTTACAATTATGAAGCAGGAGGTGTAAGCTTCAACAGTGGTGTTTCTTGCCATTTAATTGATGGTGACAGAGGGATGTTTACAGCTGAACAAGCAGAAGCAGCTATTAATCCTTCAGCCTTTTACTACAGTCCGACACGCCTTATCGAAGTTGAAAATACAACCAATAAAGGAGGAGGCGCTTGTTGGGATTTTGAGGAATTAAAAAATATTCGAAACCTGTGCAATAATCATAATTTAGGTTACCACTTAGATGGTGCTCGCTTGTGGAATGCATTAGTTGAAAAGAATGAAAGTCCGAAATCTTATGGAGATTTATTCGATACAATTTCTGTGTGTTTGAGTAAAGGATTGGGCTGTCCTATTGGATCTGTGTTAATTGGTGATGAGGAAATAATGACACATTCGGTTCGATATCGTAAGGTGTTTGGTGGCAATATGCGACAAGTGGGTTATTTGGCTGCTGCTGGACTATATGCTTTAGATAATCATGTGGACCGACTGAAATCAGATCACCTCAAAGCCAAAGAAATTGGTAACGTAATCCAGGAGTTATCTATAATAAAGAAAGTGGAGCCTATTGAAACCAACATCGTGATTTTTGAGTTGGAACCACATGTGGATGAAAGTGAGTTTTTACAACAGTTGGATTCCCAAAATATCAAAATCATCAGTATGGGAAGTAATAAACTGCGTATGGTGACACATCTAGGTTATACTGATGCGATGCATAGTAAACTTTTGGAAATCTTAAGTGATTTTTAATGCTTATTTAAACATGTCCATACCTGGAATGTTAGGCATTCCTGCTTTTGCTACTGCCGCAACTTCCGTTTCATGTACATTTGTAGCGCGTTCGATAGCCTTGTTTAAGGTAAGAATGAGATAATCTTCCAACATCTCCTTATCTTGTAGCAACTCATCGTCAATAGCAATAGACTTAATGGTTCTATTGGCAGTAATAGTGACTTTAAGCTTTCCGTCATTACTCACTTCGTCAAGTAATACTGTATGCAAGCGTTCTTTGGTTTCTTCTACTTTTTTCTGGGTTTCCTTGAGTTTACCCATCATTCCCATCATATCTCCAAACATAGTGTTAAGTATTAAATTATGAATGACAAATTTACTAAATTGCCAGCGTTATAAAAAGAAAAATGAAGACTGTAATTAAAGCTCCAATTGCTAGAAAGATTCCAAAGCATTTAAAAGTTCATAATGATATAAGAGTTGACAACTACTATTGGTTAAACGAGCGTGAAGATCAAAATGTCTTGGATTATCTCAAGGCTGAAAATGAATTCTACGAGCAAGAAACTGCTCATACCAAAGCCTTTGAAACGTCACTTTTTGAAGAGATGAAAGCAAGAATCAAAGAAGATGACACTTCTGTGCCATATAAATACAATGGCTATTGGTATATTGTTCGCTATGAAAAAGGTAAGGATTATCCTATTTATACACGAAAAAAAGATACTCTGGAAGCCCATGAAGAACTTTTGTTTGATTGTAATGAGTTGGCAAAATCACATTCCTATTTTAAGTTAGTTGGATTAAGTGTTAGTCCAGATAATACTATGGTGGCTTTTGGAATGGATACCGTTGGAAGACGCCAATATAAGCTTCAAATTAAAAGTTTGATTACTGGTGAAGTGTTTTCAGATGTTATTGAAAACACAACAGGATCTTCAACTTGGGCCAATGATAACTGTACGTTGTTTTATACCAAAAAAGACTCACAAACGCTTCGTTCCAACTGTATTTACAAGCATAAAATAGGTCATTCTGAAAGTGAAGATACTCTTGTTTTTACTGAAGACGATGATACTTTTGGAGTGGCAGTTTACAAATCCAAATCAAGAGCATACATTATCATTGCATGTTACAGTACAATGACTAATGAATACCATCTTTTGGATGCCAATACACCTGATGCTAATTTTAAAGTATTTCAAAAGCGCATCAGAGGTTTGGAATACAGCATTGCTCATTTTGAAGACCAATTCTATATCCTTACCAACAAGGATAAGGCGACTAATTTCAAGTTGATGAAAACGAGTATTGGTGCAACCGGACTAGAGAATTGGGTTGATGTGATTTCACATCGTGATGAGGTTTTACTTGAAGATATTGAAATTTTTAAATCTTATTTAGTTGTTAGTGAGCGCAATAAAGGTTTAACAAAACTTCGTATTATACGTTGGGATCAAACAGAAGATTATTATTTGCCATTTGATAGTGAAACCTATACAGTAAATACAGGTGCCAATATTGATTTTGATACTGAAGTATTGAGATATTCATATAACAGTTTGACACAACCTGCTTCAGTAATTGATTTCAATATGAACACGAGATCAAAAACCATCATGAAAGAGCAGGAGGTTTTAGATCCTAATTTTGATAAATCTAATTACACTTCAGAACGTATTTGGGCTACAGCTGATGATGGTACAAAAGTACCAATGTCGATTGTGAGACGAAAGGATACGGTTTTAGGGAAGAATACGCCGTTGCTTCAATACGCCTATGGAAGCTACGGTTCTACTATCGATCCATACTTTTCATCAATTAGGCTAAGCCTATTAGATAGAGGCTTTGTCTATGCCATTGCGCATGTGCGTGGAGGCGAATATTTAGGTCGTAAATGGTATGAGGAGGGAAAGTTGTTAAAGAAGAAAAACACATTTACTGATTTTATAGCCTGCTCCAAACATTTGATAGCCAATAATTATACATCTGCCAACCATTTATATGCCATGGGAGGAAGTGCTGGCGGACTTTTAATGGGAGTGATTGTAAATGAAGCTCCAGAATTATACAATGGAGTCATTGCTGCAGTGCCTTTTGTAGATGTAGTAACAACCATGCTTGATGAAACAATACCGTTAACGACAGGCGAATATGATGAATGGGGAAATCCTAATGACAAGGTTTTTTACGATTATATGAAAAGTTATTCACCTTACGATAATGTAAAGGCACAAAGCTATCCAAATATATTGGTCACGACTGGACTTCATGATTCTCAAGTTCAGTATTGGGAACCTGCAAAATGGGTAGCAAAGCTTAGAACTTATAAACAAGATACTAACAAGTTGTACCTTACAACCAACATGGATGCTGGTCATGGCGGTGCTTCTGGACGATTTGAAGCGTTGAAAGAAGACGCACAAGAATTTGCGTTTTTATTAGATTTAGAGGGAATTTATGGCTAGTTTTAAAAAAATTGTTAATTTTGCGAGGTTTTATGTTTCTATTTGAAACTGATTAAATAGCGTTTATGAAACAAGGCAAAAATGTATTTGATAATGTTTTGCAATTAATTGGGCAAACACCACTTATCAAATTAAATCGCATAACTGAAGGTTTTAAAGGCGAATACTTAGCAAAAGTAGAAGCGTTTAATCCAGGACACTCTTCAAAGGATCGAATTGCATTACATATTATAGAAGAAGCTGAAAGGCAAGGAATTCTGTCACCAGGTGATACCATTATTGAAACCACTTCGGGTAATACAGGGTTTAGTATTGCAATGGTTAGCATTATTAAGGGCTACAACTGCATATTGGCTGTTAGCTCGAAATCATCTGGAGATAAAATAGATATGCTAAAGTCTATGGGAGCTCAAGTGTATGTGTGTCCTGCAAATGTGAGTGCCGATGATCCTAGATCATATTACCAAGTCGCAAAGCGTTTGCATAACGAAATCAAAGGTTCAATTTATATCAATCAATATTTCAATCAATTGAATATTGATGCGCATTACCATACGACAGGTCCTGAAATCTGGAATCAGACAGAAGGAGAAATCACACATCTTGTGGCTTGTAGTGGTACAGGTGGAACTATTTCAGGAATCGCTAAGTATTTGAAAGAACAAAATGAAGACATCAAAATCATTGGTGTAGATGCTTATGGTTCTGTTTTAAAAAAATATCATGAAACTCGTGAGTTTGATGACAAGGAAATCTACCCTTACAGAATTGAAGGTTTAGGTAAAAACTTGATACCTACAGCTACAGAATTTGACTTAATTGACAAATTTATTAAAGTTACTGATGAAGAAAGTGCACATACTGCTCGCGAAATAGCCAAAACTGAAGGTCTTTTCGTAGGTTATACAAGTGGAGCTGCGATGCAAGCTTTAAAGCAACTTAATGAAGAAGGAGAATTTAAGAAAGGTGATAAAGTTGTTGTTGTATTTCCAGATCATGGTTCTAGATACATGAGTAAAGTATATAGCGACAAATGGATGGAAGAACAAGGCTTTTTTGATAGCCAAACTGAGGTTTCTGAAAGCATTCAATACGTAAAGTAAAATAAAAGAACATATTAAAATCCTACTGCATTGAATTGCTGTAGGATTTTTTGTGTTTTAGGAGTTAAAACATTGACTTCAAAATATTATGTCATCATAATATAAATGACTAATTTTGCTCCAACTAATTAGACTAATTTTAATAGCTTTAAATGAAGGATTTATTTGAAAAGATTTATAAGGATAAAGGACCTTTAGGAAAATGGGCTTCTCAAGCAGAAGGCTACTTTGTGTTTCCTAAATTGGAAGGTCAGATATCCAATCGAATGAAGTTTCAGGGTAAGGATGTTATTACTTGGAGTATAAACGATTATCTTGGATTAGCTAACCATCCTGAAGTAAGAAAGGTTGATGCCGAAGCTGCTGCGCAATATGGTTCTGCCTATCCTATGGGAGCTCGAATGATGTCGGGCCATACAGATCTTCACGAAAAATTGCAAAACGAGTTAGCAGATTTTGTAAGCAAAGAAGCAGCTTACTTATTGAATTTCGGCTATCAAGGTATGGTATCAACTATCGATGCCTTAGTGTCTAAAGATGATATTATTGTTTATGATGTTGATGCCCATGCGTGTATAATTGATGGTGTTCGTTTACACATGGGAAAACGCTTTACCTACAAGCATAACGATGTAGAAAGTTTAGAGAAAAACCTAGAGCGTGCCACTAAAATGGCAGAACAGACAGGTGGTGGGATTTTAGTGATTTCTGAAGGTGTTTTCGGCATGCGAGGTGAACAAGGTCGCTTAAAGGAAATCGTCGAACTTAAGAAAAAATTCAATTTCCGCTTATTTGTTGATGATGCACATGGTTTCGGAACGCTTGGAGCAACTGGAGCAGGAGCAGGTGAAGAACAAGGTGTTCAAGATGATATTGATGTATATTTTGCAACATTCGCTAAATCAATGGCAAGTACAGGAGCTTTTATAGCAGGAGACCAAGAAATCATTGATTATTTAAAATACAATTTAAGATCTCAAATGTTTGCTAAATCATTGCAAATGCAATTGGTTGTAGGTGCATTAAAGCGTTTGGAGATGTTAAGAACCATGCCAGAGTTAAAGCAGAATCTTTGGAAAATTGTTGATGCTTTACAATCTGGATTAAAAGAACGTGGATTCGATATTGGAACAACGCAAAGCTGTGTCACACCTGTTTATTTACAAGGTAGTATTCCTGAAGCGATGGCCTTGGTACGTGATTTACGTGAAAACTATGGCATTTTCTGTTCTATTGTAGTGTATCCTGTGATTCCAAAGAACATGATTCTATTGCGTATGATTCCTACAGCAACACATACCTTAGAAGATGTTAATGAAACGTTGGATGCGTTTGATGCGATTCGTGAGCGACTTCAAAACGGCACTTATAAAAGACTTTCAGCAGCTTTGATTGCAGCTATGGGAGAATAACATAAAAGTATTTATTATATTAAAACCGATGTAAAAACATCGGTTTTTTATTTAATTGATTTAAAGAAACTTAAACCACTTTAGCTCAAGTAATTATTCATTTATAAAAGCCACAGAATGACAGGCGACAATAGCAGCAGTTTCAGTTCTTAATCGTGTATTTCCTAAAGACACAGGTAGAAAATTTTTAGACAATGCCATCTCTATTTCCTTTAGACTAAAATCACCTTCAGGTCCAATAAGAATCGTAACATTTTCATCAGGTTTTAAAACATCTTTTAATGATTTTTTATCACTGTCTTCACAATGAGCTATGTATAATTGTCCGTCGTGATTTTGCGAAAGAAATTCCTGAAACGTAATGGCCTCATTCAAAATTGGGAGATAGCAACTTAATGATTGCTTCATAGCAGATTGCAAGATTTTCTCTAAGCGTTCAGGTTTTATGCTTTTACGTTCGCTGTTATCACAAAAAATAGGTGTAATAGTATCAATACCTATTTCAGTGGCTTTTTCCAAGAACCATTCATAACGATCGTTCATTTTAGTAGGTGCAACCGCTAAATGCAAATGGTAATTGTGTTTAATTTGTTGCTCAAAAGATTTTATCAATGCTTCACAACGTTTTTGGTCTGCGGAAACTATTTCAGCTAAAAACAAAAACCCGTTTCCATTTGTAATATGGAGAGTATCTCCAACAGATTTCCGTAGAACCCGAACAATATGTATACTTTCATCCTTTGAAAATTGGATATGTTCCTGACCAGATTTTAATTCAGGGTTGTAAAACAACTGCATTATTTAACAGTTTCTGTAAATTTAAGCACTTTGATTTCTTCAATGTATTTAGTGTCTTCAGTGATGACCACCAAATAGTGCCAGTTTTGTTTAGGAATATCGACTTCAAATATCTCATTGATGGGATGAGTACTATTCAATACCAAATCTTCAAAATCAGGATGTAAATCGCCTTGCGTTACCCAGCCCAAATCACCACCGCGTTTAGCATTATGATCCATAGAGTGGTGCTTTGCCAAATCTTCAAAACGATAACCTTCATTGTACTTAGTTGCAATTTTGCGACGTAAATCGTTGATCTCGTCCATGCTTTTTTGTTTTCCATCAAAAAAGATATAGCTCAATCGTTGATAAGGAATTTCATTTTTATCAATAACCTTATAATAGGTTTTCTTCATATCTGTTTTGTAGATTTTCTTAGAGCCTTTTCCCAATCGGAATAATTCATCTGCAATGCGAGTGTGGTGCTTTTCTTTATTGAAGACAATTACTTTTCCTTTTATAGATTTATTGTTTTCAATAAAGGCTTGGGCCTCTGATTCACTTTGGATAGAATCTAATTCACGTTCAAAATCCTGTTGGGCAGAAATTGAACAAACGGTCATACAAAAAATAAGTAGAATGGTCTTTTTAAGCATAATGTAGTAGTTAGGATTGATTTCAAAAATAAAATGAATCCAAAACCATCAAACACAATAGCTATGAAGTTTTTAAGAATTTATTGTTTATAACTCTATTTTGTATTTGAATAAAAGCTTACTAACAAGTTAAGTAATTATTAAATTAATCATATATTTAATAAATTTTATTTTTATGAATAGTCATTCATGGCCAATAAAACCTACACAGATTACTTCCGATTATTCAGATTATGATGATAATAATGTAAATTTTTTGACAGGTGTTGGTATAATCCCAAATAATCATTTAAGGGGTTTGTTTCAGTATCTTAATGTTGATAAAAACTATTGTACAGGGATTTACGAGTACTCCTTTGAAACGGATAGATTAGCTATCACTAATGGTTTTTATGAAAACCCTCTACTAAAAAATTATTGCATTATAAAAAATAAAATAAATAGAAATGAGGAGGGCAAAAAGGACTTTATTAAATCTATTTTCAAAAAGGAAATAAGATTAGATAATAATAAAATTAAATTTATTAATTGTGATAAAGAAAGGTTTAAATACTACGAATTAAGATTTTTGGAATATTCGTATTCTAATTATTATATTCCTATAATTATTGAAGATGTAGTTATTGGTGTAATAGAATTATCAGATTTACAAACGAATAGAGTATTTGAAATAAGATCTAATAATGAAATAGAATCTTTAAAGCAATTTTATAAGCTTAACAATATAGAGCTTATAAAACAGGTTAGTTTTGAAGAGTCTCATGATGGTTTGTTTTATAAAGTAGATAGAATACAAACTTTGCTGCTAAAAAAGTTATTTGAGATAAGAAAAAATTTTATTAACTATCATAATAAGTTTTTTAATGATCTATTAAGAGAAACTTTTGATCAAAAAAGTTGCGATGTAGATAGCTTTTGGGGTTTGGTTAAAAATGTTTTAGATAGGGTTATTGAGGTTTTTCCTGCTAAGAGTTTAAGGATTTTTGCAACGGAAATTATAACTAAAGGAAATTCTCAAAATTTTAAATTGGTTATGTCAACTGTAACGGGTGAAATATCCAAAAGTAAAAGGAAAAATTTCAGATATTTAGTTGACTCTTCAAAATTTAAAAAAAGGATTGAAACGAGTATTAATAACCCTAAATTACTTGATAAAATATATCTTGATGGAGAAAAATTTACAGACTTAGATCCTAGATTTGATTTAGTTAGAGTTTACACATCTCCTTTTGCAAAAAATGCTTCATTAATTATTTGGATAACTTATGACGAATTCAAGTGGGATAGACTAAATGAACTAGAGACTAACAAAGAATCTGAACAAGTTTTTGCAAATTTGATAGTGTCTTTTTACAGTTTTTTATCCTCTCTGTACACTTCAATGATTTCTAGTGCTAGTCTTGAAAAACTCAATGATATAATAAAAATTGACTCTCATGAAATGGATAATTTGGCTATGAGTATGGAGCTAAATAGATCAAGATTTATAAGTACACAAACTCAAATTAACAGATTGACACCAGAAAGATTTGAAATTTTAAATAACAATTTTGAAAGCTTACTCAGACAGCTTAAAGTCCTTTCAAATCTTTCTAAAAATATTTTGACATCAAATTTAAGGCCAAAAAGAGATTATTTTTTTCCATACGGAGTCTTATTGTTTAAGTGGAAAAATTTATTCTCAACGAAATGTAGACGAAGTAAAAACGAGATTGTTTTTCCCTATAATCATAAGGATATACATAGATCTCCTAAATATTATGGTGATCAGTTAATGATTGAGGCAATTATTTATAATATGCTTAGTAATGCTCATAAATACTCACATAGAGGGACGAAAATAGAACTTGATTATTCATATGATATAATAAAAAATGAATATATTTTTAAGTTTGTCAACTACTTTTCTGAGATGGATAAGTCTAGAAGTAAGTATGATATTTTTAGAAGAGGAGGTAATGTTGTGAACAGCAACTCTTATAAAGGTTTGGGTGTCGGTCTTTTTTTGTGTGAGAAAATTGCTCAGGCTCATGGCGGAAGTATAGAGGATGAACAGGTTGAGATTTCTAAATTTAATGTGCCTTTTATAATTCCTTTTTTAAAAAAAGTTAGACCAAACATAGATGTTAGTAAAGATGTCTATGACCAAATTAAGAATGAATTTGAAAGACTTACTGAAAATAGAATTAATAGAATAGTAGCAAAAAATGAAAAAGGGGAAGCATTATATAATCCTTCTGTTAACACAATATTAGATATGATTTTTGACCCAACAATAAAAATCATCTTTAAATTGAAATTGAAATGAATATACTTTTACTTGAAGACGATGCTTACATAGCAGATGCATTGGAAGATATTTTGGTTCATCATGGACACCAAATTATTTATGCTTATGATATCCATGATGCAAATGACAATCTAGAAGATTATGATATTGATCTAATAATAACTGATTTAAATTTAAAGCCTAGAGGTTTAAGTGAACCCCAAATTTCTCAAACTATGGATGGAATGTTAACAGGTTACATATGGCTTAGGGATTGCGCATTTAAAAAGGATATGAAATTTAAAAACAACTCTATTATCTTTTCTGCTTACGAAAGTGAACTCAGAGATAATATAGATGAAAATGAGCTTAAGGGATTAACAATACTTAGTAAAGAAGTTAACCTCACAGACAAAGTAAAACTGATTTTAGAAAAACTAGATAAAAAATCATAATGATAAAATTTACTAAAGACATACTGCCATGGTCGTTTACAATATTGGCTTTTTCATCAATTTTTATGTTATATCTAGGCTATATTGAATCTAAACAATCTAATTCAGAAATTGTTGAAGTTCTTAAAAGAGCTCAAATCCCTGATACAATTATAATAAATAAAAAATTAAAGAATGATGTATTAAACGACACTATTCTAATTGAAAAAAATACAGTCAAGGATAATATTGCTGAACTAAAACTAATCTCTAGTAATACTCTAGACGATACAACAATGACTTTTTTGTTTACTTTCTTTTCTGTCACATTATTAACAGCTGGTGTTTATCTTTTATCTACTACAAATAAAAGACTCAATGAATTTGAAAAGCAGCATAATGAAATGAGAGATGAAAGTTTAAACTTAAGATTTTCCTTAATTATGCTTTCAACAGTTAACAATATTCATAGTCTAGTAACTAAATTCGATTCCGAAGACATTGATTTTATAACTGAATTAAGAGAAAAAATCACAACTTTAAGTTCTATTCTAACTAGTAAGAAATTTTCAAAATTAGAAGATCAAGTTTATAATATTTCTATTACTAAATTAGATTTTGTTTTAGAAACCTTAAAAGATTTAGTGGAAGATCATTATAAGAACAATAATGAAAAGAAAAAAACTTATAATACATTTATACTTAATCTTGAAAAGATACAACAATCAATTACAAACAAGGATAAAGAAACTATTATAGATGTTAGAAAGATTAACAATTAATTTTTTATAATACCATCGACCATGGTCAATTTACGGTCTGCCATATTAGCCAATTCTTGGTTGTGGGTGACAATCACAAAGGTTTGACCAAATTCCTCTCGAAGTTTGAAAAAGAGGTTATGCAGATTTTCAGCAGATTCACTATCAAGGTTCCCAGAAGGTTCATCAGCAAAGACGATATCAGGATCGTTTATCAATGCTCTGGCCACAGCAACACGTTGCTGTTCACCACCAGAAAGTTCGTTGGGTTTATGATGATAACGTTCCTTTAGGCCAAGAAAATCCAAAAGTGATTTGGCTCTTGATTCCACTTCATTAGGCTTTTTACCTCTGATTAAAGCAGGAATACTAACGTTTTCAAGTGCCGTAAATTCAGGTAATAGTTGATGAAATTGAAAAATAAAACCAATATGCTCATTTCTGAATTTTGCCAAAGCCTTTTCACTTAGGTTAGAAATATCAGTATTGTTTATTGTTAAACTAGAGTCTTTATTAGAATCAATTCGGTCAAGAGTTCCTAGAATTTGTAGAAGAGTCGTTTTACCTGCTCCTGAAGCACCAACTATAGATACGATTTCACCTTTATCAATCGATAAATTAACTCCCTTCAATACATGAAGGTCCCCATAATACTTATGAATATTTTTGACTTCTATCATAAAATTGCAATGGCTGATAAAAGTAAGCTTTTAAGATGTCATGTACAATTAAGAGTTTGTTTTGTTTTTCTTTTTGAATACATCCTTAAGATTGTTGTAATCAATAAAGTATTGCAATCGTACCGAAAAGGAGTGGAGTATCGGTTGTTCAAAAAGCGTATTCAGGCTTTGTCCGTAATTTACTGTGGCCTCATCATTGCTATTAAACAATTGGTTTCTGTACAAAGCCGTTAAAAAACTACCAGGAGCAAATTGCCAGGTGTAATTCAAATCTAAATTCCAAGTACTGAAATTGATATCGGAACGCTCTAAACCTAAATCAGAATAGCTATTACCAGTATTCAATAAACGGCCGTTATCTTGTAAGAAATAAACATCATTTTCGTAAGCTACGGTTGACCAATAGTTTCTAAAGGTAAGTCCTAAAGAATGAAAAGGATTAAAACTATAGGTTCCAGTTAATCGGTTGACCAATGTTATTTGATCTCTTTGTCCGAATACAATTTCATCATCTAAAGAATTAGAATTGTTGGCGTAACCTCGATCTTTAAAGATTTCGTTGTAGTCAAAGGAATAAACCACCAAAAACTTATCATTGAAGCGCACTCTCGGACTTATACCAAACCAATATTCATCAGTGTCACGGTTTTTTTCAAAAAATACAGCACCTCCAATATTAGCGTCTATAGCAAAAACGTTATTGTAGTTTGAAGAAAAATAGATGTTTGAGTTCAATCTGTTTTCGTAAATAAAATAACGTCCTGGAGACCTCGGTTCAAAATAATCGAATTGTTTTCCTGCTTGAAAGTTGATATTACCGCCAAAATTGTGAAGGCTCTCCTTTGTAGCGGCATTGTAATTTCCGCCAAAATTCATTCCAGTATAAACATCAGGACTGGCGAGTCGTCTATAATTAATATATGTATTCCAGTTATAATTATTAAGTTTTTTGGTTGGTTCAAAGGTTCTATACCCAAAATCTGCCCCAAAGTTATTGTAGTTATTTCTGAAAATGAGACCTATATCATTGATGTCATATTCTGTATCGGCAAAGCTGTGGTCAACACTATACCTGTAATTTCCATGAATTTTTCGAGCCATAAAAAATGAACTGAAACCAGTTGATGTTCCATCAGCTAGGTTGACATTACTCATTTTTAATTCGCCATACAGATTGTATGTATTTCGTTTGTTTGTGATATCAGCTAACAAACCAGTGACATTACCATCTCTAAAATGTCCATTTCTGGTCACATTGGTATTGATTAAGCTGATAGAAGAGTTTTGGTTAAATTGTTGATCTACAACTAAAATATTATAATTTGAAAAGGGCTCTACAAGCACTTCTCTAGATTTTCCTGTCATATTATCTTGAACCCGAGCATAGGTCTTTTCAGTAATGGCGTTGAAAAATCCGATACCTAAACCTTTTTTGGTACGACCTGATACTTTTGCAGCATTCAGCACTTTAACCGTTTTAGGGTAATCTACTACCTCTTCATTTTCGTTAAGGTCCACATTTCCTGTTGGACCATTTCCGACACGCCTAGAGAAAAACAAGCCACCTTTGTTGAACAGATCAACTCCTTCGGTAAAAAACTGGCGTTGTTCCGAAAAGGTTTGTTCAAACGGACCAAGATTTAAGGAAAGATTGTCAAAGCCAGCCTGACTAAAATCCGGAACCAAAGTCATGTCCAAAGTGAAATTTTCAGTAATTCCGTATTTAACGTCCAAACCAAACTTTAGATCGGTTTCGCTTTCACCATCAAAGCTGTTGACAATACCTGTGGAAAACGGATAAAAACTTAAACGAGTAGGAGGTTCGATATTATTCAAACCGACTATTTCTCCGTGATATAAGCTGTAATTTCCTTTCGTAACATCTATTGGGTTCCAAGCATATTGGGAACGGTAACGTCTGAAATGTCTATGAAATTGAACACCCCAAGTTTGGACTTCACGATTGGAAAATCTTAAAGCACGATAAGGAATTTTCATTTCAACCACCCAACCATCATCATTGATTTTTACAGCACTGTCCCAAACGGCGTTCCAGCCAAAATCTTCACCATTACTAGGAGAAGCAACCGCATCTGCTTGAGTTCCCGAACTGAACACAAAAAATTCCGTGTCATTTTGAGCATCATTATTTGGATTCAGAATGATGCCGAAAAAATCGGCTTGTCCAAAATTGTCACGACTGGTCAATTGCTTCATGATTTTACTCGGATCATCATATAGGTAAGCAGCAAAATAGATTGCTTTATCATCGTAAGTCATTTTTACGACAGTTCTATTTTCTAAGGAATCTTTTACACCTGCATTAGGCCTGAACTGTGTGAAATTCGTAGCTTCCATAGCATTTTGCCATACGTCATCATCTAAAATACCATCGATTTTAGGTGGTATGGAGGTGCGTTGTATTTGAAGCTGTTTTTTTTCTTGCGCATTGCCGTAAAGGCATAAAAGCACAACGAGTGAAAGAATAAAGCGGATATTCATTACTTTTGATTGATGATTAGTGTCGTTTAATAAAGACACTAAGAAATTCAGTTTGTTACAGTTAGTTTTACAAATCTATCTATGTATCCTTCTGAATTTTCATAAGCAAACGTTAAAAACTGTAGACTAGTGTTAATCTTTTAATAAGATAAGGCGTTTATGTCTATCGTATTTTTTGCGTACATTTATTCTTACAAAACATTCAAATATGCCATATCAAAAGTTTGAGGAATACAATATGCAGGTCACAGATGATGTAAAGGCCAGATACAAAAGTATTATTGAAGAACTAGGAGAGGACAGTAATCGAGAAGGGTTGTTGAAAACTCCTGAACGTGCTTCAAAAGCCATGCAGTTTTTGACGCAAGGTTATCATCAAGATGCTGCCGAAATATTAAAAAGCGCCATGTTTAAGGAATCTTATAATGAAATGGTGATTGTTAAGGATATTGAGTTGTATTCTTTATGTGAACATCATATCTTACCTTTTTTTGGTAAAGCACATATCGCTTATATTCCCAATGGACATATTGTTGGCTTAAGTAAAATTCCAAGAATTGTTGATGTTTTTGCTAGACGTTTACAGGTTCAGGAGCGTCTAACAGAACAAATACTTGATTGCATCAATGAAACCTTAAAACCTGAAGGTGTAGCTGTAGTTATAGAAGCTTCCCATATGTGCATGATGATGCGAGGTGTTCAAAAACAAAATTCAACCACTACAACCTCTGGATTTAGAGGTGCTTTTCAGAATATGGAAACGCGAACAGAGTTTTTGAAGCTGATAAGTGAAAATTTGTCGTAAGTCATTATTTGGAATACTATTTGCTTTTCTATTAGTAAATTAAAAAATACATGACTTTAGAAAATTTATCTAAAAACAAAAAATTACTGCTAGGTTTACTTTTTGACGCTTGTGGTTATTTATCCTTTATTTTTCCTCCCATAGATTTTGTTTGGGCTCCAGCATCAGCTTGGTTAATGACCAAATTGTATAAGGGAAAGACTGGTAAAATTGCGGCCGTAGTAACTTTTATAGAAGAAGCCTTACCATGGTTTGATGTGATACCAACATTTACCTTAATGTGGTTATATACTTATGTGTTTTCTTCGAAAAAGAAGCCGACTGAAGAAGTTATAGATGTTGAATAAAACAATCGAGCGTAAATGACATGGCAATTACGCTCGAATTATTTTTGTCTATAAAGTGTAATTCAATCCGAAACTAATGTTTCTTCCAATATTGAAAATACCATCTGGTTTTAAACGAGACAAGTGATTGATATAGGTTTCGTCTGTTATATTGGTTGCTGCAATACTAATATCTAAATCGTTGTCAAATAGTTTCACAGTACCACCAAAACCAGCACTTAACAAGTTGAAGCCTTCAGTGTTTGTCTCAAATTCACTAACATTGTTTTGGTCAAACGTTGAACTGTATTTAACAAATGCATAGCCTTTGGTGAACCAATCTCTTTCAAATTCTACACTTAAAGTATTATTGAGTGTGTTTGCAGGAATTAAAGGTAAGTAACTATCATCTTCCAATTGTCCGGTAACAGTTTCAAAACTTGTTTCCACATGTAGCCAATCCAAAGGATGTGGATGAAAATGAAATCCGAATTCACCACCATATAATCTAGCATTATCTTGAACATATAAAAAGACAGGATCTTCATCAATAAATTCTCCACTCGGATTTAAATAAATGTAATTATTGATGTGATTATAGAAAGCATTGGCAAATACTTCCACATGTTCATTTTTGTATTCCAAGGCAAAATCTATTTGAAAGTTTTGTTCATTTTCAAGATCTAAATTACCAATTTCATAACGATTGGTGCCTTCGTGTGTTCCATCTGAAGCCAGCTCTGATAAATTAGGAGCTCTAAATCCAGAAGCAAAATTTAATCGCGCAGTAATGTTGTCAAAAAGCTTGGTTTTAGCACCTAAAGCACCATTTAAACTATTAAAGCTTCGGTTTTCAGTATTGCTGATGTCTATGGTTCTATGATCAAAGCGAGCACCTAATTGAATGTCAACAGCCTCAAAATGAATATGCGATGTAGCCAAAACGCCAATATCATTGGTTGTTGCATTTGGAATTAGAATTTCTTCACCATAGTTAGTATTGGTTTGACGCATTCCTTGAGCACCAACAATGGTTTCAAATCTTCCTAGTTTAGGAAGGTTGTATTTGATGTTATAATTTAAGGTTTTTAGCTTCATATGTAATGCTGGTCCTTCTTCCTCTTCCTCATGTTCCTCGTGTTCCTCGTCACCATGTTCTTCATCGTCCTCATGATGGTGGTGTTCTTCAAACTCCTTACGGTCGTTGTATGTGTATCCTAGAATGATGTCTAAACTGGAGTTATTAAAAAACAATGTGGATTTAGAGCTAAAAATATGATTGGTAATGTCTTGGAAAGGCTCTAGTGGTGTTCTATTGGTACTTTGTTCACCAATCTCTTCTGGAAGTCCAATTTTTGACCTATTGACATTGTAACGAAGTTCCGTCTTGAAATTGTTTTTTTGATACCCCAATCCGGTCTTAAAATCCTGTTCCCTGAATCGTGAATTGGTGACACGATAATCTGAGGTTTCATAATCAGAATGTTCAGAAATGCTACCTCTAAAAAGGAATTTAAAATTAGTTCCAGAGGCTTTATAGCCAGCGCTTGTTGAATAGCCTTGTGTATTCGTAAAGTAATTAGCTCTAATATTGCCTTCACTTGTATTTGAAGCTGCAAATCGTTCTGGATTTAGATACAGGACACCTCCAAGTGCATCACTTCCGTAAAGAAGGGAAGCAGGTCCTTTAATAACTTCAACACTTTCAATTCCTGCATCATTTACGCCTAGTCCATGCTCATCTCCATATTGTTGGTTTTCTAGTCGAACACCTTGAGTATAAACTAAAACCCGATTGGAACTTAAACCTCTAATAACGGGTTTGCCAATACCAATTCCAGTGCTGAAATTATTCACTCCAGGAATATTACTGATGCCATCTGTTAAGTTCACTAAACCTTCAGTTCTTAGGTCCTTGAGGTCTTTTCGTTCGACCTTCATAACATTTTCACTTTGCAATTTATGAAACGGCGTTGACACAATAATTTCTTCCATTTCAATGGCTGAAGGCGTCAAAGTAATGTTCAAAGATTCAGATTGAGGAATTTTTTGGGTTATTGAATACGTTTCATAACCGAGAAACGAAACTACTATTTTATAGTTTCCGTTAGGAATGTTTTCTAATAAAAAACGACCATTTTCATTTGTAACAGTGCCGATTTCTAATTCAGGAAGGTAAATATTTACAAATACCAAAGGTTCGTTGGTATTAGCGTCACTTATTGTTCCTTCAAAAGTATTTTGTGACCATATAGTTTGTGTTGCTGAAAACAGCAATAGGAATATTAAATTTATTCTCATTTGTTTTTAATTTAATAGTTAATACCATCAACGCATTGTTGCATTGATTTAGATAAATAAAATGTTAACTATTAAAAGGTGGTCCTCGAAGTGAAAAGTGCAGTTGCTGAAATGAACTTAAAAAGACATATTCAGCATCGAAGGTTTTCTGATGGTCTGTAAATTCAATCGGTTGGAAATCGAAGGAGGCGAAAGTTGTTTGGTGATTGATCTTAAATTTGAAAAACTCACAATCCATGTCAATCTCATGCAAGTGTGATTGGTTTTCACCTAAACAGACTTCGTGATCGTGATGACTGAAAAGATGAGAGAATTTAACGGCTAGAGGTAACAACAGACAAGCCGTA
Source organism: Psychroserpens sp. XS_ASV72 (assembly GCF_041224425.1). NCBI lineage: Bacteria > Pseudomonadati > Bacteroidota > Flavobacteriia > Flavobacteriales > Flavobacteriaceae > Psychroserpens > Psychroserpens sp. XS_ASV72. Next base: position 207,430 of record NZ_JBGFGL010000077.1, on the reverse strand, counting down.
ATTGCCAGAACGGCAACTCTATAACCTAAGGTATGTCTATTATTAACTATCATTTTAACCATTTGCCAAAACCAAAGCGTTTGAGCATTTTCTTTTCAAATTCCCAGAAAAATTTATGTTGACCAAAAAGCCAACCAAAAGCTACGAGTAGTAGCTGATAAAAAATCAGTCCAATAATAATAAATAAAACCCAATAGAGAATAGGGTTTAAGTTTTCCTTAGTAATTCCAATAGCTTTCATTATCGGACGACCAACAAACATAGAAGAGGTTCCTGTAATGGCAAACACAATAAAGACGCGAATCATTTCCCATCTGTAATCTAGAATCCATTTGTTTTCTAACTTTTTGAAACAGAACAAGGTAAACTTCAACAGCACAAAAAAGACAACTATCGCCAAGGTAATCTTTAGTAATATCGAATAGGTTTTCAACAGGGTAGAGGCTATTTTATAAGCACTGTAACCCAGTCCCAATAATCCTAAAAAAGGGAAAATCAACTGCCAATTCTGTTGAATTTCCCAACGCTTTTTAAATGTGTTTAGCATAGCTCTTTTTTGCTATGCAAAGATAGGCTAAATTCTAGGAACGAAAGATGATAATCTTTGATTATAGGTTAACTGAAAGTAGATAAAATAATTATAGAGTTTATAATTTAGATCATATCCATAATCGATATCAGGTTGATAATCAATCTGTACTTGATATAGGTTAGGATCATAAACACTTGGTTGTAAATTTCTAAGATTCCATTCTTGTACCAATATTCTATTTCTGGTTTCCAAGAATGATTGTGAATAATAACCTTCAGGTCTTGCCATTGAATTTAACCAGGTATTGAAACCAGGTTCAATAATAATGATATCATATTCCAGTTGCTCATTGGAAAACTTTACAATATCTTCTTCAGGTACTTTTTTTTCTTCACCATCTACCATTACAGTCTGCGAACTTCCACAGCTCATAAATAACAATAGCGATAATGAAAGTTTGAATAAATTCTTCATAGGATGTTTTTATTTAAAGTTACAAAATTTGATTAAGGACTCGAGTTGAAGTCGTCTTAAAGTTTTTATCGAATTTAAATAAAAGTAGGGCTGATTAAAATTGGAAATGAGTCAAGTGCCTATTTGAATGCGTGAATAAAAAAAGCTGAATGTAAAAACATCCAGCTTTATTGTATTTAAAAGTTGATTATGGAATTACTTACCACCAAAAAGACCTCCAAGCAATCCTCCTAATCCACCTTTCTTTTTAGCACTTCCCAATACCATTCCAGCAACATCATCTATCACGCTACCATCTCCATCAGCATCAAGTATCTTTTCCAGAAAGCTTTGTTCGTTTCTAGTGTCATTTCCACCAAGCAAACCACCTAGTAAACCTGTAAGTTCGTTAGGATTGCTTACGTTGTTTTGACGTGTTTGCTTACCTAAAACACCCATTAATATTGGAGCTGCAACTTGTAGAATATCACCAACTGAAGAGGCGTCTATGCCAGCTTTTTGTCCGATAACTTGTTGCACACCTTGTTGTTTTTGACCTAAAATATGTCCTAGAATTTTAGAACCATCGGTTTTTACGTCTTGATCAACACCTCCACCAAATAATCCACCAAGATTATCTAAAATACTACCATCGTGTTTGTTGCTTAAAGCACCCATTAATCCTTGAGCACCTTCTGGTGTAGAAGCGTTACGTTCCATTGCTTTCATTAAAACTGGAAGCGCCATAGTAAGAACGCTACTTGTTTTGTTTTGATCTGTTCCTGTTGATCCTGAAACTCCACTAATAATAGTTTTTCCAAGATCACTGTTCAATAAGTCTAAAATTCCTGACATAATATGTGTTTATAAGTTTACAAAAAGGACCATCAATTTACGAAAAAGTCCTGACATATAATTATGACTCAATTAATTAAAAAAAGTCACATTAATGTATTTACTTAAGCAGGCTTATGATTTGTTCAGCGAGTTCAGATCCTATTCTATCTTGTGCTTCGTTGGTTGCTGCACCAGTATGAGGAGTTAACGATAGGGCAGAATGCATTAACAATTGGATTTCTGGTTTTGGTTCATTTTCAAACACGTCTAAAGCGGCTCTTGCAACCTTGCCGTTTTCTATAGCTTTTACCAAGGCAATTTCATTCACAACACCACCACGAGCAGCATTAGCGATAATAACGCCATCTTTCATTTCCTTAAAATCGGTTTCATCAATGACGTATTCCTTTTGGGCAGGAACATGTAACGTGAGGAAGTCAGCTTGGTTTAAAACCTCTTTTTTAGAAACGGTTTTGATGTTAAAATTCAATTTTTGCCCATCAAAAAACTCAAGTTCCAAAGGAGCGTTTTCAATAAAAGGGTCGTAAGCTACAATATTCATTCCAGCACCAATTCCAATTTTTGCAGTTGCTTGACCAATTCTTCCGAAGCCAATAACACCCAGTGTTTTGCCTTTAAGTTCTGTACCTTTGGCATAAGCTTTTTTCAAACCTTTAAAGTTGGCATCACCTTCTAAAGGCATATCGCGATTGGAATTGTGTAAAAAACGAGCCAGACCATAAAAATGACCGAATACCAATTCTGCAACGGAATGGGATGAAGCTGCAGGCGTATTAATAACATGTAAGCCTTTACTGCGAGCATAATCCACATCGATATTATCCATTCCAACACCACCACGTCCAATTACTTTTAGACTTGGACACTTATCAATTAAAGGTTTTCTTACGGTTGTAGCGCTTCTTACAAGTAATACATCAACATTGTGTTCATTGATGTAGTTTTCAAGTTGTTCTTGAGCTACTTTCGTCGTAATGACTTCAAATCCTGCGTTTTCCAAAGCGGTAATTCCACTTTGTGATACACCATCGTTTGCTAATACTTTCATTTTAAGATTATAGTTGTTATACTGTTTTTTGAATTTAATTATGCCTTACGTTCCAATTCACTCATTACATCAACCAAAACACCTACGCTTTCGAGAGATAACGCGTTGTACATAGAAGCTCTGTAACCTCCAACACTTCTGTGACCATTAAGTCCGTTGATACCTGCTTCATTAACCATGGTTTCAAAAGTTTCCTTTAAGTCTTCATTGGCTAAGGTAAATGTGGCATTCATGATAGAACGGTCTGCTTTGGTTGCAAACCCTTTGAATAGCGGATTTAAATCGATTTCAGAATAAATAAGTTGTGCCTTCTTTTCGTTTTCTTTTTCGATAGCTTCGATACCACCTAATTTCTTTAACCATTCCAACGTCAACATTGATACATACACAGAAAACACAGGAGGCGTGTTAAACATGCTGCTTTTACTAATATGCACTTTATAATCCATCATAGAAGGGATTTTTCTGGAAACTTTCCCTAGAATATCTTCTTTTACAACGACTAATGTAGCACCAGCTGGTCCCATATTTTTTTGAGCACCTGCATAAATCAAATCAAATTTTGAAAAATCCAATTGTCGAGAAAAAATATCACTACTCATATCGCAAACCATTGGAATAGGAGAATCTGGAAACTCTTTTATTTGAGTACCATAAATAGTATTGTTTGAAGTGCAATGAAAATAATCGTATTCAGTAGGTATATCATAGCCTTTAGGAATGTAATTGTAGTTAGCATCCTTTGAAGAAGCCACTTCATAAATGTCGTCGAAAATCCTAGCTTCCTTGATGGCTTTATCACTCCAAGTACCAGTATTTAAATAACCAGCTCTTTTTTCAAGTAGATTGAGTGCAACCATTAAAAACTGGGTACTGGCACCACCTTGAAGAAACAACGCTTTGTAGCCTTTGCCTTCTAAACCTAACAGTTCCAATGCAAGGGCTCTTGCATTTTCCATAACATCTACGAAAGGTTTACTACGATGTGATATTTCTAAAAGTGATAGTCCGTTGTCAAAATCTATGACTGCTTCAGAAGCTTTTTGTAGGACTTCGCTAGGTAATACGCAAGGACCTGCACTAAAATTATGTCTTTTCATGTATTTGATCGTTTTATTTTAGAAAAAGAGAAGTAAAACATTACCTCACAAAGGTCAGAAATTCTGTTAAAAGAAGCGTTATATAATTGATAAATTATTAACAGATTTTCAACGAAAACGAAATAGTATCAACACCATCTGCATAATCCCATAAATTCGGTAATTGAGTTTGTCCGAAAGCCACTTCATTTTCAAATAGTCCTTCTGAAACGATGCATTGGATATGGTCTTCATGCTCATTGAGAAAAGTTTTCAAAGACTCTACGTTAGAATACGCTTCATAAAAAACAGTGGCAATAGGAGAGGCAAAACTCTGGTCTTCCTTAAGCATCATAAAACCATTTTCAAGGATGTCAAATTCACTCATTAAATACACAGCCTTATTGTAATCGTAATTGTTGGCATATTTGGTTTCATTTATAATGGGATGCCAATGGTACATGGCGTTGAAAAAACGATCAAAATCATAATCCTTTGGAACAAATAGTTTGGACACATTTCTGCAACCGAGTCCGTAATACCTAAAAATGTCATTTGATAGATTTTTGAGTTGCTCTTCGGTTTCCTGACCTGTTAATACAGCTACTGAATTTCGATTCTTTCTAATTATAGAAGGTTTATCTTTGAAATAATATTCAAAATAACGGGCAGTATTGTTACTTCCTGTTGCGATAACGGCATCAAAACCTTCGAGCTTTTCCTTTGTAAATTTAATCTTGTCCTTAAAACCAGGCTCAACAGCTTCTAAATATTTAGCTAAAAAAGGAAGTATGTGTTTATCGTTGGAAGACAATTTAACCAAAACATCATGACCGCAAATCAAGACGCTTAAAAAGTCATGAAAGCCAACTAGCGGAATATTTCCAGCCATAATTATAGCGATAGTCTTAGGTTTAATTATATTAAACTGATACTTTGAAGTCCATTCTATAAGATTATTGTAAGTCAACTGCTTACGCCATCCGTTAATAGCGTATGAAATATTCTCTTTTGTAAACCAACCGTTCTGTTCTTCAGATAATTTAAGTTGGTGCAAAAAGCCATCATAGAACAAATCATTGTTCGGGATATTTTCTGTTTTTTGAGCGTTTGGTGTGCTAAACTGTTCTAAAAAATCACCCAGTTTAACAAAAGCGTTAATTCTTTGTTGTAAATCCATTCTCAGTTTGGTAAAACGATGTTTTGGCTTTATTTTTGCACTGCAAATTTAAGCAATAAATAAGAAGAAATACTATGGCAATAATAATTACAGATGAATGTATCAATTGTGGAGCATGTGAGCCAGAGTGTCCAAATACAGCAATATACGAAGGTGCAGATGATTGGAGATACAAAGATGGCACGAGCTTAACAGGAACTGTCGTTTTGCCTAGCGGAAAGGAAGTTGATGCTGAGGAAGCCCAAGAACCAATTAGTGATGAAGTATACTACATTGCTCCAGACAAATGTACAGAGTGTCAAGGATTTCATGAAGAACCACAATGCGCTGCTGTTTGTCCAGTAGATTGTTGTGTTCCAGATGAAGATCATGAAGAAACTGTTGAAGAGCTGCTAGCAAAACAACGATTTATGCATCCTGATGATTAAAACGATATTATAAAACGAAAAAAAGCCCGAGCATTTTGCTTGGGCTTTTTTATATAATCGTGTTTTATTATTCTATATCAGACATTTCAAATACCAAGTATTGCATGACACGTTCAACATCTGTAACTTCTTCAACACTGTTGTTTTCTGTATGAAAAGATGAGTAGAGTACGGCACCATCTCCATGAAGAAAAGTAAATGCTAAATCTTTGTTTTCCGAAATTTCAATATTACTTCCATCGCGATAAGTTACCGGACCATTAAGCCAAGCAACTGCGGTATTTGGATCATAACTATCAATTACTTGCCAAGAATATAAAAAATCATCAATTAAGACCGTTTCGTCAATTGAAATATTAAAGTTTTGCAATAGCCATTCATCTAAATCTTCACTTAGTATCGTTGCAACAGTAGATGTTGAAGTACCACTTTTTTCTGGAACATAAGGAGTGATGTAATTCGCTCCAGAATTGGTGATAGCATCCAAATACCCTGAAGCCCAATCAGTAGCATACAAAATACCACCATTGGACACATAATTTTCCAGCACACCTGAATCACTTTCAAGTACATCGCTCACACCACAATTCAGAAAGACAATGTCATAAGTTGCCATAAGCTCAGGATCATCCATTAAATCTCCGAAATTATAACTTACATTAGGTAACAATAAGGGATTTGAATTAGTATTGCGCTCCAATGAACCATGATGACGATGCTTGTTGTGTTGGATTGAGTTTCTTGAAACACCTTGATTACCTTCAATAATATCAAATAAAGGTTCTCCACTTACTGGATCAAAGAGTCCGATACTGTACAATACACTTTCGATATTGTCATAGTAACCTGTAACAACAGCAATATTGGGAAGTGTGTTAAACACCAAGCTATCTAAATCGACGCTACGATCTACATTGATATTTTGTTCTACTTTAAACTTGCCCTTATTGATGACTAAATTATAGTCTCCTTGGTTAATGGGAAGCGCAAATTCTCCCTTTGGGTTTGTTGTGGTTTGCGATTTGATTTCTCCATTGGCATAAGCCCTTACATGAGCTCCAGATATCGGGTCATTGCTGTTAGGTGCTAAAAACTTTCCGGTAATGGTTAATTTCTGACTGTCATCTGAACTGTCGTCCTTACTGCAAGTCATAAGAGTGAGGCAAGCTAAAATTACAAAAACATAAAATTTCATCGAGGTTGATTTTAGATTGTTATTAATTAATAGGAGCATCCTATTTTCTATAAATTTAAACAATTCACTTTACAAAATTCCTACCTTGTTGAATTGATTTTATATAAACTGAAGTCTCAAATCCTCGTGATTTGATTACCTTGCCAATATGGAAAACAATAAGGAAGGCTATACTGGGTTTTGGAAATATTTAGGATGTACCTTGTTTACTATCGTAGGACTAGTTTTTCTAGGAATATTCCTTTACATCATCAATATGATATTTTTTAGGTTTGAGTTCTAATTAATTTCAAGCGGAACACTATATTTGCAATCGCAAATTTATAAGTTATGAAAGCTGGAATTGTAGGATTACCAAATGTTGGGAAATCGACATTGTTTAACTGTTTGTCAAATGCCAAAGCGCAAAGTGCAAACTTCCCATTTTGTACCATCGAACCCAATATAGGAGTGGTTAATGTACCAGACCCAAGACTTCAGAAATTAGAATCATTGGTTAATCCTGAGCGTGTCATTCCTGCAACCGTTGAGATTGTTGATATTGCTGGTTTGGTAAAAGGGGCCAGTAAAGGTGAAGGACTGGGAAACCAATTCCTTGGTAATATTCGTGAAACAGATGCTATTTTGCATGTATTGCGTTGTTTTGATAATGACAATGTCGTACATGTTGATGGCAGTGTAGATCCTATTCGCGATAAGGAAACCATTGATATGGAATTGCAGCTTAAGGATTTGGAAACTGTTGAGAAGAAGTTGGATAAAATTACGCGTGCTGCCAGAACTGGAAATAAAGAAGCCCAAAAAGAAGAAGCAATTTTATTGAAGCTCAAGCAAGGTTTGGAATCAGGACAATCGGTAAGAGCGATTTCGTTTTCTGATGAGGAATATGAAGATTTTGTAAACTCATATCAATTGATTACAGCTAAACCAGTCATGTATGTTTGTAACGTTGATGAAGGTAGTGCGGTTTCTGGAAATGCTTATGTAGAAAAAGTACGCGAAACTGTAAAGGATGAGAATGCTGAAGTTTTAGTGCTTGCTGTTGGAACTGAAGCAGATATCAATGAATTGGATGATTACGAAGAGCGTCAGATGTTTTTACAAGATATTGGATTAGAAGAGCCAGGTTCTTCCAAATTGATTCGTTCTGCCTATAAATTATTGAATCAGCAAACCTATTTTACAGCTGGTGTTAAGGAAGTTCGCGCATGGACAGTTGATGTTGGTGCTACGGCACCACAAGCTGCTGGAGTGATTCACACCGATTTTGAGAAAGGCTTCATTAGAGCAGAAGTCATTGCCTACGATGACTACATCAATTATGGCAGTGAATCAAAAGTCAAGGAAGCTGGAAAAATGCGTGTTGAAGGAAAAAACTACATTGTCAAGGATGGCGATGTGATGCATTTCCTATTTAACGTCTAGGCTCAATTTAGTTCCTCATTTCACGATTTTAATTTAAAATGATGAGATGAATAAGTTTTGGTTTTACATTTTTATATGCATAGTTCCATTTTCAGTTTATGGACAAATAAACGAAAGCGATTCCCTTAAGGTAAAAGCAAGTCTTTCCTTGACAGGTTTTTGGCAAGGTGGAAATGTGGAAACCTTGATTTTTAGGGGACGAACAGACTTTAGTATTAAACCCTGGGAAAAGTGGGTTTATAAAAACACCAATTCCTACGTATATCAAGAATTTGGAAGAGTTAAAGCAGATGCTGATTTCTTGAGTTTGAATTTCCTGTATTTCAATCCTGAACGTCGATTATATCCGCAAGTTTTAGGTTTTGTCAGTACCAATTTCAGAAGGGAAATAGATCTTCGCTATCTGGTTGGAGCAGGTGCGACTTATCAGATTCTAAAGCATGAAAAGCATTGGCTAAAGGCTTCTTTGACGTTTGAGTACGAAGAAACCGAATTCAAAACCCGTATATTCAATAAGTCCATGTATAATGGAAACAGTTCCATAAATACACTTCGAGGCACAATATGGATCAATGGAAAGTACGAATTGTTTGAGAAAAAAATGATTTTGAAGCATGAAAGTTATTTTCAACCGTCATTAAGCGATAGCGAAAATTATCGTTGGCAAGCTGATATTGGAGTAGAGTTTCCTTTGTGGAAGTTTTTGAGTTTTAAAATTAATTACCTTCATACATTTGAAAGTGTTGTGATTCAAAATCAAGATGAAGAAGATCAATTTTTGACCTTTGGGTTTACTTTAAAGAATTTTTAGTCCATCTTTTGTGAAATTGGCAAATTTTTGCTTCATAACTTGTTAATTACTTTAGCAAAACCATATTTCATTTTTTATTGTATAATCTTATATTAGCGTTTTATCAAATTTTCGTCCTTTATATATGGTACCAGAGTCTAATTATACTGAAGAAAACATACGTTCACTCGATTGGAAAGAGCACATCCGAATGCGTCCAGGTATGTATATTGGTAAATTGGGCGATGGGTCTTCTCCTGACGACGGAATTTACATCCTATTAAAAGAAGTCATAGACAATTCCATCGACGAATTTGTGATGGGAGCTGGAAAGACGATTGACATTTCTATTCAAGGAAACAAAGTGATTGTCCGCGATTATGGTCGTGGCATCCCGTTGGGTAAGGTGGTTGATGTGGTTTCTAAAATGAATACTGGAGGAAAATATGACTCTAGGGCTTTTAAGAAATCTGTCGGACTTAACGGTGTAGGTACTAAAGCCGTTAATGCCTTATCGGCTTATTTTAGGGTAGAATCTACTAGAGACGGAAAATCAGCTTCGGCAGAGTTTGAACTTGGAAACTTGACCAATGAGGAAACGCTTGATGATACCTCAAGACGTAAAGGAACTAAAGTGTCTTTTGTGCCTGATGAAACGATTTTCAAAAACTACAAGTTTCGAAATGAATATGTAGAAAAGATGCTGAAAAACTATGTCTATCTGAATCCAGGATTGACGATAGTTTTTAATGGTGAAAAGTTCTACAGTGAAAACGGACTTAAAGATTTATTAGCTGAAAATATTACGGAGTCTGATCGCCTTTATGATATTATTCATTTGAAAGGCAGCGATATTGAAGTGGCTTTAACTCATAGTAAAACCCAGTATAGTGAACAGTATCACAGTTTTGTGAATGGTCAGAATACAACTCAAGGAGGAACCCATTTGGCAGCATTTAGGGAAGCTTTGGTCAAAACACTTCGTGAGTTTTATGGAAAGAATTACGATGCTTCCGATGTAAGAAAATCGGTTGTTTCAGCAATTTCCATTAAGGTAATGGAACCAGTTTTTGAAAGTCAGACCAAAACCAAATTAGGCTCAACTGATATGGGAGGCGATTTGCCAACGGTAAGAACCTATATCAATGATTTCGTAAAAACATATCTCGATAACTACCTACATAAAAATCCTAATACTGCAGAGAAAATCCAGCGTAAGATTTTACAAGCCGAACGCGAGCGTAAAGAACTTTCTGGGATTCGTAAATTGGCTAGAGAACGTGCAAAAAAGGCAAACCTTCACAATAAGAAGTTAAGAGATTGTCGTGTTCATTTTGGAGATACTAAAAATGAGCGTAATCTTGAAACGACCCTTTTTATCACAGAGGGAGATTCCGCCTCTGGAAGTATTACCAAGTCTAGGGATGTTAATACACAAGCTGTTTTTAGCTTAAAAGGAAAGCCATTGAACTGTTATGGTTTAAGCAAGAAAATAGTATATGAAAATGAAGAATTCAATTTACTTCAAGCAGCTTTAAATATTGAAGAATCTCTTGAAGATTTGCGATATAATAATATTGTTATTGCTACAGATGCTGATGTCGATGGAATGCACATTAGATTGTTACTGATTACTTTCTTTTTGCAATTTTTCCCAGAATTGATAAAAGAAGGTCACTTATACATTTTGCAAACCCCTTTGTTTAGGGTTCGTAATAAAAAAGAAACTATTTATTGCTATTCCGATGAAGAACGTCGTAATGCAATAGAGAAACTAAAACCGAAACCCGAAATCACACGATTTAAAGGTTTAGGAGAAATTTCACCAGATGAGTTCCAACACTTCATAGGTGATGACATTCGCTTAGATCCAGTCATGCTGGACAAAGACATGTCAATTGATGAATTGCTTTCATTTTATATGGGTAAAAATACGCCTTCTAGACAAGAGTTTATAATTGATAATTTGAAAGTTGAACTAGATATTGTAGAAGATTAATGCGTACCAATAATTCGAAAGTTAGAAATACAATTATTTCTGTATATTTTATATTCTTTGTTCTAGCAATAGCATTGCCTATTTTTATTAAATCCTTGAGGTTGTTCACTAGTAATGCTACGATGAGTGCCGTGATTTTTGCTCTTATTTTTGTAGTGATTTTCTTTATAATCCATTTCATCAGCAGATACTTTGAGTATGATAGCGATGGCAAAAAGGTAATTGTTATCAACAGAGGGCTTTTGTTGTCTGATCATTTTAATTACAGACAGCGCGTTGTTGAGTTTGATAAAAAAGATCTTATTGCATATAGTTTCAAAAATTATGTCATCTACAGAGTCTTAACACTTTATCTTAAAGATTCAAGAGGCGGAAAACGTAGGGAAAATTTCAATATTAGTTTGGTCAACAGACGCAAGCGTCGTTACATGAGACAATCTCTAAAGAAAATTGTCAAAGCCAATAAAAAAGCGGAATAATTAATGAGCGAATCGATAAACGATACAAACGAGAATCACGAAGAAAACAATGATACAATTACCAGAGTTACTGGTATGTATAAGGATTGGTTCTTAGACTATGCATCTTATGTTATCCTGGAGCGTGCAGTACCAGCAATTGAAGACGGATTTAAGCCTGTGCAACGTCGAATCATGCATTCCATGAAGGATTTGGACGATGGCAGATACAATAAGGTTGCCAACATCGTTGGTCATACCATGCAGTACCATCCTCATGGCGATGCAAGTATTGCTGATGCCATGGTACAAATTGGCCAAAAAGATTTATTGATCGATACGCAAGGGAACTGGGGAAATATATTGACTGGTGATAGTGCTGCTGCTTCACGTTACATTGAAGCTCGACTCTCAAAATTTGCTTTAGATGTGGTTTATAATCCGAAAATCACAGAATGGCAAGCGAGTTATGATGGAAGACGAAAAGAGCCTATCAATTTACCTGTGATGTTCCCATTATTGTTGGCTCAAGGTGGTGAAGGAATTGCTGTCGGATTGTCAACAAAAATTTTACCTCATAATTTCATTGAACTTATAGAGGCTTCCATAAAACATTTACAAGGCAAACGATTTAAATTGGTTCCTGATTTTCCTACGGCTGGAATTGCTGACTTCACAAATTACAATGATGGTCAACGTGGAGGAAAAGTTAGGGTTCGTGCTAAAATATCCCAATTAGATAAGAATACTTTAGTAATTACTGAAATTCCATATGGCACAAACACATCCTCCTTAATTGATTCCATTCTCAAGTCAAATGACAAGGGTAAAATCAAAATCAAAAAAATTGAAGACAACACGGCTGCTGATGTTGAAATTTTAGTGCATTTGCCTTCTGGAATTTCTCCAGACAAAACCATTGATGCATTGTATGCATTCACACACTGTGAAGTGTCTATTTCACCTTTGGGTTGTGTTATCGAAGACAACAAACCTTTGTTTATTGGTGTATCTGAAATGCTTCGTCGCTCTACAGACAATACAGTAGAACTGCTTAAGAGTGAACTTGAAATCAAATTAGGAGAGTTTGAAGAACAATGGCATTTCGCTTCGCTTGAACGTATCTTCATTGAAAACCGTATCTATCGTGACATCGAGGAAGAAGAAACGTGGGAAGGCGTTATTCAGGCTATTGATAAAGGATTAAAGCCTCATGTGAAGCATTTAAAGCGTAAGGTTACTGAAGAAGACATAATTCGCTTAACCGAAATTCGAATCAAGCGTATTTCAAAATTTGATATTGATAAAGCACAACAAAAAATAGAAGCCTTAGAAGATCAAATTGCTGAAGTAAAACATCATTTGGCAAATCTTATTGATTATGCTATTGCTTATTTTGAGCGTTTGAAAAAAGACTATGGAGAAGGTCGCGAGCGTAAAACCGAAATCAGAACCTTTGAGGATGTTGATGCGACAAAAGTAGTCATTAGAAACACAAAACTCTACGTCAATAGAGAAGAAGGCTTTATTGGAACCTCACTAAGACGTGATGAATATGTTTGCGATTGTAGTGATATCGACGACATTATTGTTTTTACTGCAAACGGAACCATGATGGTGACCAAGGTAGACAGTAAGACCTTTGTTGGAAAGGATATCATTCATGTGGCTGTATTCAAGAAAAAGGACAAGCGTACCATTTATAATATGATCTATCGTGATGGAAGTAAAGGTGCAACCTATGTAAAACGTTTTGCCGTGACATCAATTACTCGTGATCGTGAGTACGACATGACCAATGGCAACAAGAATTCCAAAATTTGGTATTTCTCCGCCAATCCTAATGGAGAAGCAGAGGTTGTAACAATCTTTTTACGACAAGTAGGCAGTATCAAGAAATTGAAATGGGATTTAGATTTTGCAGAAATCCTCATAAAAGGACGTGCTTCCAAAGGAAATTTGGTTACCAAATATGCCGTTAAAAAAATAGAGCTTAAGGAAAAAGGCGTTTCGACTCTAAAACCTAGAAAAATTTGGTTCGATGATACAGTTCAAAGACTAAATGTTGATGGCAGAGGAGAATTGGTTGGTGAATTTAGAGGAGAAGATCGTTTGTTGATCATTACCCAATCTGGAATGGTTAAAACCATTTTGCCTGAATTGACGACTCATTTTGATGATGACATGATTGTGTTGGAAAAATGGATTCCAAAAAAACCAATTTCTGCTATTTATTATAATGGTGAGCGTGAACTGTATTATGTGAAACGCTTCTTGGTTGAAAATGAAGGAAAGGAAGAATTGTTTATTTCCGATCATCCAAAATCACAATTGGAAATCGTTTCCACAGATTGGAAGCCTATGGCTGAAATTGAATTCACCAAGGAACGCGGTAAAGACCGTAAAGATAACGAAATGGTAAATCTTGAAGAGTTTATTGCTGTTAAGGGCATTTCGGCTATTGGAAACCAACTGACAAAGGATAAAATCAACCAAATCAACCTTTTGGACCCCTTGCCTTACGAGGCACCAGAGGAAGTTCATGCTGAAGATATTGAAGTAGTTGATGAAAAAGATGTGAGTTCAGAAAACGCTTCGCCTGACGACACTAACGATTCAAAGCCTAATGCTGAAGGAGAACAAGGGTCTTTATTTTAAATGAGAGCCTTTTTAAGAGAAATTATTTTTCAGCAAACAATGTATATCTGCCTCTTATTTATTCAGCTTTGAAGCTAATCAACTATACCTAATAACTAAAAATTAAAAATATTATAGGGTATTATAGACTTTAAATGTATTAATAGTATTGACAGAACATTAATCAATATCTATCTATGAGTATAAAGTTGCAAATCAAACATGATTATACTTTTAACAATCAAAATTTATTTAATGGACTTTCAGATTCTATAATCAAAGAATTACAATCTGGTAGTGTCATAATGAAGTTTGGTGTAGGAGAATCTATTTTCAATGAAGGAGAAATGCCTCTTGGGATTTATAGAGTAAAAAAAGGAATGGTCAAAAAATTCACAAGTACCAGTTTTGCTTCCCATCATATCTTTTATATCTGTAAAGAAGACGAGTTTTTAGGCTATCACGCAGTTATCAGTCACGACAGCTATGTTGATTCTGCTACTGCACTTGTAGATTCTGAAATTGAATTTATTCCAAAAAAAACTTTTATGAAAGCTTTAGATGATTGTCCGAAGTTACAGAAACACCTTTTCGAGAGCTTAGGATTAGAATTTAGGGTGTTTGTTAATGCAACTAAAGTATTGGCAAAATATACGGTTCGGGAACGAACAGCTTTAAACTTATTGATTTTGGAAAACAAATTTAAAAGCACAAATCAAGACGTCACTGAAATTATCATCAATCGGGATGATTTGGCTAGTATGGTTGGTACAGCTAAGGAATCGGTTGTAAGAACCCTTAAGGAATTTAAGGAAGACCGCTTGATTACTACCAAAAGGAGCAGTATCTTTATTAAAGACTATGATGGCTTGGTTAAAGCTAGTTACATCGATGTGGTTTAGAAATTGATAAATGTCAATGTAAGAATGCGACTTGAATTACGTTTAAATAATTACTTTCACTCAATAAATATTACATGAAAAAGATCATCATAATATTAGCTTTTACAATTGCCTCGAATTCTACAAGTTTTGCTCAAGAATGGCTAACAAATTTTGAGCAAGCCAAATCATTAGCCAAAGCCCAAAACAAAAAGGTTATTTTGGTATTTCAAGGTTCAGATTGGTGTGCGCCTTGTATCAAATTGGATAAGGAAATATGGAGTACAGAAACTTTTAAGACTTATGCTGAAAAACATTATATCATGCTAAAGGCCGATTTTCCTAAACGGAAAAAAAATGCCCTTTCTGAGGCTCAACAAGAGCACAATAATAAATTAGCCGAAACCTATAATAAAAATGGTTACTTTCCGTACGTTGTTGTAATGGATGCTGATGGAAACTATCTAGGTTCAACAGGGTATCAAAAGATAGAACCTTCAGAATATATTAAGATTTTAGAAGATTTTTAAAATGAAGTTGAACCCCTTGTTTACTTTTCTTTTTCTATTGTTGTCATTTCAGCTGATGGCTCAAAGTACACATAAACGTGTTCTAAAACTTATGGGTAGTCGCTTTGAAATAACTGTAATTGCAAAAGACTCTATCGAAGCCAATAATTATATCGATTTGGCAATCGAAGAAATTTCACGAATTGAAAAATTGATTTCATCTTGGGACCCAAATTCGCAGACTTCTGAGATCAATTCCAATGCAGGTATCAAACCGATTAAAGTTGACAAGGAGCTTTTCGATTTGATTTCAAGAGCCATAAAAATTTCTGAATTAACCGATGGCGCTTTCGATATTTCTTATGCATCGATGGACCGTATCTGGAAATTCGATGGTTCTATGACTGAAATGCCTTCCGAAGACGAAATCAAAGCCTCAGTTGAAAAAGTAGGGTATAATAACATCACACTTGATCCGGAAAACTCAACCGTGTTTTTGAAACATGAAGGAATGAAAATTGGTTTTGGTGCTATTGGAAAAGGTTATGCGGCTGATAGAGCTAAAACCTTATTAGTCAGTAAAGGCGTAAAATCTGGAATTATCAATGCCTCGGGAGATATGACCACTTGGGGAAGACAAACAAATGGTGAAGAATGGAAAGTTGCCATTACTAATCCATTGAATAAGAACAAAGCTTTTGCGCTTTTACCTATTACGAATGGTGCTGTTGTCACTTCAGGAAATTATGAGAAGTATGTCAATTTTAATGGAACACGTTACACACATATTATTGACCCAAGAACCGGTTATCCTGCCACTGGGATCATTAGTGTAACCGTTTTTGCTCCAAAGGCAGAGTTGGCAGATGCTTTATCAACTTCAGTTTTTGTTATGGGAAAAGAAGTCGGCTTAAACCGTATTGAGCAACTGCCAAATATTGAATGCATCATTATTGATTACCAAGGAAACATATTTAAATCAAAAAACATAAAAATCAACAAACTATGATAAAGAGAGTTTTTTTAATGCTATCGGTAATTTTAATGTTATCGTCTTGTGTAGCCGTCAAGGAATATGAAAAAGTAAACTTAAATGATCCTGACATGATTTTGGCTGACAAATCATCTGATCGTAATATTTCAACCTTCCATTCCTACAGAGAAGCAGCTTCGGGTGGTAATGGTGGAAAGACTGGAGGAGGTTGTGGTTGCAACTAATTTTTAACTAAAAACAATTCTATTGAAAACTTTAATCAGCCTTTCTTTATTGCTCTTTACTTTACAGATAGGATATAGCCAAGATTCTACAGCTACTTATAAAAAACGCGTGCTTGAAACCACAGAAGTAGATTTCTTGACAAGTTATTATACCCAAGATGGTGAGAACGCTGCAGTAAGTGGTGGTATTGGTACCGAAGAATTAAGTGATATCACAGCTGCTTTTGTGGTATCAATTCCCTTAAATGATGATGATGTTTTAACTATTGATGCTGGAATTTCAGCGTATACATCTGCTTCTTCAAGTAACGTTGGTCCATTTGATGGTGATGGAAGAGCTAATCCTTATAATGCTAGTACAGGTGCTTCACAAGGAGATGTGTGGGCCAATATGACCGGAACCTATACACATAATTCTGATGATCGTAACGATATTTGGTCTGCCAAACTCTCGGTGTCTTCAGAATATGATTATTTCTCCATAGGAGTTGGAGGCAGTTACAGTAAGTTGTTCAATGAGAAAAACACAGAACTCAGTATTCATGGTAATGTTTATATCGATACATGGAATGCTATATATCCAACCGAATTACGTCCTTTTGCCGCAGGTGGCAATGGTTTGAATGATATATTGTTTACTCAATTTTATACGATTACAGGCAACACAAATTACAATCCAGATTTTAAGACTTTTGGTAATGAAGGAAGGAATACCTATTCTGTCGGATTAGGGTTTTCACAAATTCTGTCGAAAAAACTTCAAGGTTCATTGGCATTGGATTTTGTATTGCAAGACGGACTTTTATCTACACCATTTCAGCGTGTATATTTTAGTGATGTACCAGATTCATTCATCCAGGATTTTCACTTGGCTGATGATATTGAACGATTGCCTGATTCGCGATTTAAGGTGGCCTTAGGAGGTCGTTTGCATTACTATATCAATGAAACCTTTGTCCTTCGAACGTTTTACAGGTACTATTTTGATGATTGGGGAATTACCTCGCATACCGCAAGTATAGAAGTGCCAATCAAGCTTTCAGATAAATTCACGGTTTATCCATCATATAGATTCTACAATCAAACGGCTGCTGATTATTTTGCGCCTTACGAAGAACACATGTCAACTGATGAATTTTATACTTCAGATTATGATTTATCCAATTACTCAGCCAATCAATTTGGTTTAGGACTTACCTATACTGACATTTTTACAAAATTCCATATTTGGCGTTTCGGACTTAAGAGCATCGATGCTAAATTCACTCAGTATGACCGAAACATTTCTCTCAGTGCGAGTATGATTTCGGCTGGATTTAAATTTGTATTGGACTAGGGCTTATTTTTTCTGTTCGCTGATTTATAATTCAAAAATTCAACAAACAAAGAAAATGCGATAGCAAAGTACAGATAACCCTTTGGAATTGCTCCAACAGTATTTCCGAAGAACTCTGTATGTGATAAATGGGCAGATTCTGTAATGAGCATGAAGCCAATTAGAATTAAAAAGGCCAATCCTAGCATTTGAATACTCGGATTTTTATCAATGAATTTGCGTATCGGATTGGCAAAACCAATCATTATAAATATGGAAATCATAACAGCAATAACCATTAGCACCAGAGTATAATTGTGGTTAGGATGAAGTCCGTTAGTCATTCCAACCGCAGTTAAAATGGAATCAATTGAGAAGATAAAGTCGATGATCAGTATTTGAACTAAGGCTTGTGATAGTGATGCGATTTTCTTTCCTCTAACTTCTTTTTCGTCATGCTCGCGATCTGTGACTTTTTCTCTAATTTCTGAGGTACTCTTGTAAATCAAAAATAATCCACCAACAAATAAGATAATAGCTTGCCAACTTATATGAAGTTCTAGCCAGGAATTATCCAAAGAATAAAACGGCTCTGATAGCCCTACCAAAAAGGATACAAAGAACAGGAGCAAAACACGTTGCAACATAGCCAACAAAAGTCCGATGTTAGTAGCTTTTGAACGTTGGTTCTCAGGTAGTTTATTAGCCGCAATAGAAATAAAAACGATGTTGTCAATTCCTAGGACAATCTCTAAAAAAGTTAGCGTTAACAGTGCAATCAAGGCATCACTTGTCAATAAAAACTCTAACATAGCTAATTGATTTTTTTGGCAGTTCCTTTTTCTATTCGCTGCTTCTTGTATGGTTCTTTAACTGCGAGTTTATACTCGAAAGTATAGGTGTCTTCAGTCGTACTTAAAATCTTGAAATGGATGGCTTTTTCCTCATTCTTAGATTTCGGGTGAAGATCCTTTTGAATGAACTCACAATCATTAATCCAACGCACTGAAGCAGAATCTACTTTATTTTCAAAATAATCAATGTTTAAGGTGTCAGTCCTAATAAACCTACCAGTTTTTTCAATGCCATCAACGATAAATGTAAATTCGAAAGTACCCGTTTTAAAATCTGAGCAATTACGCTCATTCTCATAACAGCTAAAACATGTTATACAAAGGAAAATAACAAAGAGATGCCTCATACTTGAATTTTATACAAAATTACAAAATGGGAATTGATAAATAGATAATGGAGTAAAATTACTTTTCTGGAGTTGTTGACTGTTCAAAGTTTTCAAAAGTGCCGTCTTTATAGAAAATAACGATGCGTTCAATGGCTTTGTCAGATACCATTTTGTCATCGGTAACATTAATATGTGCTGCAGATGTATTTTCATTAGTGCTTTTAAGAGGATTGTGTTCTTGTTGTGAAGGAAATTGTCCTTTGCCATTCATTAGCCAATATAATTCCACTTCAGGAAAAGAGGAGAGGACTTTCAAGACGAAATCCAAACTCGGCTTATTTCGACCCGATAATATATGTGAAATACTTGAGCGCTGTACACCAATTTTTTCAGCAAATGAAGAGGCGGATTCACCGTAATAATCGATGACTTTTTGCAAGCGTTTCGTGAAATCTTCTGTGTTTATCATTGTAAACAAACTTATGTCAATCAATAACGTTACAAATGTAAACTTATTTCCTTAAAAAGTATAATACTATTAAAAAACAATTCAAAATAACATAAATTTTAACTTTATATTAATGAGTATAAATAACTGATATTAAATAATATAAATTAAATATTATTTTTTGATTAGAGAATTATCATTATACAACACTTAAATGAATATAAATAATGTTGTTTTGTTTACTACTGTAATCAAAATGATCAGAAATAAGTGTTTACAATTGTGAATTCCCATTTGTTTACCTTTGTAAAATCAAACTAAAAATATGTCAATCGACTCATTCAATTTTCTCTTTAAAACCTACAAAGAAAATACGCTTTATGGACGCTATATAAACACGTCGTCTATTGAGCCCATCTTAAAGAAAAGAGATCTTCAATCATACTCGAAAATTATTGGTCATTCAGTTTTAGGGATCCCTATTTACAATGTAACTATTGGTTCTGGGCAAAAACGAGTTTTGATGTGGTCGCAAATGCATGGCAATGAAAGCACCACTACAAAGGCTGTTTTTGATCTGCTTAATTTTTTGACTTCAGAAATACCATTGGCTAAAAACCTTCTATCATATTGTACAATATCTATCATTCCTATATTAAATCCAGATGGTGCCAAAGCGTACACGCGTTTTAACGCTAATGAAATTGATTTAAATCGTGATGCACAAGATTTATCCCAGCCTGAGAGCAAAGTGCTTCGAGATGTTTTTGATGAATTTCAAGCCAATTTTTGTTTTAATCTCCATGGCCAGCGTACCATCTTTAGCGCTGGTAAAACCAACAAACCTGCAACTGTATCGTTTTTGTCACCTGCTCAAGACGCTGAATGTAGCTTAACTGAAAACAGAAAAGTTGCGATGGCTCTTATAGCATCTATGAATGAAAATTTACAGCAGCAAATTCCAGGTCAGGTTGGAGTGTATGACGATGCATTCAACCTCAATTGCGTAGGAGACACGTTTCAAAGTTTTGGTGTTCCAACCGTTTTGTTTGAAGCTGGGCACTATCCAAACGATTATGACAGGGACATTACGAGAGGGTTTATATTTCAGTCGTTGCTAATTGCTTTACAGAAGATATCTGAGAATGGTATTGATGAATCAAGCCACCAAGCTTACTTTGATATTCCTGAGAATCAAAAATTGTTTTATGATGTACTTATTAGAAATTCAACTGTAGGTGATATCGGAATCCTTTATACTGAAAAATTGATAGGAGAAACGATATGTTTTGTGCCTAAAGTTGAAAAAATTTCAAATCTCGAGTCTTTTTATGGTCATAAAGAGCTCGATGCTAATGGACATCAAGTATTAGACGAAAATGGCAAGGTGCCACAAGAGGGTTACGAAATCGATTTCGTTTCAATAAACAATGAGAAATTCTCATTGAAATTGAAAAAAAAGTAACTTTTAATGCATTATCTTCACGGTTTTTGCTTTATTTTTGTATAAAATTTAAAGAATTACATTAAATGGCAAAGTACAAGTTAGATGAAATTGATCACCAGATTTTGGATATGTTAATAGATAACACGCGTATCCCTTTTACTGATATTGCAAAAAAATTGGTGATTTCGGCAGGAACAGTTCATGTTAGAGTTAAAAAAATGGAAGAGGCTGGAATCATTCAAGGGTCATCGTTAACTTTGGATTATAAAAAATTAGGATATTCCTTTATAGCATATGTTGGAGTTTATCTTAATAACACCTCCCAAACTAAGTTTGTCTTAGAACGTATAAGTCAGATCCCATTTGTAACTGTAGCTCATATTACGACTGGAAAATTCAATATTTTCTGTAAAATAAGAGCTAAAGATACGTCTCATGCCAAGGATATCATTTTTATGTTAGATGATATTGAAGGTATATATAGAACAGAAACCATGATCTCGTTGGAAGAGAGCCTTAATGATAAAAAGCGATTAATGCATACTATTTTCAGCGAACTATAACTTACTTAACACTAATAACTATTTTAACATTTATTGACCCTTTATCGCATTTTGATAGAGGGTTTTTTAATCCTAAAATTTATGAAGCGTTCAGAATTGAATCCGAAAGAATACAATGTTTATTACCAAACGTATTTAAGTCTAGTTGATGGTGATACTGATCTCATTGATGGATTGCTAGAAAGCGGTGAGAAAGCAAGAATGTTTTTACAATCACTAAGCGAGGAGCAATTTGAACATTCTTATGCTGATGGTAAGTGGACTGTAAAAGAGATTGTACAGCATATCATTGACACCGAACGTATTTTTAGTGCAAGAGCCTTGCGCTTTGCCAGAAACGATAAAACCATTCTCTCTGGCTATGACCACAATGTTTATGCGCAAGCTTCTAATGCTGGTGACAGAACAAAAGAGAGTTTGCTAGATGAATATAAGGCGTTGAGAAATGCGACCATAGCATTGTTCAGAAGCTTTTCAGATATCATGTTAAACAGAATGGGTAATGCTAATCAAAATGATATTTCTGTGCGTTCTATTGGCTTTATTTTAATTGGCCATGAAAACCATCATATCAAAATCATCAAAGAACGTTATCTATAAAAAAACCACCTTTAAAAGGTGGTTTCATTATTTGTGTTTATTATTTCTTAGAATTGATATCTAATTCCAAGGGCAATATCAAAATCGACATCATCCCTAAAATCTCCAAAACCTAATTCAGGCCTGAAATCCAAGGATAAAAGTAGTGGAATATCAAAATTATATTCAATACCAACATCACCAGCTACAAATACAAAAGTTTCTCCGTCAATATTATCATTGTCAAAACTGTAAGAGCCCAAACCTCCACCAGCACCAGCGTACCAGTTAAAATTACCATCAAGATTCCAAACCCACTGATAGATACCAGTTAATTTGAACCCATCATAGCCATTTCCGCCTCGCCAACCTAAGTCGGCTTCAAGACGATTGTTGTCTCCAAGAGCTCTTTGGTATGATATTTCAGCGCCAAAGCCATCACTGTCTCCTAAACGCAATCCAATGGCGTTTTCAGAAATATCTTGAGCATTTGAAAAACTGATCAATCCAACACAGGCTATAATCGTTAAAAATAATTTCTTCATAAGTTAAAGTTTTAATGTTTTTAATTAATTATCTAGGTAGAAATACTTTCTACTTGAATCTATTTTACAAAATTAACGTCAAATTCTATTTTTTATTGATATAATTTATAGATTTATTAACATTCTTAAATCGAATTATGGTAACAAAATCTCAATTGCAAAACTTGTCTTTAAAGCTTGAAGGAGAATTGTATTTTGATGACTTATTGAAAGCTGTATATGCCACAGATGCTTCAGTGTACAGAATGTTGCCTTTGGCTGTAGCACTTCCAAAAAACGAAAATGACATTAAAACACTTATTGATTTCGCTACAGCCAATAACACATCTCTTGTTCCTAGAGCCGCTGGTACTTCATTAGCTGGTCAATGTGTTGGAAAAGGTATTGTGGTTGATATCTCTAAATACTTCAATAAGATTTTACATATTGACGAAAAAGCACAAACCGTTACGGTTCAACCAGGTGTGGTTAGGGACGAACTGAATAATTTTCTAAAACCCTTTGGTTTGTTCTTTGGACCGAATACGTCTACATCAAATCGATGCATGATAGGAGGCATGGTTGGGAACAATTCTTCCGGAACTACATCCATCAGATATGGCGTGACTCGGGATAAAGTAATTGGGTTAGAAGCTATCCTATCAGATGGAAGTAGTGCTGTGTTTACTGCAATATCTAAATCAGAGTTTGATTCCAAAAAACAATTAGATTCACTTGAAGGTAAAATATATAAAACCATTTATGATGAATTGATTTCAAAGGAAAACCAAGCATCTATAAGAAATGGGTTTCCAAAGCCTGAAATCCATAGGCGAAATACAGGCTATGCTATTGATGAACTAATAAAATCAGATGTCTTTTCTGATGTTAATGAGCAATTCAACATGTGTAAGTTACTTTCTGGAAGTGAGGGCACTTTAGCTTTTACAACACAAATCAAGCTTAAGCTTGATGTTTTGCCACCTGAAGAATCCGTGATGATTGCAGCACATTTTAAATCGGTTAGAGATTGTCTTAATGCTGTGGTTCCTGTAATGGAACATGAGTTGTATGCTTGTGAAATGATGGACAAAACGATTTTGGATTTGACTAAGCATAATAAGGTTCAAGAGAAAAATAGAGCTTTCATAGAAGGAGATCCTGAGGCGATATTGATGTGTGAAGTTCGAGGTAAAACTGAAGAAGCTGCAAAAGAATCAGCTGAAAGCCTTTTGCAGACCTTTGAAAATTCAACACGTAGTTTTGCTAATCCGTTATTGTTTGGCGAATCCATTAATCAAGCCATGGAGCTTAGAAAGGCTGGTCTTGGATTGCTAGGGAACATCATTGGCGATAAAAAAACAGCAGCTTGTATTGAGGATACAGCAGTCGCTATATCTGATCTTTCAGCATATATTGAAGAGTTTACGCAATTAATGTCTTATCATAAACAAAAAGCGGTTTATTATGCGCATGCTGGAGCAGGAGAGCTGCATCTGAGGCCTATCTTGAATTTAAAGACTATGGAAGATGTTGTTTTGTTCAGAACCATTACTTCTGAAGTCGCTTCATTGGTAAAAAAGTACAATGGGTCAATGAGTGGTGAGCATGGTGATGGTATTGTAAGGGCTGAATTTATTCCTTTGATGATCGGTGAGAACAATTACAATATTCTTAAGACGATAAAATCAGTTTTTGATCCTCATAATATTTTTAATCCTGGAAAAATTGTTGACGCTTTTCCAATGGACAAATCATTGCGATATGAACCTGGACGTAAGGAACCTGAAATCGAAACGATATTGGACTTTTCAGATGCTCATGGAATATTACGAGAAGCTGAAAAATGTAATGGTTCAGGAGACTGTAGGAAACTCCCAGAGTTTGGAGGTGCGATGTGTCCGAGTTATAGAGCAACACGAAATGAAAAGGATACGACAAGAGCAAGAGCCAATGCGCTTCGGGAGTTTTTAACCCAATCTGATATGACCAACCGCTTTAACCATGAGGAATTGAAAGAGGTTTTTGATCTATGCCTTAGCTGCAAAGCTTGTGCAAGTGAATGTCCAAGTAGCGTCAATGTAGCCAATCTTAAAGCAGAGTTTCAATATCAATTCAAAAAAGCAAATGGTACTTCGTTCAGAGATCGTTTTTTTGCAAATGCAACTAAGTATAATGCTTTGGCCTCTAAGTTTCCAACACTATCAAATTTTATTTTCAAAAACAGGTTAACCGCTTCGATATTAAAATCCATACTGAAGATTCATAAGGATAGAAGTTTGCCTCCTGTTTCAAAGCTTCAGCTCATCTCAAAAAACAATGTTACGAGCATTTATAAAACTGAAAAGGAACCGCTTAAAACAGTGGTGTTGTTTGTTGATGAATTTACACGTTTTAATGAGGGCGATATCATAGAAGATGTCTATTTATTGCTCTTAGAGCTTAACTATAAGATTGTGATTGTAAATAATTTAGAATCAGGACGTTCATATATATCAAAAGGGTTTTTGGAGGAAGCTAAATCTATTGCAAACAATAATATTTCTTATTTTAAGGATTACATTGGAGATGACTTCAATTTAGTCGGCATTGAACCTTCAGCAATATTAACTTTTAAGGATGAATACATCAGGTTAGCTGATGATAAAACTTCAGCAAGGCAGATTGCTGAGCGTACCTACTTAATTGAAGATTTTTTACATCAGGAAATGAAACTAGGGAATATTACTTCCAAATCATTTACATCAGAGGTAAAAACCATTAAGTTTCATGGCCATTGCCATCAAAAAGCACTTGCTGATCAGTCGTCGAGTTTTGCAGTTTTGAATCTTCCTGAAAATTATAAGGTCACCATCATACCAAGTGGTTGTTGTGGTATGGCAGGTAGTTTTGGTTTTGAAAAGGAACATTATGATATCAGCATGGCAATAGGTGAACAAACCTTGTTTCCTGCTGTTAGAAAAAGTCCGCAAGAGGCTATTATAGCTGCCAATGGAACAAGTTGCAGGCATCAAATTAAGGATGGTACCCAAAGAGAAGTTTTGCACCCTGTGACTATTCTAAGGCGTGCGTTGTTAACTTGATTTCTTTTGATCAACTATAGTTATGGCAGCAATTAAATCTTTTACTTCCATATCCTTAATATCTTCATCGGCATAGAATGCACGGAGCTTATCGCTATTGTAATTGTAGATTTTCCAGCGCTTGAATTGGTATTCCAAAGCTGTAAAATTTTCAACCCAATCACCAGAGTTTAAATACGTGGTTTTACCATGTTTATTTTCCTTGGTCAACATCTTAGGTTGATGAATATGACCACAAATCACATAATCGTATTCATTTTCTATGGCTAAGTCTGCTGCAACCTGTTCAAAGTCACTTATATATTTCACAGCACCTTTGACGCTGTTCTTTATTTTTTTTGACAGGGAATACCGTTCTTTTCCCATACGTTCCAAACACCAGTTCACAAAGCGATTTAAAAGGATTAATAAGTCATAACCATAACCTCCTAATTTGGCTAACCATTTGGCATTTTGAATAGATACATCAAAAACATCACCATGAAAAAACCAAGCTTTTTTTCCGTCTAATTCCAATACTTTTTTATCGACAATGGAAATATTACCAATGGTAGTATCACTAAACTTTCGTAACATTTCATCATGGTTTCCGGTAATGTAAATCACTTCAACGCCATCAGAAGCCATATCCATGATTTTCTTTATCACACGAAGATGGGATTTAGGAAAATACCGTTTCTTGAATTGCCATATATCAATAATATCACCATTAAGAATCAGCTTTTTAGGCGATATACTGTTAAGATAGGTGAGTAGTTGCTTGGCATGGCAACCGTAGGTTCCCAAGTGCACGTCAGAAATAACAGCGACTTCTATTTTTCTCTTGATTTTCAAGGGCAAAATGCTTTCTTAATTGCAAAGAACATCTTTCATTATTAACTGAGTGTCAAGTAAGTATTATCATAGCTTAAGCATATTGTTAAGCTAGTGTTACGATGCATTGCCAATTAGTTTTGTAACTGTTATGGCTTTCTAGTTTTGTTTCTCTATTTTTACACTTCGACTAGTCAAATTATTGATATGGCAGGAAATACCTTCGGAACTATTTTTAAGTTAACAACCTTTGGCGAATCCCACGGAAAGGCTATTGGTGGTATTATTGATGGTTGTCCAGCTGGACTTAAATTAGACCTTGAAGCCATTCAAAATGAGCTGGACCGTAGACGACCAGGACAATCGGAAATTGTCACCCAACGCAAGGAGCCAGATACGGTTCAATTTTTATCAGGTGTCTTCGAAGGTCAAACCACAGGAACACCTATTGGTTTTATAATTGAAAACACCAATCAGAAATCTAAGGATTATTCTCATATTAAAGAGGTGTATCGTCCGAGTCATGCCGATTACACCTATCAAAAAAAATACGGTGTTAGGGATTATAGAGGAGGCGGTCGAAGTTCTGCGCGAGAAACGGCTTGTCGCGTAGTGGCTGGAGCCATTGCTAAACAGTTGTTGAGTGCCATTAAAATCAATGCTTACACATCTTCAGTTGGTAATATTTTCCTTGAAAAACCTTATCAGGAATTGGATTTTTCAAAAACAGAATCCAATGCTGTTCGTTGTCCAGATGAGACAACAGCCGAACAAATGATAACAAAGATCAAAGCCATTCGAAAAGAAGGCGACACTATTGGAGGAACCATTACTTGTGTATTACAAAATGTACCCATTGGTCTTGGTGAACCTGTTTTTGATAAGCTGCATGCCGAATTGGGAAAAGCCATGCTCTCGATAAATGCTGTTAAAGGTTTCGAATATGGAAGTGGTTTCTGTGGTGCTAAAATGAAAGGAAGCGAACACAATGATTTGTTTAACGAAGATGGAAGTACAAAAACTAATTTGTCGGGAGGTGTTCAAGGTGGTATTAGTAATGGTATGGATATCTATTTTAGAGTTGCTTTCAAACCCGTAGCCACCATTCTTCAAAAACAAGAAGCACTTGATAGCTCAGGACAGATTGTTGAAATGCAAGGTAAAGGACGTCACGATCCTTGTGTGGTTCCTAGAGCGATACCAATAGTAGAGGCTATGGCTGCTTTGGTTTTAGCGGATTTTTATTTGTTGAACAAAGTACATTCTAAATAGCAATAGGCAAGATTGTATGCTATCTAGCGACTTCAATATCAATTTAATTTAGGCTTATGAAAAAAATGGCATTACACTGGAAAATCATCATAGGTATGGCACTTGGTGTCCTCTGGGCTTTATTGTCAAGTACAATGGGCTGGAGCCAATTCACCATCAATTGGATTGATCCCTTTGGAACCATTTTTATCAATTTATTGAAACTGATAGCTGTTCCTTTAGTATTATTTTCAATAATAAGTGGTGTTGCAAATATTGGAGAACCTTCAAGTTTGGGGAGAATGGGAGGTAAGACCTTGGGCATCTATTTGCTGACGACCATTATGGCCATTTCTCTCGGATTGTTATTAGTCAATATGATTGCACCTGGAAAATTGATTGATGAACAAAGTAGAATCGACAATAGAATTAGTTATGAAATATGGGCAGATTCTGAAGGTCTTGAGATAAAAGATGGTGTCAATTATTTAAAAGACCCTGAATTCTTTGAACGTGCACAGGAAATTTCAGAATTATCCAAAACCGAACTTCAGGATGCTGCAGTTGCCGATAAAATGAAAACCGTAAACAATAGGAAGGAAGCGACACCACTTCAGCCATTAGTGGATATTGTTCCGAGTAATTTTTTCTATTCTTTATCAAATAACGGTTTGATGCTTCAAATTATATTCTTTGCATTGTTTTTTGGAGTGTGTTTATTGTTTATTCCTTCGGAAAAATCAGCTCCTGTTTTAAAGCTTGTTGATGGCATCAATGAAGTATTTCTCAAAATGGTCGATGTAGTCATGCAAGCGGCTCCCTTTTTTGTATTTGCCTTGTTAGCTGGTGTTGTTAGCAAAATGGCTGGTGATGATATAGGTAAAGTCGTTGAGATTTTTAAAGGTTTAAGTTGGTATTCCTTAACGGTGTTGATAGGATTACTGCTGATGATTTTTGTAGTATATCCAATCATCCTAAAGTTTTTTGTGAAGAAAATTCCATATACTGGTTTTTTTAAATCGATGAGTCCAGCACAAACTCTAGCGTTTTCTACCTCTAGTAGTGCGGCGACACTTCCTGTGACTATGGAGTGTGTTGAGCAAAACCTTGGTGTTAATAAAAAGATAAGCAGTTTTGTTTTACCAATAGGTGCTACCGTAAATATGGATGGCACGAGCTTGTATCAAGCAGTTGCTGTAATATTTTTGGCACAAATGCACATGATAGACCTCACAATTGGGCAGCAAATTACAGTTGTTTTAACGGCAACCTTAGCGTCAATTGGTTCTGCCGCTGTACCAAGTGCAGGTTTGGTGATGCTCATTATTGTATTGAATTCGGTTGGATTAAATCCAGCTTGGATAGCTATTATATTTCCTGTAGACCGTATTTTGGATATGTTTAGAACGGTTGTTAATGTGACTGGTGATGCTACAGTATGTTCCATAATTGCAGATGGTGAAAATATGTTAGAGTATAGAGAACATGAGAACCCAACAGAAACGTTTGATTTAGACTCATAATTTTTATATCTTCAATTATCGTTTTAAAATCTTAAAAAGAACCGACCAAAATTTATTAGAATGAATATTTGCTTTATAATGTATCCATGGGATAAAATCGACCCTGAAAACGATACAAGTCTAGCCCTTATCAAAGAATGTGTAAAACGAGGTCATGGTGTGGCCATGTGTACACCTGCGAATCTTACCATTCGAAATAGTGTTACCAATGCCTTTTGTACTGTAGTTGGACGTATGGAGAAAGTGCCTGCGACTTTAAAGGCGTTTTATAAAAAGGCAAAATTAAGAGAGGAAATGCTGCCTTTGGCTGGTTTTGACGCTATTTTCTTTAGAGCAAATCCGCCTTTAGACCCAATTATGCTTAATTTCTTAGATTCTGTTAAAGATGATGTCTTTATTATCAACTCCCTTCAAGGGATGCGTGAAGCCAATAACAAGTTATATACAGCAGCTTTTGGTGATGCTCATAGCAATATCATTCCAAATACACATGTGTCTAAAAACAAGGATTATCTCATTCAGCAAATTAAAGATTCCAAATCTGATAAGATGATTATTAAGCCATTGAACGGCTTTGGAGGCTCTGGTGTGATTTTAATTGAGAAATCTGCTATGAGCAATATCAATTCTTTATTAGACTTTTATATCAGTAACAGTGATGGTACTTCAAACTATGTTATTTTGCAAGATTACATTGAAGGAGCCGATAAAGGAGATGTTCGAATATTAATGCTCAATGGTGAAGCTGTTGGTGCTATGAAACGCGTTCCAGGCTCTGATGACCATCGTTCTAATGTATCTGCTGGTGGTTCGGTTCAAAAACATTCACTTACAAAAGCTGAAAAAGATTTGTGTAAACAAATTGGTCCGAAACTAGTAAAAGACGGACTCTACTTCGTTGGTATCGATGTTATTGGAGGTAAGTTAGTGGAAGTTAATGTCATGTCGCCTGGAGGTATTACTTATATCAACAAAGTATATAAGTCTAAAGTAAAGGTAGAAGAACGTGTTATTGATTTCTTGGAAGCTAAAGTTGTAGATCAATTGCAAGCCTTTGACAGACGCGTAAGATTGAGAAAAACAGTTGATGAAGCATAACGCATTAAAACAATATTATGGATCATTCAAATTGGACTAAAAAGGAATTTGTCGCCTATATTTTATTATACATTGCAAATATTGATTTGGAAGAATCAGAAGCAGAGAAACGCTATATCTTATCACGCGTAAATAAAGATACTTACAATTCTGTCCATGACGAATTTGACAAGGATAACGATTATCAGAGCATTAACAAGATTGTCAACGCCTACAAGAGTAAATCATTATATGCTTCTTTAGACGAATTGTTTGCTGATGTTAAACTCATGGCTTTTGCCGATGGAAAAAACCATCAAATGGAACAGACATCATACAATACTTTAAAACGTATTTTAGAAGATTAATGGAACGACTTTCAATTGCCCAAATTATTGACAACATCAATGCTGAAAAAACCTTTCATGCGGTTGCTGAAGATTATTCATTCACACTGAAGATTGATGACTACGTACATTATGTATGTGGAGCAGTTCATGATGGACATCAATTTAGAAATGAGTTATGGGACAATTGTCTGCATACCGAATACGATCGCTGGTATGAAGAAGATCCAGAAACCAAAAACATGGTTGTATCGCACCCTATTGTTATTGCTGGATGTGATTCCCGATTTGAATACGACCTAAACAGGACACCTGATGAAGCTGTTTTCGAAACTGCTTGGGGAAAACAACTATGGAAATCTCCTCTTCCTGATGACCAAAAGAAGAAAAGCCAAGACAAACATGCTAACTTTTATAAAGTAGTCCATGCATTGATTTCAAAACTGGAATCCAAGTTTGGTATTTGTATCGTTTATGATATGCATAGTTATAATTGGAGACGTTGGGATAGGGAAGTGCCCACTTGGAATCTGGGAACCTCAAATGTAGATAACGACCGATTTGGAGATGTCATTGAAACCTGGAGACAAAGTTTATCTGAAATTCCCTTTCCTCAAGACATTAAATCGACTGCAGCAATAAACAATACGTTTTATGGCAATGGTTATTTTTTAAAATTCATTACAAAAGCATTTGAAAATACCTTAGTTTTGGCGACTGAAATTGCCAAGGTTTACTGTCATGAATATGATCAAGTGATTTATCCTGAAGTTGTTGCCACAGTAGAATCTGAGTTAAAAACCAAAATACCTGAGCACGCAGCCCTGTTCTATAAAATGCATAAAAACTAATGCCGCAAATTACAAGTACTGACGAATACCAAGATTTATTTGATATTGATGCCAACCTGAATCGCTTGGTAAAAAATATCGAATTGCTTAACTATATCAATCCCTTAAATATTGAACGTGAGAAAAAGCAGTTCTTTTCTTCAAAATATAATTACGAGCCAGAGTTTAATTATCCGAAGTTAAAATTTAACGGCTATAAATTACATCGTTTGTTTTTCTCTCAACGATTGGAGCGCATTGAAAACGAATCTATTAGAAAGCTTTATGAAGATGTGATTTATGAATATTCAGGCTTAATTGAATGCATACAAACCATTAATCAAGGAAGAAAATTTTATTATAATAGTTTAAAAAGTTTTGGAACTCCAACCGAAAAAGATATCGATAATGCGAAATTTATTCTTCGTTTTGACGATAGTGATTTTGATCAGGAAATGCTTCCTATGTATTCTGCAAAAGAAGCGATTGATTATTTCGAGGAGTATTCCAAGCGTTATGACTTTAATTACAACATTAAGTTGTCTACGAATCTTTCCGCAGCTGCAATGGTCCTTAACAATACACAAACACTTGTGTTACGTAAAAATCACAAGTTCAGTTTAAATCAATTAAAAGTATTGACCAATCATGAAATTGGCGTGCATATGGTGACTACCTTCAACGGATTGGCGCAACCCTTGAAGATTTTTTCAAACGGATTTCCAAATAATGTGGAAACCCAAGAAGGTTTAGCTGTGT
The DNA here is from genome assembly GCF_041224425.1 of Psychroserpens sp. XS_ASV72. Lineage (NCBI taxonomy): Bacteria > Pseudomonadati > Bacteroidota > Flavobacteriia > Flavobacteriales > Flavobacteriaceae > Psychroserpens > Psychroserpens sp. XS_ASV72. The sequence goes on along the minus strand of NZ_JBGFGL010000077.1, from coordinate 174,998 downwards.
TTTCAGAATACATGTCAGGTTGTTTAACCATGAAACGTTTAAAAGAATTGGCTTATCGTGTTATTGCTGTAGATACATTGCATAAAGGCTATGATTTTTCGGCAACTTTCGATTTACTGCACAACCAATACAAACTAAGTAGAGATAAAGCCTTCGCGATTACCTTAAGAGTTCATCGTGGTGGCGGATTCACGAAAGACCATAAATATCTACGAGGCATCAAGCAAGTTTATAAATACGCAAAATCGGGAGGTGATTTAGATATATTGTTAACTGGAAAAGTGAGTTTAGAATATAAAGACACCATAAAACAATTGCAGGATTTGGGATTGGCGATAACTTCAAAATACTATACTGATGCGTATGTCACTAACGACAATTCCAACACCAATTTAGATTTCATCTTAAAGAGTTTAAAGTAATAAAGCCTTAAAGCGTAACAGTTTCCAACAGAATTTTACTGAAGCCCAATCTGTGTTAGACATGCACAGAAAGGGAACTTGAATCGTTCCTTGCTAACGGAAGCAAGGTTCAAATTGATTGCTTTGCTTTAAGGCTTTGTGCAATTATCAATTCAATTTAGTAAAGATTGACTCAGGCTGAAAACACTAATTAGCTAACAGACGTACTGAATGAGTAAACCTCAAATTCAATTAAGTTTTGAGTATTGCTTGAAACGTCATTCACGGATATTTTTTGCACTTTTAATTTTTTGAACAATTTTTTTGGACTGTACACCGAGAATCTTGCCAATTTTTGAAATAGGAGTGTAAGTTTATATTAAATAATGTGCTATTAATCATTAAACATGTTAGATAATCCCTCAAATGATTAATGATAAATTTTAGAGTTAAATTAGTTTTAATTAGTTGTTAATTATTAAAGTCCTTTCGAATGAAAGGGCTTTTTTATGTTAGAAATTTTGAGCTCAACTCTGGAGTAGGTATCATACAAGCGTCTTTTTTTCCATACCATTTATAGCGATTTTTTGCTACATAGTCATAAACCCAATTTCGTATAAAAGTTGGAATGATAAAGAAAACTGTCATTAAGTTCCTTGGGAAGCCTAAATCCTTGGCAATTCGTAATGCAGCACTAGATTTGATTGAAAGTCCGTCATTCTCAGAATACAACAGTATAGAGTCTGTTTTGGACGTATCTATATTAAAGTGTTGAATGATTTTTGTACCAGCCTCACCTTGCAATGGTGCAAACATGAATTTGTTGTTTTTATCATGTTTGATCACATATAAAACAGAACTGTTGCACAGGTTGCAAACACCATCGAATAAAATGAGTTTTTTGTCTTTCGGTAAATTTGATATCACACTACAAAAATACGCGATTGTTTTATAAGGTGTTTAAAAATTCATTTAAATCGGTGTCCTTGTCCAATTGCAACTTCTTTTTCAGTCTATATTTCGATTTCAAGACGCTATCTGGAAGCACATTGAGCATTGAGGCGATTTCTTTGGTAGACAGATTCATTCGTAAAAAAGAAGCCAATCGTATTTCCTTTTCGGTAATATCATCAGCAATAGACTTGATTTTCTTATCAAAGTTATTATGTACTTCTGAAAAGTAAGATTTGAAAACTTCCCAGTCTTTATCCTCTGCGTTTTGTTTTCTAAGTAACATGACGATACGTCTGAATTCGACTTTAAATAATTCAGGCGACTTTTTGATTTTCTCAAGGTTTTCTTTCAACTCTTGGATAAATGTGCTCTTTTGAACCAAATGAAGTGTTTGTGTTGCAAGCTCTTTCTTTTTGAATTCGATTTCCTTCTTATAGATTTCTTCTTGTTTTTCTCTGGCTATTCTGTTCTTTTTAATGCGTTGTTTGAATCCGAAATACAATAATCCTAGAACAGTAAGTAGAGAAACAATACCAATAATATATAATGTTTTAGTCAACTTATCATTTTCAGCTTTAGAATTTAATGATTTAATTTTTTCGTTTTGAAAACGTATTTCCGCTGCCTTTTTTTCAGCATCAAAACTAGCTTGCAATTCATCAAACTTAAGGGACTTTTCCTTATTATACAGACTATCTGATAACTGCTTATAACTTTCATGTGCTTCAAGTGATTTTCTGTAGTTTCCTATAGCTTTATAAATATCACTTAGCTGTTTTTGTGAAACTATAGTTTGAGGTAAAACTTTGATTCTATTGAAAATATCAAGCGCAGCTTTAGTTCTAGATTCGGCATCTTCAAAATTTTGTTCTAAAAAAAAGATACGTCCCATACCCAATTTAATACGACCTAAACTAAATTCATCTCTAATAACATCAGTTATAAGTTCACTCTCTGAGAAGATTTGTTTTGCTTTTATTAAGTCCTTTTCTTTTAAGAGTAGTTCTCCATATTCATTTAACGATTGCACTTGTAGTAAAGGGACTTTTATTGCTTTAGAAAGGTCTATTGCTCTTTTTAAATAAAACTCAGCACTATCTCGTTCAATAGGAAATTTTCCAGAATATAAAGCACCTATATCCTTAGCTGTATTACACTCATAATAAGTATCTTCAGTAATTTTATATATCTTCATTCCCTCCTTTAAATATTGAATGGCTATATCATTATTGCCTAGCGCTTGATTATTGTTACCAATTAAAACTAAATTGTCTGCATATTGAATACTATCATTAAGTTGCTTAGAGATATCTGCAGCAATTATAGCATTGTCAAGAGATGATAAATATTTGCCTTGTTCCATATAGATTGTTGCTTTAATACTATGTAAATTAATTTCTAACAAGGTGTCATCTTTACAGCAATAGTTTTCTCTGTTCATATAGCTCTCAGACTTGTTCATGTAATGAATTGCGCTGTCATACTGAGCATTGTCCTTAAAATTTATGGCTTGATTCATAATTAAGCTACTCACAAATCTTGGTTTATTAAGCTCTTGATGTAATTTAATCGCGCTTAAATAGGCATCATTAGATTTAGAATATTCTGAAATATTCGAATAGGCAATTCCTAATCGTTCATAAGCTCTAGCAGTTTGAAGCTTTAAATTATTCTCTTGAGCTAATTTAATAGCTTGATTTGCATATTTAATTGCAGACTCTGTATTATCGTATGCTGTAATTTGCCACAATTTTTCTAAAGCCTTAAGCTTGGCTTTAGCAGTTGTAGCTTTTTCCAATTTTTGTTGTAGTTCTGTTATACGTTTCGATTCTTGTGCATAATTTGATAACGAAATTATTAAACACAGCGATACTATTAAAAGTCTCATTATCCTTAAATTTTATTGATAACTAAGTTAATTAAATATGTTAGAGGAAATACATGGTTATTAATGTAAATCTATATCTCAAAAAAGGCCTGTCTAGGCTTTGTCTATAATTTTCTTGTTTAAAACACCCTGTATATTACTGTTAATCAGTTATTTGATTCCGTTTTTCAAATGCTGTTTCTTAACCGAATATATAAAGGAAATTGAAGCTTGTCCATAGTTTGTCCATGCCAAAAATTAGATTTCAGAAGTAATCACACATAGATTTGACATGTCATAATTTATATGACAAAACTATTTTGTGGTGTCTTGCGCTGGTTAGGCTGCAGACTCAACCAGTTGTAAGTCGCTACAAAAATTAAAAACCACAAAATCTTTTTATAATGAAAACACAACTTTTTTATCGCTTAGGCATTTGTCTCTGCATTTTGCTTTTGGCTTCTTGTAGCTCAGAAGATACCGATTCAAATGATCCTCAAGACAATGTCATTACAATTAATATTGAAGAATATCCTTCCAGTGGAGACTTAATTGCAACAATTAATTCTAGTCTAGAGGGTACTTTAACTTACGGAATTGTTTCCCAAACGTCATCGCAAGCAGCAATTATCAACGGCAATGAACTTCGTGTAGGAGATTGGTTAGCCTTTGATTTTGAAACCAATGAAAATTTATTTGTTACTGTTGAAGCAAGTAACGGAACAGATACTGAGGTTTTAGAATATAAGATTGCTATTCAAAACGTTGACGACATTTGGGCTTTTTTGAACACGTCTCGTCAAGACTATGAAAATGCCAATACTGGTGATTGGGTTTGGATTACTGAAAGTGAATACAATGACTTGGCAAATTATCTGTTTGATACCACAAAAAGTGGAGCTTCAGATAATCAAATTTATAACAACACTGCGGTTGAAAGTTCTACAGGTGACAGAACCGTTGCCAATAATAATGATTTGAGTATACCTTCGAACAGTTACCTGTTTGCCTTTAAGTATTACTCATGGATTAACAATGTGTCAACAAGTAGAATAAAACTATCTCAAGGGGATGCTGGTGGCTCTTATGAGGATGTTGGTAATATGTTACCAGAACACAATGATGAATATAACCATTTCGTATTAAAAGGATCAAATAATCCAACCACTTCAGAAGGTTATATTGGGATGTATGCAGGAGGAACCGTTGGCGCTAAAGACGATAACAATAGCAGCTATAAATGGAGAAATGGAAATGTAGACAATTTAGATAATACAGCTAGCGGAAGCGTCTATCTTCATCAAGGACTTAGTACAACCTTAAAACAATGGAACTAATTCATTCATAAAATTTTAAAACCATGTATGTATCAAAAAACTTTAGAAAATCATTCCTTTTAATGGCTTTTGCTTTGACAGTTGTCAATTGTAGCAAACCAGATGATAGTGATGACACCAATGAAAACCCTAATGCATCAAACATCAACGAATATATCTACGGATTAAACTATGATCCAGACGAATTACTCAATGTTAAGGATACAGGTGGCGAACCAAGTAATCGTACACCAATCGGTACGCAAGAAGGGTATACAGATCCAGTTAATGGAACTACTAGGTTTTGTTCAACTACAGAATACTCTTTAGATTCCAATTTTGATGATGTTGCCATATTAAGACCTAATATTGATGCTATTTATCCTGGTGCTTTAGTAGTTGCCAATGATCGCATGCTGGAAGGAAATCCAGATCCGTTAGCAATAGAAAAAGGAAGTTATACAATTCGAGTCAATTTGCCTGGAATGGGACAAAATGGGGTTCTGAATATTGCAAACCCTTCAAAATCTGTAGTAGATACTAAAATTGATGATGCTTTACAATGGTGGTATGCAAACGCCAATCAAAATGTGAATCCTTCTAATTCTATTTTTTCTTCAGCTACACTGTATTCATCAACACAGTTAAGTATGGATATTGGATTAAATCTTGCTTGGGCAGATAACAATGTTGCAGCGCAATTGCAATTTACCAATAACACGGAAAGACGTGTAGCTACCATGTCTTTTAAACAAGTGTTTTTTACAGTGACTTTAGATTCACCAAACTCACCAGCATCCATGCTGGGCAATTCACTTACGGTGAATGATGTTATGGCTAGAATAAATGATGAAAATCCAGCAGCCTATGTAAGTTCAGTTTCGTATGGACGTATTGTGATGCTTCGAATGGAAACCGAATACAGTGAAGAAACAGCTGATGTCGATTTGAGTGCTGCACTAGATTACAGTGTCGATGTTAATGCAACGTTCAATTCAGATTATGAAGCGGTCTTGTCAACATCTACATTTAAATTGTTGACTATTGGAGGAAATGCTGAAGTAGCTGTAAGTCCAATAAACAACACAGACATCGATTCTGGTCCTGGAGGTGTTCGCAATATTATTGTTGGTTCTAATGCGTTGGTAAGCGCAGACAATCCAGGTGTGCCAATTGCTTATACTATGCGCTACTTAAAAGACAATTCGATTGCTAAAATGGGATACAACACATCCTATGCTGTTGAGCAATGTGATCCAAATGCACCTTATGTTCATGAGGAAGTGACAGTTAAAAATAATTCTTATCACGATACGAGATTCTTTTTTAGATACAGACCACAGGAAACCAACTATTTTTATGATGGTCCGAAGTATGAACTAAATCAAGGTTCTCAAACGTCCAAACGTCCGCCACATGGTGCTTATGATGTAAAAATTATTTTTGAAAGTCAGATTGGTTTTGGTGATTTTGATGAGATTGATTCTGAAGATCTTGGATATGTCGAATCTGATATATGTTATGAATTTGTAGGTGGCGATTGGAACGATCATGGAACCGTCAATGATGATTGTAATTAGCTTTTGACCGCCTCAACCAATTCTAATAAATCTATATTAACGTTAGTTGTGAAAATGCCATAGTTTACTATGGCTTTTCCTTTTTCTATGGAATCAATAGTCCCAATAGCTTTACCATCAAACATGCGTACTCGGTCACCTGTTTTAAGCGTTGGCTTTGGTTTTTCAACTTTGATTTCATTTTTTTTCGCCTCTTTTTTCTTCTTTCTGATGACAGCAACTTTCTTTTCGGCTTCCTGCTGAACTCTTTTTTCTTTAGCTTTTTCAGCACGTTTTTGTTTGGCGGAAACCTTTTTCCGTTTGGAATTCTCTATTTGGACCAGTTTAAATAACTCAGCCATCAGTTCCCGCTTGCGCTGATTCTCAAAATAGGTTTCAGCAATATCGTTGAATTTTTGTCCGAGATAAATCAAACGCTGATTACTATCATAAAGTTCTTGGTAGCTTTCCAACTTTTTCTGAACCTTAGCATTGATTTCCTCTAATTTATCTGCTTCAGATTGTTTCTTCTTTTCATTCTCCTTTAACGACCGCTCGGTTTTTTCCAATTTGCTGCGTTCCTTCTGGAGCTTGGCAATGGTCGCATCAAACCGTACTTTACCACGTTCAATCTTTTTCTTAGCGCGATTGATCAAACTGTATGGAATACCATTTTTTTGCGCAACTTCAAAGGTGAACGAACTTCCGGCTTGTCCTAACACCAATTTAAACATAGGTTCCAAACTACGCTCATCAAACATCATATTGGCATTTTGCATGTGAGGCATTTCATTGGCCAATACTTTTAAGTTAGAGTAGTGGGTTGTAATGATTCCATAAGCACCACGATGGTAAAACTCCTCTAGAAATGTTTCGGCTAAAGCACCACCAAGTTCGGGATCACTTCCTGTTCCGAATTCATCAATAAGAAACAAGGTGTTTTTATTGCACTTTTTCAGAAAATAGTTCATTTGCTTTAACCTGTAACTATAGGTACTCAAGTGATTTTCAATAGATTGGTTATCGCCAATATCACTAATAATACGGTCAAAAAAGCAAATGGTGCTTTTCTCATGGACAGGAATTAACAATCCAGATTGCAACATTACCTGAAGTAAGCCTATTGTTTTGAGCGTGATACTTTTTCCACCAGCATTGGGACCACTAATTACAATGATTCTATTTTCAGGATGTAGTTTTATGGTTTGTGGAAATGTCTTTTTGCCTTCCTTTTGATTGGAAATATATAATAGCGGATGGAATGCATCTCTAGCCTCGTAAACCTTGTCAGTATTGATTACAGGTAGAATGGCATTTATAGACTGTGCATATTTTGCCTTGGCATAAATAACATCCAAACGAGTTAAAAAGAGTTGATATTCTTCTAAAGTTGCAGTGTAAGGTCTCACATATTCAGTAAGCTGACGTAGGATGTTTTCTATTTCTTCCTTTTCCTCAAATTCTAAATTGTTGAGCTCTCGAGCATATTGAAAAGTTGATTCAGGTTGAATATAAACAATACTTCCTGTTTTACTGCTTCCCATGATGCTGCCCTTGACCTTTCGCCTGTACATAGCCTTAACAGCCAATACACGCTTGTTTTCAACTACAGATTCTCGGATATCATCAAGATAATCTAAGCCTTGATAGGTATTTAGTGCGGTATTAAAACTTTGGTTGATTTTACCTCTTATGGAATTAATCGATTTTCGTAGCTGAAATAACGTTTCCGTAGCATTGTCCTTTATATCTCCAAAACGATCAATAATAGAATCGATTTCAGAAACCAAATGCATAACCGTTTCCAAAGAAGATGAGTGCAACAATAACTTAGGATAATAATCTTCAAATTTTTTAAAGAATTTTTGGATGCTGTTTACCGTTATTGTGATGGATGCTATTTTTTTAAAACTGGATGTGTCCAGATAGGAGTTTTCTATCTTCAACAACTTCAATTCCTTAGAGATAGGATCAAAGCCATGATTAGGTATGCGATTGTCATTGTAAAAAGAGGATACGAATTCGTTGGTAAACTCTAAAGATTCCATTGCAGATTCCTCAGCCGAAAACGGGCGAATCTCAAGTGCTTCAAGTCTCCCCAAATTAGTAACACAGAGGTCTGACACTTGTTCTAAAACCGTGTAAAATTCTAAATCTTGTAATGTTTTATCGTGAATACGAATCATGTGTCCTGAGTCAACCCTTTTAAAGCATTGCAAAGGTACTTAAATAATGGGATAGAAATTAAACTGAAAATCGGTTTATCGTTTAACGCGTTTTCCTTCTTCATTGACGTAATGGCAAACGCAATCTTTTCGACCATAAAGACCAACACTATGAAGTTTACGCTTGATCAGTTCAGAGGATTTCATTTTAAAATTATCTAGAGGCGTAAAAGCAAAGTTGTTAGAGCTTATGGAGATGTCTAAGCCATAGACACAATGCCACCATGTTTGCGGAATGAAGAGCATTTCTCCTGGATGGATAATCGTATATTGTACATTAGCATTCTTGAACATCGGGTGAGCGGCTTCATCAAAATCTTCCATATTGACATCGCTCAATCGTGATCCTGGTTCGTATTTCTGACTTGGATACATCTTCTCAGATTCTTTTGGACTGACTAAAAATACTAATTTCCTACCTTCAATCAATGCTAGAATATTATTCGCTAAGCGATCTGTATGCCAACCTGTTAGCGTGCCACTTGGACCAATCCATAATGAGGTTGAATTTCTAACAGTATTTTTTGAGATCAATGAAAAATCGACATGTTCCAATAGCTCAGGAAACATTTTAGCAATTGGCATGTTGCCTAAATAGGTTTCCGTTTCGGTATTTCGTATTTCATCCAAATACTCCTTGAAGGCACCAAATTGCCAATTGGTATCATTTTGCCTGATATTTCCTTTGTATGTATAGGTTTCCTTATCTTTTCCGATTTTCTCAAAATAATCCAATGACCAAAGTTCTCTAGCTTTCCAATGATCCATCATTTTAGTAATCTTGACAGGAGCGTTTTTTTTGATATGTTCCTTAAAGAACACATCATGATCTATTTCTTCAATAGTTTTGATGTCTTGCAAGGGCTTATTTAAGATGCCTTGAACTTTATCTATGATTGCTTCTGCCATAGTTGTAGGATTTTGATAAAACGAATATAGTACATTTGAATATACAATTTTATGACATAATTCATATTTTAGACGATACGATTTTTTTTTAGATAAAATGAATGTTGATATACATAAAAGCTGGAAAAACCATCTAAACAACGAGTTTGACGAACCCTATTTTGAAAATTTGGTACACTTTTTAAAAAATGAGTACAAAACTTTTGATTGCTATCCACCTGGAAAGCAGATTTTTTCTGCTTTTGATTATTGCCATTTTGATGATGTAAAAGTTGTCATCATAGGTCAAGATCCATATCATGGATTTCGACAAGCAAACGGATTGTGCTTCTCAGTTAACGATGGAATTCCACATCCTCCATCATTGATTAATATTTTCAAGGAAATAGAATCCGATATTGGAAAGCCTTATCCTAAATCGGGAAACCTTGAGCGTTGGGCACAGCAAGGCGTACTACTTTTAAACGCCACCTTAACCGTTAGAGCTAATCAAGCTGGAAGTCACCAAAATAAAGGTTGGGAACAATTCACCAATGCAGTAATTAAGCTAATAAGCGAAAATAGAGAAGGTGTTGTGTTTTTGCTATGGGGAGGTTTTGCCAAACAAAAGGCTAAATTAATTGCTTCTGAAAAACATCATATTTTAACTTCTGGTCATCCATCACCATTAAGTGCCAATAGAGGATATTGGTTTGGTAATAAGCATTTCAGTAAAACGAATACTTATTTAATTGAAAAAGGATTAGAACCTATAGAATGGTAAACGTAGATTAACTTCCCGTAGGAGCTAATCTGGTACTGGTAAGCTGTTTTGTAGGAACTACACTCGTTTGGGTTTTGATTACTGTAGGTCGCTTGGTAGGTTTTCTTTTAACTGCTTTGTTGCAACTGAACTTTAAAAGTAAAAAATTAAAAGCTACAAGGAAAGCGATAATTAGCGTAATAATCATTATCATATACTTTAAGTTTTGTTAAGGTAATAGCACGATCAGGTATTAACAAATGTAATTAAATTTTTGAAAAATAGAAACTTAACTCAAAAAACATTAAAATTTTGTTAAAACCTATTTGATTATATAACAAGTACTTATTAAAATTTCCTACCTGTATTTCTTAAATTTTATGTACCAAATCCTCATAATCTACTTGCTTTGAAATTATCCCTAAATCTAGCAGTTTATGTTGCACCAAGGCAATGGTTTTCTTGTCAATAACTTCTTGCGACCATTCTGTTAAAGCAAGCCATTCTTGGACATCTTCAAGTTTTTGGTCATAGCGATTGGAAATGGTTGCATCGATACTTGGTATTGATTTGAAGTCTAGTGTCGTTGTGTTAATGATATCTAGGATTGTTTTGACATCACTTTCATTGTCTTTTAAAAATGCCTCATTAACAGCAATCACAAAGCATGGCCATGGTGTAGGGCTTTCATCGATTCTTCTAAAAACGCCACTGTCGACCAAAGGTTTCGTTGTGAACTTTTCCCACATAAAATAGTCAGCTTTGCCTTCAGTCAATCCATCAACAGCACCATCAAGATTTCTAATGACCTCAAAGTTTAGATCTTTATCTAAATCCCAATCGTTGTTTTCAGCATTGATATAAGCCATTAAATGAGAACCAGAACCATAACGGCTTATAGCAGCCTTAGTGCCTTTTAAGTCTTCAATTGTTTTATAAGGAGAATCTTTTGCAACGTGAATTCCCCAAATAAGAGGTGACTGTACAAAAGTTTGGATAATTTTACTTGGATTTCCCTCAATGATGTCTTTGATAATGCCTTCAGTTAGAATAACTGCCATATCGATCTCTCCATCGCGAAGTGCTTTGTTCATTGCACCAGTACCTCCAAAGAAGTCTTTCCATCGAAGATTAATGCCTTCTCTTTTATATTCTCCATTTTTTAGTGTTAAGTACCAAGCTAGGTTAAAATGCTCTGGAACACCTCCAATATTAATTATTTTCATGATTCTAATTTAGAAATATAAACAAACACTTAAACATTGATAATGCGATCAAGCGCATATAGAATTAGGTTTTCAACTGTTTGTTTTGGGTCTTTACTAAAATTACCGTTTGGTCTATTGGCAATTATGGCATTAAGTGAAAGCGCTTCATGACCTAGTAATTTTGACAATCCATAAATGACCGAAGTCTCCATTTCAAAATTGGTGATTCTAAAGTCCTTATATTGAAATGAATCTAATTTTGAGTTAAGCGTTGCATCTTGAAGAGGCAATCTTAAAACACGACCTTGAGGACCATAAAAACCACCAGCTGTTCCTGTCATGCCCTTATGAACTTTCTTACTATCAAAATAGTTTTCAAGATAAGAACTGTTATTGATGACAATTGGACGTGCTTTATTTTTATCCCAATTGGTATGCTTGATAAAAGCATTTTCAATATCTGGATTGCTAATATCATCTATTTGATAGAAGTGAAGCATACCGTTAATATCCAATCCGTGAGTACTTATCACAAACGAATCTACCGGAATATCCTTTTGAAGCGAACCAGAAGTACCAATACGTATAATGTTCAAGCTGGTTAGATCTGATTTTGGCTGACGCGTTTTTAGGTCAATATTCACCAAAGCATCTAGTTCATTGAGGACAATATCAATATTATCTGGGCCGATTCCAGTGGAAATAACCGTTAACAACTTATCTCTATAATATCCCGTTTGGGTTTTGAACTCACGCTTTTGGGTCGTAAATTCTATGCTGTCAAAATGTTTAGTGATTTTTTCAACTCGATCCTGATCACCTACAAAAATGATGGTATCAGAAATGTTTTCAGGCTTGAGGTTCAAATGGTAAACACTGCCATCTGGATTTAAAATTAATTCAGAATCTTTAATAGACATTAATATTGGTTTTAACGAGTTTGTTTTGGTCTTTGTTGTATTGATAGTCAAGACGTTTTAGCCCTCCGTAAGTCATATTGTTATTGATTTCCAACGACACGTTTTTAATTTTCAATAAGGCTTCATGACCAGTTCTACTCAAAGTCAGCTTCTCAACTGAAGTTTCAAAGTATACAGACAAATTATCAATCATCCGTTCCAGTTGTAAATCGCCATAACCATAATAACCTTGATAATTTAGGATGTAGCCCAACAAATGATGCTTGGACTTAATGTCTTTGTCCCGAACTATTTCTAAAATATTCTTTTCCAAAATATTGAGTCCAGATTTTGAATCAGGAAAGCGTCTTAAATGTGCTTTCAGGCAATTACTCATATACTTAAAAGACGAATTTTGAACAATGTAGGGTTTAAATAAGTTATGGTCTTTGCCACAATAAGTTCTCCAAAGTGACAAAGCTAAATCTTTATCATCTTTGGTTAATTCAATTTTATTCTGATAATGATTAAGCAACTGATCAGAAGTGAGTTCGGCTAAACCCTTGAAGTGTTTTTCACCTTCGATTCGTCCGCTACAAACTAAATAGAGTGGAAGCTTGATTTCCTTTTGATGTAGTAAACTGATCACACCCAGCATGTTGATATGACAAAACAAGTCGTATTCAAACCAAAGGACTATTTCGTCGTATTTATCAGCATCATTTAGTTTTGCAAGTTCTTGTTTGAGTTCATTTTCATTGATTTCAATGTCATAGTACTCGTTTAAAAATTCCTTTCGAATCATAAAGAATTCCTCAGAATTGATATGAGCAATAGTCGGTCCTTCGCAGAGCATTTCCTGCCAAGTAAGAAATTCGCCTTGAACATCTAATTCACGAAGGTACTTTGTTAAAACACTTCCATTGGTGATATGTAAAATCTCAGCCATGGTTATCCTCCAACACGTTTAACTGAAAATCCTTTTGCTTTGAGTATTTCCATGATTTTATCTCTGTAATCACCTTGAATGATGATTTTTTCATTTTTATAACTACCACCAACGCTAAGTTTTTGCTTGAGTTCTTTCGCTAGGGATTTAAAGTCATCTTCAGCACCATTATAACCTTCGAGAATTGTGATTGGCTTTCCCTTTCTTTTTTCATACTTACAGATAATAGGATCATCTTGAATCCAAATATCATTGGTATTATCCTGTAATTCTTCAGAAGGTTCTTCAGAAATATGGTCGGGAAACAAGTGCTTTAATTGATCTTTTAAATCCATGGATAATTAATTGACTATTTTTTTAATCCCAATTCAATTAAACGCTCATTTAAAAATTCGCCAGCAGTAATATCGTCGTACTGTTTTGGGTTGTCTTCGTCAACACAACTATCTAATACATTCAATTTCATTTCGCTTATAGGATGCATAAAGAACGGAATGGAATAACGAGAGGTTCCCCAAAGTTCTCTTGGTGGATTTACAACACGGTGAATTGTAGATTTCAATTTATTGTTAGAATGACGCGAAAGCATATCACCAACATTAATCATCAATTCGTCTGGTTCAGCAATAGCATCAATCCATTCACCTTTATGGTTTTGAACTTGCAATCCACGTCCTTGCGCTCCCATTAGTAAAGTAATGAGGTTAATGTCGCCATGGGCTGCAGCGCGAACCGCATTCTTTGGTTCTTCAGTAATTGGTGGATAATGGATTGGCCTTAGAATGGAGTTGCCATTATGGATATAATGATCAAAATAAGTTTCTTCTAAACCAAGATGCAAAGCCAAAGCCCTTAGGACATACTTCGCCGTTTTTTCAAGCATTTTATAGGTTTCCTTTCCAACTTTGTTGAACTCAGGAACTTCTTTAACCTCTACATTTTCAGGATATTCTTTAGCACGTTCTGGGTCATCATCAACATATTGGCCAAAATGCCAAAACTCTTTCAAGTCACCTTCTTTTTTTCCTTTAGCACTTTCTTTTCCAAAAGACACATAGCCACGTTGTCCACCAATGCCCTCAATTTCATATTTACGCTTGGTTTCAACCGGTAGGTCGAAAAAATTCTTAACCTCCGCGTAGAGCTTATCTACTAAAGCATCATCGAGGAAATGACCTTTAAGGGCAACAAAGCCAATCTCTTCATAAGCTTTACCAATTTCATTAATAAATTTTTGCTTTCTATTTGGGTCTCCAGAAATAAAATCTTCAAGGTTGACACTAGGTATTCTATCCATATTAAAATAGTTTGATATTACTGTATACTACAAAAATAACGAAAATAGCGGTAAAATCATATTGATACTTTAGTTCAAAAAAAAATGGGTTTGCAGGCAATTCATTCAAATTTTAGCTACATTTGATTCTCTATATCTAATTTGAATACTATGTTAACTTCAATGCGAAGTACAATAACTTACGATAAAAAAAATCTAGACGACCAAACCCTTCTCAAGCTTTATAAAAACATGCTCAAACCTCGTCTTATTGAGGAGAAGATGTTGATTTTATTGAGACAAGGCAAGATTTCCAAATGGTTTTCTGGAATTGGTCAAGAAGCCATCGCTGTAGGCGTAACCATGGCATTAAAACCAGAAGAATACATCTTACCAATGCATAGGAATTTAGGGGTTTTTACCACTCGAGAGATCCCATTACATAGATTATTCGGTCAATGGCAAGGTAAGGCTAGCGGATTTACTAAAGGGCGTGATCGTTCGTTTCATTTTGGAACACAAGACTACAATATCGTGGGCATGATTTCGCATCTCGGACCACAATTAGGTGTTGCCGATGGGATAGCACTTGCAAGTCTTCTCAAAAACAAAAATGAAGTCACAGCAGTGTTTACTGGAGAAGGAGGCACGAGTGAAGGTGATTTTCATGAAGCCTTAAATGTTGCTTCTGTCTGGCAACTTCCTGTACTATTTTGTATCGAGAATAATGGATATGGATTATCGACACCAACAAGTGAACAGTATCGCTGTAAGGATTTGGCAGATAGAGGTAGAGGTTATGGTATGGAATCCTTTGTTCTAGATGGAAATAACGTCATTGAGGTTTATACTAAGATTAAAAAATTAGTAGAAAGTATTCGTAAGCGTCCAAGACCAATTTTAGTCGAATTTAAGACTTTTCGAGTTCGCGGACATGAAGAGGCTAGTGGAACCAAGTATGTTCCTAAGGAATTAATGCAGCAATGGATCAAAAAAGATCCTGTTGAAAATTTTCAAGCCTTTTTAATTGAGCAAAAAATTCTAAATGAAAAGCAGGAAGTTGCAATCAAGGAAGGCATCATGCATGAAATACATGAAAATCTTCAAATTGCCTTTGACGAAGAACCAATTACGTCAGATATAGAGTCAGAGCTTAGTGATGTTTATAAAGCATTTGATTACAAAGAGATTAAACCCAATACTGAAACTGAAGAAAAACGATTGGTTGACGCGATTTCTGAAGGTTTAAGACAGTCCATGGAACAGCATAATGATCTTGTGCTTATGGGTCAGGATATTGCTGAATATGGTGGTGTTTTTAAAATTACGGAAGGATTTGTAGAGACCTTTGGCAAAGATCGGGTTAGAAACACGCCAATTTGTGAATCGGCCATTGTAGAAGCTGCTATGGGATTGTCAATAGCAGGAATGAAAGCAGTTGTTGAAATGCAATTCTCAGATTTTGTGACTTCTGGTTTCAATCCTGTGGTGAACTATTTGGCAAAGGTTCATTACCGCTGGAACCAAAATGCTGATGTTGTAGTAAGAATGCCTTGTGGTGGAGGTGTGGCCGCTGGACCTTTTCATTCGCAAACCAACGAAGCTTGGTTCACTAAAACACCTGGACTAAAAGTTGTGTATCCAGCATTTCCGTATGACGCAAAAGGCTTATTGGCAACAGCCATCAATGACCCGAATCCAGTATTATTTTTTGAACACAAAGCACTATATAGAAGTGTAAGGCAAGAAGTGCCAACAGATTACTATACATTGCCATTTGGAAAAGCTTCAATTTTAAGGGAAGGAAATTCTGTAACCGTTATTTCTTATGGTGCTGGTGTGCATTGGGCACTCGAAACATTGGATAAACATTCAGACATTAAGGCAGATCTCATTGATTTGAGAACCCTAAACCCATTAGATACTGAAACCATTTTCAACTCGGTTAGAAAAACAGGAAAGGCCATCATCCTTCAAGAGGATTCTTTGTTTGGAGGAATTGCTAGTGACATTTCAGCCTTAATTATGGAACATTGTTTTGAGTCGCTGGATGCTCCTGTAAAACGTGTTGGCAGTTTAGAAACACCGATTCCATTCATTAACCAATTGGAAGATCAGTATCTGGCTAAAGCTCGTTTTGAAAGTGCATTATTAGATTTGATATCTTATTAACTATGGATAACAACAAAACACATTTTTCAGAGAAAGCATTTGTCTATGCCATCATTACAATTGTTTTGTTTATTGTGTTCATCGTTCTTAAAAAGCTGGTTGGAGCCGAAGCTGTGCCATCAAAAAACTATGCATTTATCAGTGCAGTGGTGATGTTTTTAGTGGTTTTGTTCTCGTTTATCGGATTTATCTATAACCTAAGAGGCATTAAAGAGCCTAAATCCTTTAAAAAAATTAGTAGTTTTATTGTCAATGGTATTTTAATGATTTTGTTTGTGATCACGACCGTTGTTAATTTGATTGAAATCTACCAAACGTCTGCATCGCTATAATAGCTTATTTTTTTATAGTATCTTTAGCTATGGCTATAGATGTTTTAAAAAAAGTCTTTCTACTTTCTTTACTAGCACTGGTATTTTTTCAATGCAAGAATGATGAGTCTAATCTTTATGAATGGAAAACGATTGAGGTTAGAGCCACAGCTTATAATTCCTTATCATATCAAACTGATGCAGATCCTCACATCACAGCATTTGGAGATAGTCTGAAACCTGGTTTAAAATACATTGCGGTTTCTAGGGATTTACTGCAATTAGGTTTAGTCCATAACACTTTGGTAAAGGTGGATGGTTTAGATGGCACCTATCTAGTTAAGGATAAAATGCACAGACGTTGGCGAAAAACCATAGATATTTATATGGGAACTGATGTTGAGTCTGCAAAGGAATGGGGTAGACGAAAAGTCAACATCAGTTACAGAGTTAAACGCCAGATAGATAGTTTAAAAAACGAATAGCATTAATCCACTTCAGATAAAATAAACGGATAAGCTTCCCGAACTTGTTTTAATTCAGAGTTTGTAAGTTTGTTGACATCTTTATTCAAGAGTTCCATGGCATATCTTGATCGTAAATCATAATACGCTTTAGTCAGAGCATCCTGAATTTTGATATAAAATTCATAGGAAGCATTGGGATCACTTTTAAGTGAAATGATAGCAGTTGTTGGATTATCAGATGACGAAGCAGATTGGTTTCCTTGACAATAAACACAACTTCCATCGCCATTATTATCCAAAAAATCCTTCGTAATTTTTGTTAATAACTCTACTTTAATGAGTTCCTTCTCTAAAAAAAGCTCATTATTTGAGTTGATGCTAATCGCTAAAATATTGCGTTCATGAATCGGTGTGTCACAATTTTCATTTTTTGGACAGGGCTCAGGTAGGGTATGTTTGATACCCTTATCATTAGGAATCATTGCGGTTACTAAAAAGAAAATCAGTAGTAAGAATGCAATATCTGCCATAGAACCTGCATTGACTTGAGGAGAAGTTTGTCTTGAGCGTACCATGAGGAATCGTTTTTATGGTTTTCCAAATGGCCACAACAATAATACCATATTTAAAAATATAAGAAAAGCACTCAAGATTTGGGTCTTGAATGCCTTTCCTAATTTAAAACTAACACTAACTATTCTTATGAATTTATTTTACGGTTTCTAGATCGTCATTGACCGTATGCGACGTGTTGATAATTTTAGTTAAAGCTTTCATGGTAGATTGATTTTTTCGATTGATGATTATTGTTCTGAAAAATTTCAGTGAAGTTCTTACAAAGACATTTATCTGTAACGTCTTTTTGAGTTCCAAGTATAAATCCTTGTTTCTGTATTTGTACTTGACAATTGATTGTTGTGTAATGTTCTCATGATTATTCGTTTTTTATTTGATTGTTATACTAGATAGACGACATATTTTTAAAAATGTTACAGTACTATGCAATACAAAGTAGTTATTTAACAAATTTTAACACTTAATAAGTTGATATCAAATAGAGTAGAGGTTTTCAGTAAAATGTCAAAATGACTTAATTACTATTGAATACGGTTGAAAAATTGTCAGATTTAAGGTTGATTTCAGGCTTGGTATTTAATTTGCTATTAACTTTTTGAGTTTAAAACAAATGTTTAACTTAAATAGATTTACAATGAGTACACTAATGAAATCACCTTCAAAAGGTCAAGAACTTTCAACTCAAAACAGTTTATCATCATGGTTTGACAACTTTTTCGACAACGGAATCGGAACAGGATTTTTATCTAACTTCAATACAGGAATTACACTCCCAGCGGTAAACATAAAAGATAACGCTGAAGAATATATTTTGGAATTGGCAATTCCTGGAATGAAGAAATCAGATTTTGACATCGATTTAGATAATAAAGTGCTATCGATTTCTTCAGAAACTCAAACCGAAGATGAAGACATTAATGAAAACTATACACGTAGAGAATTTGGATATTCTGCATTTAAACGTACATTTTCATTACCAGATTCAGTGGAAACTGAAAAAGTAGAAGCCACTTACAATGATGGTATCTTAAAAGTGATACTTCCTAAGCGTGAAGAAGCGAAACAAAAACCTCCTAAACGCATTGAAGTATCATAAATAAACTTCTGGGTTTTGAAGAAAAAGAATGGAAGCGTTATACACGCTTCCATTTTTTTTCAATTGTTGTTAACAACATGCTCAGATAACCTCATAAAAGCTTAATTTTGTGAGAATTTTTTTTTAAAGAAGTACTAAATATATGTCGTCAACTCTAGAAATAGATCAACAAAAATTTTCTAAAAAACGTCTTTACGATTATCAAATCGCAGATCTCAATCGAATTTTCGATGTTCTAGAGAGTGCTCCAGACAATTACAATTTATTGTACCAACTTCCTACAGGTGGTGGAAAAACCGTTATCTTTTCTGAGATCGTTAGACGCTATATCAAGAACCATAAAAAAAAGGTGGTTATTTTGACACATCGTATCGAGCTGTGCAAACAAACTTCTAAAGTACTTCAAGGGTTTGGCGTAAAAAACAAGATCATTAATAGTAAGGTTAAGGAACTGCATGACCAAGATCAGTTTCAATGTTTTGTTGCCATGGTTGAGACCTTGAATAACCGTCTTAATGATGACAAATTGAAGCTAGAGGATATTGGTTTAGTAATTATTGACGAAGCGCATTACAACTCCTTTAGAAAACTCTTCAAGTTTTTTGACAATTGTTTTATTCTCGGTGTTACCGCTACGCCTTTGAGCAGCAATATCAAGCTTCCAATGAAGGATAATTACAAAGAGCTTATCGTTGGAGACAATATTTCTACCTTAATTAAAAATGGATTTCTGGCTTCTGCTGAAATCTATAATTACGATGTATCGCTTACCAGTTTGAAAATTGGTATCAATGGCGATTATACGGTAAAGTCTTCCGAAGCACTTTATACTAATGCAAGTATGCAAGGCAAGTTGCTGTTTGCTTATGAAGAATTGACTAAAGGTAAAAAGACCCTTATTTTTAATAATGGTATCAATACTTCCAAAGAGGTCTATTACACCTTTAAGCGTGCTGGTTATAATATCAGACACTTAGATAACACAGCATCAAAACAAGAACGAAAAGACATTTTAAAATGGTTTAAAAGTACTCCTGATGGAATTTTGACCTCAGTAAGTATCTTGACGACAGGATTTGATGAGCCTTCCGTAGAATCAATTATCCTTAACAGAGCTACCAGATCGTTGACGCTTTATTTTCAAATGATTGGTAGAGGGTCGCGTATTGATGGTGATAAGACAACTTTTAAAGTCATCGATTTAGGAAATAATATCATCCGTTTCGGACCTTGGGATCAACCCGTAGATTGGCAACACATTTTTAAAAATCCAGATTATTATCTAGAGAACCTTAGAAATGATGAAGATATCGAGCGTGACTTTGTATATGAAATGCCAGAATCTCTCAGACAACGTTTTAAGAAAAACCCGAATGATGATTTTGATATTAAGGAAGAATACAAAAAAGTGATTCGCCAAGGGCATAAGTCTATGAAAGCCATCGAGAACTCAATTCAGCAACATTCTGAATTGGTGATTGCCAATAGTGAAGATGTTTTTGAAGCTCGTGAGCTGGCAAAACTATTGCATGATGATATTTGTTATCGCATCAAGCAATATTGCTATTGTATCATGAATAGCACTAAAAATTACAAAGATTGGCTTTTAGAGGAATATACTCGTAAGCTTAGATTAAGCTTCAACGGTAAGTTTTAAGAATTAACTGCGACTACCATTTAGTTCTAATTTATTGTTAATGTTGAAATTTTCTTTACTTATTTCCGTTAATTTGAATTAAGGAATAATTTTTGATTTGTTTAAGCTATCAAGCCTTTTAAAGATGAAATTAAAATTTACACTTATCTTTCTATGCTGCGTTGTTCTCAGTTTTTATGGACAGTCGCAAACCAAAACAGATCCTGATGGTGAAAAAAAATCAATAAAGATTCCAGCCAAGCCTAAGGAAAACGATTCTACGCCACAGCCTTCAAAGATTGAAATCAAGCCTAATTCTGAAAATTCCATTACAAAAACCGATAAAAACATCAATGGGATTCCTGTAAAGGTAAGAGAACTAAAGCCTG
This sequence comes from Psychroserpens sp. XS_ASV72, assembly GCF_041224425.1. Lineage (NCBI taxonomy): Bacteria > Pseudomonadati > Bacteroidota > Flavobacteriia > Flavobacteriales > Flavobacteriaceae > Psychroserpens > Psychroserpens sp. XS_ASV72. The sequence goes on along the minus strand of NZ_JBGFGL010000077.1, from coordinate 154,046 downwards.
AAGAAGAGCAATTCTCGATGTTTCCGAAAAGTAAGTTGAGAGATCCAGGTGAGATTTTCGAAAAGCGCTACAATGCTAAGATGGAAGATCAAGGCATTAAAATAAAAACCATGCCTGATCTATTTTTGGGAGATGTAAGAGTTAGAGGGCAAATTGCTAACATTAGATGTCGTGATCACGAGTATCCTGATGGTGATATGGTTCAGGTGGTTGTTAACGATGAAGTTTACATTCCGCAATTATTGTTAACCTCAAATTTCAAATCTTTTGATGTACCTTTAAAAGAAGGTATCAACACCGTAGTGTTTATTGCCTTAAACCAAGGTGAATCTGGTCCGAATACTGCTGAATTTGAAGTTTACAATGATGAAAAGGTCTTAGTGTCTTCCAAACGTTGGAACTTGTTAACTGGCGTTAAGGCAAAGATTTTAGTTATTAAAGATTCCAAATTACCGCAATTAAATCCGCAGCCAAACAATACCAATGCACAAACCTCAGAAGAGGAAGCTAAAAACAACAATTGATTTATTTACAGGTTTTCTAAGTCTTTTGCTAAACTATTGAACAACTTAGCTTTGGTCTTCAAATATTTGTTTTGCAAATCAATAGCCTTCAATTGTGAATCAATTAAATAGCGCTCTCTGGAATTGATCAAGAAAATAGAACTTTCTCCAAAACTAAATTTTCGTTCTTCGGCATTCAGCATCGTTTTATAATCTGTTACGATGTCGTCAATCAACTGATTTTGGGTTTCAAATGATTCCAATTCCCTGTATATCGCTAATATTTTATTTTGAATGGTGATGCGCGCATTATCAATTTCAAATTCCATATCCTGTAGTTTGAATTTTGCCAACTTCAAATCACCTCGCTCTTTTCTTAAAAATAACGGAAATGCAATATTGAAACCTCCTTTGTAGGCATTGGTGTTGAATGAGTTGGATATATCTGGATCTTCGGTTAAAAAGTTATATTGAACATCAACTTTTGGCAGCAATTTGTTTGCTTTCAATCGTTTATCGACTTCCAGACCTTTGTATTTAAATTCCAATGATTTGAGTTTGGGATGATTTTCCAAAGTAAATTCTGAAAGCGGTAAACCTGAAATCTCCAACACTTCGTCAATAGTATTTTCTATAGTAGTATCTGGAACCACATTGTCTTGAATCTCTACTGGAATATCATCATTGAGCCATAAGAAAGTTGATAATTCTAATGCCGCTTTCATCAGTTTTACTTTGGCTTGTTCTAATCCTAAAGTTCTGTTTTTAACAGTAATATTAGCTTCAACAAGATCAATTTCAGCCATATCACCCGCATCAACACTTTTTCTAACGCCCTGTGTTCTAATTTTTGCATTCTCCAGAAAACGCTCATAGGTTCTAACTTCAGAATACGATTGCAACCAATCAAAATAGGCAATGGAAGCATCGTAAAGTATTTGGTTGATTAGTAATTCGCGATCAGCAAGCGACTGCTCTCTAAAGAACTTGGCTTTTCTTAAATCGGCCATACGTTTGTTGATAAACAACCCTTGACCTAAAGAGGCAGATATCCCAGCACTGTAGAGTCCGTCATCTGGAACTGTGTATTCCGGATTTAAAAATGTGCCTTCATTTTGTTCGAAATTCCCTTTTAATTCGATTCCATACCAAGTTGGGATTTTAAATGTCGCATTCAGTTTATCATAATATTCGGTATTCTTGAATGTTTTACGATTCTGATCCACCTCAATTTTAGGATCAAATCCACCACGCGCTTTCATTAAATTAGCTTGTCCTATCTGAATGGCTAATTCGGCTTGTTTGGCAATTGGATGAAACTTTTTTACATAACCTAAATACTCACTAAAGCTAAGCATCAATGTATCCTGTTGTTTCATTTGCGATTCAGTTTGTGCTGATGCAAAAAAAGTTATGAGAGAAAAGCATAACCATGCATATGTTTTCATTCTGTGTTTCATTTCGAATCTTTGGTACTTGCGTTATTGTTTTCAGGTTGATAGTAATTAGGAGGGAAGCCATTGAGTTTTCGCCATAACTCAAACCAAATAGGCACATCTTCCAAAAGTGCTATAGTCATAGCACCAGAACCTACACGAATATCCTTTGGCCATTCTTGTTCTGATTCGTCTGGAGCCAATAGCACGCGGAATTTCCCATTTGGACTTATAAAATTCTCGATGGCTACAACTTTTGCACCATAGGTTCCATAGGATGCATTTGGCCAACCACTAAATACAATAGCAGGCCAACCATCAAATTGAACTCGTACTTTCTCATCAATATGTATTAATGGCAAATCAATAGGCTCAACATACATTTCTACAGCAATATCATAGTTTGTAGGCATGATACCAACCAATTGTTCACCTTCCTTAAAGGTTTCTCCAATTCCACCTTTAATAGCTTTGTTGATGACACCATCTTGAGGAGCAGTGATGTAATACAGTTTATTTCTAATTTCATAATTGGTGAAATCACTTTCCAACTTGGTGACTTGTGCTTCAGCATCAAATTGATTGGACTGAGCCGTGAATTTGTCACTTTCTGCCTTCGATATTTTATCGGTATATTCTGCTTGAACACGATTGATTTCCACTTGGGCATTGATCACTTCATTTTTGGCCGCTAGGTATTTGTTTTCCTGAGAAATCAATTTAGCTTGCATCTCTTGGAATTTGGATCGCTTGGCCTCAAGCTGCGTAAGCGATTTTAAACCTTCTTCATATAAATCTTGAAACGCATTGATTTGACGTTGTGCAATTGAAAGATCTATTTTTACAGCTTCTAAATCGATACTATCACTCTTTACTTTAAGTTTGGCTTGGGTTAGCTTGTTTTTGGCTTGTTCAAGTTTTAACAAGCGCTCATTTTGTAAAGCTGCAATTTGATTGTTTAAGGCTTTAACTTTACCATTGTATGAGGAAACAGCTGCTTCTTTGGCTTTTATTTGTTGTCCTGTTCGACTCACCAAGTTAGGGTCAAAATATTCGTTTTTTATTTCAGAGATGTATAAAATGGTGTCGCCTTTTTTTACATTGTCACCTTCTCTAACAAACCATTTTTCAATTCTACCTGGAATTGGCGATTGAATGGTCTGCGGACGTTGGTCTGGAGTTAAAGTGGTTACATTTCCACGACTGTTGATGTTCTGCGTCCATGGTAAAAACAATATGATGACACCTACAATAGCAAAAGCAGCCAAAAAACGATTGAAATGTTTATAGTCACGTTTATGAAATACTTTTATTCCCGACTCGAAAATCGTTAAGTCAACCTTTTTATTTAATTGATTATTTGAAATATTTAACATGGTGTTCTTTTTTAATTTACAATTTTCCCGTCTTCTAACTGTATCACTCTAGTACATTGTTTTTTCCATTCCATATTATAGCTAACCACAACTAATGCCCATGGATGTTCAGGATTGGTTAAAAAATTTATGATACGCTCTGCTTCCTGCTTTTCAAATTGCTCTAAGGGATCTTTTAACAAGAGTATTTTAGGTCTTTTTAAAATACTCCTTGCCAATATTATTTTTTTGCCATCAGTTTGCGATAATTTTTTGCCTTCAGGATATAAGATGGTTCTAAGACCTTGAGGTTGTGATTTTACAAAATCTACCAACCCAATATGTTTTAAAGCCCACTGAATGTCTTTTTCAGAAATAGAAGGATCACCAAAAGTCAGGTTTTCCCTTATGGTACCTTCAAAGGGTGTTTCCTCGGGAAGTGATTGACCAACTATAGACCTGTAGTCGTTGAGCTTAATGCCTTTTAAATTTGTATCGTTTACATAAACAGAACCGTTAGAAGGTTCTAAAATACCTGCAATAAGCTTTAGTAATGTAGACTTTCCAGAGCCATTGGAACCAAAAATCATAATGCGGTCTTTAGGTTTAATTTCCATAGACACATTGGAAATGAGTGGTTTCACTCGATCAGAAACCACATAGCTCACATCTTCTAATTCGACTTTAAAGGTTTCGTCATTCTCTGATATAATTTCACCTTCATGCGACTCCAAAGTTCTATCAACAACTTGACCTAATTTTTCCATGGATGTCAGTACATCATATACAGATTCCAATCCGAGTATGAGTTTTTCAACCGAGTTGATGACTAAAAGGATAATGATTTCCGCCGCAACAAATTGTCCGATATTCATTTGTTGATTGAGTACTAAAAACCCTCCAATGATTAATAATCCTGCTGTCACAAGAACCTTAAAGCCTATAAGTTTCAAGAACTGTTGTATCAAGATTTTGAAATGACTTTCCCTAGCATCAAGATAATGAGAGGTCAAGCTGTCATTCTTCTGAAGGGCTAAATCTGTTCTACCTGAGAGTTTAAAGCTTAAAACTGACCGAGCAATTTCCTGAAGCCAGTGAGCCACTTTATATTTTTGATTTGATTCTTTCAAACTGGTGTTCAATCCATTTTGAGCGGAAAACTTAAATACAATATAAACGAGGCCAATCAATAAAATACCATAAATGATAAAGAATGGATGGTAGAAGGACAGTAAGATCAATCCGAAAATAATCTGTAAAATGGCAGATGGGAAATCGATCAAGATTTTTGATAACCCCTTTTGAACGGTTAACGTATCAAAAAAACGATTCGCCAATTCTGGCGGATAGTAATCTCTGAGTTCACTCATTTTGATTTTAGGGAAACGGTATGCAAACTCAAAAGAAGATCTGGTAAATATCTTTTGTTGGATGTTTTCTATAATGCGCATCTGCATGACCTGTAATAATCCTGCAAAAGCAACACCCAATGTCACAAGAATAACCAATACAACCCAAGAACTGCTTACCTGTGCACCTTGAATCAGGTTAATTATGGCTTGAACTCCTAAAGGAAGTGATAGATTTACAACTCCAGCAAAAATAGCATAGTAAAAAACCTGCTTCACATCCTTGCGTTCCAATTTCAATAAGCCGATTAAGCGTTGCCAAGACGTCAATATTTTAGTCATTCGTTTCTGGGTTTAAGACATTAAACACTAAATCTTTGAAGTAAACAGAGGGAAGGGTTTTCTCGTTACAATCTGTTATGGTTTTGAAATGATCTATCAAAAAGTGCTGATGTAAAGCACCTTCAACAATCGTACTTGCCAAACTATGAGGAAAATCGTACTTGCCATCAACTTCAATAATCATGTCTTTTAACCTCTTAATTAAACGCTTGTAAATTGAAAAATAGCCTTCCTTGTTTTCGGAATCGACTTCCTTAGTGAGGTAAGATTTTGAATTTTCATTAATCACGACTCTATTCAAAATCACTTCATCAATATGAGCAAAAGTTGAATCGGATTCAGTAGTTCTGGTTAAAACATCAATAGCTGTCTCTAGCTTATGCTTAGAATTAGATATGTTAGTGGTCGAAAAAACCAGTTGATATTCCAACCAAGCCCAATACCACGAGGTTAGATAGAGAAGCAATTTATGTTTGCTATCAAAATAGCGATATATGGAACTTTCATTAGATCCAATAAGTTGACCTAGCTTTTTGAATGTGAAATTTTCAAAGCCAATCTCGTCTATAAGCGTAATGCTATTGGATATAATCCGCTTTCCTAAATCAGAAGATTCTGGATCTTTATGATAAATTTTATCATTGATCGTAATCTTGATACTTGACAATAATGATTTCATTTTAATAATATTTACACGCGAATATAATAGTAATACTATTAAAATTAAAAATCTTAACTTATGATTAACTTTTTAGCAAAAACATGAAACAAAATGAAATAATTACAGATCTATTTTCAAGACTTCTCCCATCTTTAATGGATAAAGATGAATAGATCCTACACGAACTCTTACCAATCTTAGGGTAGGGAAACCGACTTTAGCAGTCATTTTCCTGACTTGTCGAAATTTCCCTTCAGTAATAGTTATTGAAATCCATGAGGTTTTGCCATGGCGTTCATCACGTATTTTTTTTATCCTTGGAGGAAAGTTTGGAGTCGTTTCAAGTTTGAAAACCTGACAAGGTTGTGTGGTGTAAAATGTGCCATTGTAACTAAGTGTAACGCCTTTTGTTAAATCTGATAGTGCAGTTTCAGAAATATCACCATCAACTTGTACATAGTATTCTTTTTCGGTTTTATTGCTAGTGATTTCTGCACTTATTTTACCATCGGTTGTTAAAAGTAATAGGCCTTCAGAGTCTTTATCTAATCGACCAATTGCCATGGTTCCTTCTGGAAAATCATACAACTCACCTAAAAATTTTTTATTGCGTTCGTGCTTGGCATTAGTTATAAACTGACTTAAATAGCCATAAGGTTTAAATAGTTTAAAATGACGATGCTGCATCATTTTGCTTTTCCTGTTAGAATTGCATAAACCAAATCTTTTGTCAAAGTCTTGTCTTTTGCTTTGCTACGAATGGCATCAAATGACATTCTAAAATCACAACCCGATTTAAATCCAGAACAACCATAAGCAGTTTTACCTTTGATAATGGTTCCATTTTGGCATTTCGGACATTTGGGTGACTGGTCTTGATGTGATATTACAGATTTAGAATTTTTGGCTTCAGGTTTAAGCTTAAGACGAAAATTATCATCAAAAATCAAGACACCATCTGTTGTCCCTTCATCAACAGAGAAACCTTTGAGCTTGACTGTTGCACCCTTTTGAAGCAGTCTGATATATTGCTTTTCTGAAATCTTTTTTCCATAAAACTTATAAGGTAACACAAAATCACAACCTGACTTAAAAGCGCTACAGCCAAAAGCTTTTTTACCTTTTAGGATGTTTCCTTTTTGGCATTTCGGACAAGGTTCAATTAGAATGCCTGCCTTTTCTATTGCTTTCGCTTTGGCTTCTCGCTGCTTTTTTACGTGTTCTTGTGAAATTTTCGCACGAGCTTTTTCAGTTCGAACTTCATAAACCAACTGATCAACCATAACTTTCATGTTCTTTATAAACTCTCCTGCATTGTAAGCTCCTTTTTCAATGTCTTTGAGTTGTTTTTCCCATAAGCCTGTAAGTTCAGCCGATTTTAGTAGTTCATTTTGAATAGTATCAATTAATGCAATACCAGTAACTGTTGGAAGAATCTGTTTCTTATTACGCTTTATGTATTGACGTTTGAATAGTGTTTCAATAATATTGGCACGAGTTGAAGGTCTGCCAATTCCATTCTCTTTCATCAAATCCCTTAGCTCATCATCATCGACTTGTTTTCCCGCTGTTTCCATAGCACGTAGGAGAGAGGCTTCCGTAAAATGTTTAGGAGGTTTTGTTTGTTTTTCTATAAAGGAAGGCTGATGTGGCCCTTTTTCACCTTTAGAGAAAGTTGGTAAAACGTCTTTGCTTTTGTTGCTATCAGAATCTGAATAAATGACTTTTCGCCAGCCTTGCTTTATAATTTCCTTTCCTGTGGTTTTAAACTTTACATCAGCAGCTTTTCCGATAACCGTTGTGTTGGAAACATCACAGTCTGGATAAAACACCGCAATGAAACGTTTCACGATAATATCATAAACTTGTTGTTGCTTCTGGTGAAGTTTGGTTTCCATTCCTGTTGGAATAATGGCATGGTGATCGGTTACTTTTTTATCATTAAAAACTTTAGACGATTTCTTGATCTTCTTATTTAGAAGTGGTTCGGTTAGTTTTGAATAGGCAGTCAGTTTTTTTAGTATTCCAGAAACCTTAGGATATAAATCTGAAGGTAAAAAAGTAGTGTCTACTCTAGGATAGGTCACCACTTTCAGTTCATATAATTGTTGTGCGATTTTTAATGTATCTTCAGCAGACATACCAAATTTAGTATTGCAATACACCTGCAAACCTGTTAAGTCAAAAAGCTTGGGCGCGTATTCTTTACCTTTCTTTTTAGTAACCGAAACTATCTCAAAATCGTGCAGCTTTACTTTGTCAGCTAAAACTTGACCATCCTCAACATTAAAAAAGCGACCATCTTCATAGGCAAACAACGTGTCTCTGTATAAGGTTTGCAATTCCCAATAAGGTTGTGGCTTAAAGTCTTCAATTTCTTTAAAACGATTCACAACCATAGCTAAGGTAGGCGTTTGTACTCTACCAACTGACAATACTTGTTTGTAACCACCATGTTTTACAGTGTACAGTCTGGTAGCATTAATGCCTAAAAGCCAATCACCAATTGCTCTTGAAAAACCAGCGTAATACAAGTTGTTGTAGGATTCGGAATCTTTCAGGTTTTCAAAACCTTCTTTAATGGCTTCTTCAGTAAGAGAGGAAATCCAAAGCCGTTTTACTTTTCCTGAATAATTAGCCTGTTCTAACACCCAACGTTGAATGAGCTCTCCTTCTTGTCCAGCATCACCACAGTTAATGACTTCATCAGCTTGATCGAAAAGCGATTTTATAATTTTAAACTGTTTTTGTATTCCAGAATTTTCAACCACTTTGGTCTTAAACTTCTCAGGAAGCATTGGTAAGTTGTTCAGGTCCCAACTCTTCCAATAAGGCTTGTAATCATTAGGTTCCAATAAAGTACATAAATGTCCGAAAGTATAGGTTACAGCATAACCATTCCCCTCAAAATAGCCATCGTACTTGGTATTGGCACCAAGGATTTTAGCAATTTCTCGAGCGACACTAGGTTTTTCTGCAATACAGACTTTCAATATTTTGAAGATTTATATTAGGGCATGCAAAATAGAAAATTGAAGTAAGTTTTTAAACTGAATTGGCAATGAGTTATTAACGATGCCTACCACCATACTACAAAACACTTATGCAATGATTTATCAGAGGTTTTTATCCATAGCAAAGGCGACTTTTTGACAGCTATGAATTTCATGATTTCAGGTAGAATTTCTTTAAACGACTTCCAGTCTTTATTTAGATTTGGCTTTAATAGCCAGTCTATTTTACTCGGTAAATAAAATAAATACTTATCAAATGTATCTAAACTATCAATAGAAATGTAAAATCCTTCAATACAGTTCGAATTGAGATGATTAAACTCGGCTTTCATTCCATAGGGAACAAACAATTGTGCTTTAAACCAAACCCGTTGTTTAAAATGATTTGTATAGATGTTTAGCTTTGATAGTTGTTGTCTGCAAGCATCGGAATAGAGCAGTGGCAACTGATGGGTTTTTAGTTTTTGGATTTTTTGAATTAAGCTATCATTTCTATTGGGACCAACCCAACGGTTAATTTCAGCTTTTCCAAGCGATACATCATACAGATAAAATTTATAGACCATTTCAACATGAAAAAACTCTTGATTTATTTTAATAAGAGCATCTAATTCACCTAAGGTTTGCTTCTGAGCTTTGATTTGAACATTTTCAGCTAAAATTTTAATATCTGGATGTTGTTTCAACTCATCAAGAGCAAACTGTTCTGCTAATTGTCCTAAGCGTAAATGTTGTTTTACAGAACGTTTAAAAGCGTTATCAAAAGAATGGAAGCTAAGTTGCTTTAAACCATAAAATTCAGAATCCTTCCAGAGGAAATGCGTTGCGTTATAGCCTTCAGAAAGGGATTCTAGATGTAACTTTGTATAAGGCATGTTCACAAAATTAGCAATAAGAATTAAAATACTTTCAGGTCATAATTAAATGATAAAATTTACTGAAATTTTATATGGTACAAGTTCAATTTCCTATATTTGAAAACCAACTATTTTAACACAATCATTCATGAAATTACTAGAAGGAAAAACAGCTATCGTTACTGGCGCGAGTCGAGGAATCGGTAAAGGTATTGCTGAAATTTTTGCGCAACATGGTGCCAATGTGGCGTTTACATACAGTTCATCTGTTGAAGCAGCAAATGCTTTGGAAAAAGAGCTGAACGATTTGGGTGTCAAGGCCAAAGGATATCAGAGTAATGCAGCAAGTTTTGAGGAAGCACAACAATTGGCTGATGATGTTTTAGCTGAATTTGGTAGCATTGATATATTGGTTAATAACGCTGGAATTACAAAAGACAACCTTTTGATGCGTATGGGAGAAGAGGATTTTGATAAGGTTATAGAGGTCAATTTGAAGTCGGTTTTTAATATGACGAAAGCCGTACAGCGTACCATGTTAAAACAACGCAAGGGATCGATAATTAATATGAGTTCTGTTGTTGGTGTTAAAGGAAATGCTGGACAGACGAATTATGCGGCATCAAAAGCAGGAATTATCGGATTTTCGAAATCGGTAGCTCTGGAATTAGGCTCTAGAAACATTCGAAGTAATGTGATTGCACCTGGCTTTATTGAAACGGAAATGACCGCTAAACTTGATGAAGATACAGTTAAAGGTTGGCGTGATGCCATTCCTTTAAAGCGTGGAGGAACTCCAGAAGATATAGCCAATGCTTGTGTGTTTTTGGCAAGTGACATGAGTGCTTACGTTACTGGTCAGACACTTCATGTGGATGGAGGCATGTTAACCTAATCAATGGATTTCTATAAAAAAGAATCTATTAAAACTTTATGAAAGCTTAGCTTTTAATGCAGGAAAAAGTCATTTTTTATATCATATTATCTGGAATTATAGCGCTAGTATTAGCGCTTTTTCAGTATGTATATAAGTCAAAGAATCGCTCTAAGACAACATGGATGCTTACATTTCTTAGGTTCTTCAGCATTTTTTTGGTGTTACTTCTGTTAATCAATCCAAAGTTTAATAAGGTATCTTATTTTGATGAAAAGCCTAATCTGATCATTGCCGTAGACAATTCTGAGTCAATTGCATATCTCAATCAAGATCAAAATGTTGCTGAGCTAATTGAACGCTTAAAGCAAAGTACAGAACTTAATGAGGCCTTTAATGTAGAATACTATAGCTTCGGAAAATCATTCCGTGAAGTGGACTCCCTAAATTTTGATGAGCGACAATCTGATATCTCTCAAGTATTTGATCGTTTATCTGAAGTGTATAGCAATTCAGTGTCTCCAACGGTTTTGATTAGTGACGGTAACCAAACTTTCGGAAATGATTATCAGTACCTGACCAATCGATTCAAACAGTCGGTTTTTCCTGTAATCTTAGGTGATACCATAACCTATACCGATTTGCGTATTGAACAGTTAAATGTGAATCGCTATGTGTATTTAAAAAATAAGTTTCCCATAGAAATTATTGCTACCTATAGTGGTAATTCCAATATAAATACGTCTTTGAAGATTACATCAGGCAGTACAGTCGTTTATTCTCAACCGTTGACGTTCAGTAAAACAAAAACATCTGAAATTGTATCTTTTACATTACCTGCAAATAGAGTTGGCATTCAAAGTTTTAAAGCAGAAATTGTTCCAATTGAAAATGAAAAAAACAAGGTTAACAATGTAAAGGATTTTGCGGTTGAAGTTATTGATCAAAAAACAAATGTGGCTATTGTTTCAGATATTTTGCATCCAGATTTAGGAGCCTTTAAAAAAGCTATTGAGAGTAATCAGCAACGTAAAGCTGAAATTTTAAATCCAAATACATTTTTAAATCAATCTAATGATTTTCAAATGATTGTAGTATATCAACCAACTAATAGCTTTAAACAAGTTTTTGTTGAAATAAACCGATTGAAATTGAATTCATTTATCGTAGCTGGTCCAAAAACGAATTGGTCCTTACTACATCAAAATCAAAACCATTTCAAGCAGCAAGTAACACTGCAGAAAGAAAATTACCTGCCAGTCATCAATCAAAATTATAACACTTTTATTATTGATGCGCTCGATGTTGAAAATTTCCCTCCAATAACATCAGAGTTTGGTGAACTATCTTTTAGCGTACCATATCAAACTTTGATGTATAAATCCGTAAATGGAACACAATTAGATGAACCTCTATTGGTAACTTATGAAATTGATTCTAAACGTGAGGCTGTTCTTTTTGGTGAAGGCATTTGGAAATGGCGAGCCCAAAATTATTTAGATCAGAAATCCTTCAATTCGTTTGATAATTTTATTGGAAAAATCGTACAATATCTAAGCTCTAAGCAACGTCGGACTCGACTCAGTATTAATTACGAGTCATTTTACAATGGGAATGATGATGTTAAGATTACAGCTCAGTACTTCAATAAAAATTATGAATTTGATGCCAATACGAATCTAAATATCCAAATAAAAAATAAACTCACAAATGCTACTACGACGTATCCATTTGTCTTAAAAAATACCAATTATGAAATCGACCTTAGCGGATTGGAAGCTGGAGATTATGATTTTACGGTCAGTGCTTCAAACGCTAATGTTGCATCATCAGGTTCATTCAAGGTATTAGATTATAATGTTGAACAGCAGTTTTTAAATGCCAATGTTGAAAAGCTGACAAATGTTGCTGAAAACAGTAATGGAAATGCATACTTCATTGATAATACGGCTAACTTGGTATCAGACTTAGTTTCTGATTCTCGATTTAAAACCGTCCAAAAAAGCAGTAAAAAAATCGTACCTTTGATAGATTGGAAATACTTACTCGGTTTGCTTGTTTTGAGTTTGGCCTTGGAGTGGTTTATCAGAAAATATAACGGACTAATTTAAAAATAAAAACTATGGAAAAATTACCAAAAATTGCACTACCAGTTGTTTTTGGCGCAATTGTACTACTTATACTTTTAGCAAAATCTGCTGTGACTATCGGTTCTGGTGAAGCCGGTGTTCTATATAAAACATTTGGAGGAGGAGTCGTTACCGATGAGCCGCCTTTAGGTGAAGGGTTTCATATTGTAGCACCATGGAATAAGGTTTATGTTTATGAAGTGAGACGTCAAGAGATTTTTGAAAAAATGAAGGTGTTGTCTTCTAACGGATTAGACATTCAATTAGATGCTTCAGCGTGGTATAAGCCTGATGAAGCCAACCTTGGAAAATTACACCAGGAGATTGGAGAGAACTACTTAAACCGAATTATTCTACCAACTATTCGATCTGCTGCTCGTAGTGTTGTGGGACGTTATACGCCAGAACAATTATACTCAAGTAAGCGTGATGCGATTCAACGTGAAATTTTTGAGGAAACCAAAAAAATCGTTGATGACCAATACATTGTTTTAGATGAAATACTTGTTAGGGACGTCACCTTGCCACCTACGATTAAAGATGCCATCGAACGTAAATTAAAGCAAGAGCAAGAATCCTTGGAATACGAATTTAGATTGGTTACTGCTGAAAAAGAAGCGCAACGCCAACGTATCGAAGCGCAAGGTAAAGCAGATGCCAATAGAATTTTAAGCGCATCTTTAACAGATAAAATTCTACAGGATAAAGGTATTGAAGCTACCATTAAATTATCAGAATCTAATAACAGTAAGGTTGTTGTCATTGGTTCTGGTGACTCTGGAATGCCTATAATTTTAGGGAATCAATAATTTTAACAGGTATTTAATATCTTCCTATTTGGAATTTTAAATTTTATTTTGCAAAATTTGTTACAACAAAACAATTATGAGTTTTATTCAATTACATCATCATCATTTTCTATCTGGCACTCAGGCGAGATGAAAATGTGTTGAATAAAGTCAAGATATTTAAAAACCGTTTGAGTATGTTCTCAGACGGTTTTTTCTTTTGTACATATTGAGAAACAGACCTGAAAGAATTTACTCAAACACAATAAACCATTACATGAGTAAATTAAAAATTGCTGTACAAAAATCAGGTCGTCTTCATGATGATTCCATGAAACTTTTAAAGGATATTGGGATTTCCATTGACAATGGAAGGGACCAACTCAAGGCGTCTGCAAGAAACTTTCCTTTGGAAGTCTTTTATCTGCGAAATGGAGATATACCACAATATCTAAAAGATGGTGTTGTAGATGTTGCCATAATTGGCGAAAATGTTTTGATAGAAAAAGGAAATGGCATTACTGTTATTGAAAAATTAGGGTTTTCTTCCTGTCGTGTCTCTGTCGCTATTCCTAAAGGAAAAAAATATGTATCGGTTCAAGATCTTGAAGGAAAGCGTATCGCAACCTCATATCCCAATACAGTAAAAACATTTTTAGAGCAACATCAAGTTAATGCTAACCTACATATTATCAATGGTTCTGTTGAAATTGCACCAAATATTGGTTTGGCAGATGCTATAGTAGACATTGTTTCCAGTGGAAGCACCTTATTTAAAAACGGTTTAAAGGAAGTTGATGTATTATTAAATTCTGAAGCGGTTCTCGCAATCTCACCTTTAATAACTGAAGCGAATAAGACGTTATTAGATCAGTTACAGTTTCGGTTGAAATCAGTTTTAAGAGCGCAGCAACACAAGTATGTGCTACTTAATGTTCAGAATGAAAAATTGGAAATCATTCAAAACATTCTTCCAGGAATGAACAGTCCGACAATTTTACCCTTAGCCAAAGAAGGATGGAGCTCATTACACTCTGTTATCAATAAAAATCAATTTTGGGAAGTCATTGACGAATTAAAACGAAATGGGGCAGAAGGAATCCTGGTTTGTCCAATAGAAAACATGGTACTATGATCACAACTATTAAAAATCCAAAACAAGAAGATTGGTTAGAACTGTTAAAGCGACCAACACAAAGTATAGATAATATTGAAGATACCGTTAACGAGATCTTTAACGATGTGCAACGACGAGGCGATAGAGCCATTAAAAAGTATACAGACTTATTTGATGGAGTTAAATTAGACTCCTTTCAAGTCAGTGAAGCAGAATTTGATAAAGCGTGTTCAAAAGTTTCTACGGACTTAAAACAAGCTATTGCTATCGCCAAATCAAATATTGAAACTTTTCATAGCGCTCAAAAAACAGATCGTGTAAGAGTTAAAACCATGCAAGGTGTAGAGTGCTGGCAAGAAAAGCGTCCAATTCAGAAAGTTGGATTATACATTCCAGGTGGTACAGCGCCATTACTTTCAACTGTATTGATGCTGGCTGTTCCGGCACAAATTGCAGGATGCCAAGACATTATTTTGTGTTCACCTCCAGATAAAAATGGTGATATAGCTAATGAAATTTTATATGCAGCAAAATCCTGTGGTGTTTCAAAAGTGTTTAAAGTTGGTGGTATACAAGCCATTGCAGCGTTGACCTTTGGAACACAAACCATACCTCAAGTGTATAAGATTTTCGGACCAGGAAACCAATTCGTTACAGTGGCCAAACAGTTAGCTACAAAATATGGTGTTGCTATTGATATGCCAGCAGGACCGAGTGAATTGTTGGTTATGGCTGACGATTCAGCTGATGCAAGTTATGTGGCATCCGATTTATTAAGTCAGGCAGAACATGGTCTCGATAGCCAAGTCGTATTGGTTTCAACTTCTGAAAAGTTGATTGAAGAAGTCAAAAGTGAAATTATTTTACAACGTGAAGCATTACCCAGAAAAGATATTGCTGCTCAAGCGATTCAAAATTCTAAATGTATTTATGTCAACACCAATGAAGACGCTTTAAGATTGATCAATGCTTATGCGCCTGAACATTTTATAGTTTGTACTAACAACAATGATTTTTTCGTTCAAGGCATCCAAAATGCAGGTTCTGTTTTTATAGGAAATTTTACACCTGAAAGTGCTGGCGATTATGCTTCTGGAACAAACCACACTTTACCTACAAATGGTTTCAGTAAAGCCTATTCTGGTGTCAATTTAGATAGCTTTTTGAAAAGCATCACCTTTCAAAAAATATCTGAAAATGGTCTTTTGAATATTGGTAATGCCATTGAAACTATGGCACAGGCTGAAGGTTTGCAAGCTCACAAAAATGCCGTGACGATTCGTTTAAAGGATTTAAAAAACAATTTGAAATGATAACTAGAGAATTCAACATTCAAAGTATGGTAAGAGATAATATCATCACATTAAAACCGTATGCTTCAGCAAGAGACGAATTTGCTGGTCAAAGTGAACACATGGTTTTCATGGATGCCAATGAAAACCCTTTTAATTCTATTGTGAATCGCTATCCGGATCCTAAGCAAACTGAATTAAGAGTGCGAATTTCGCAACTTAAGAATGTTTCACCCAGCCAAATAATCTTAGGAAATGGTAGTGATGAGCTATTGGATTTATTATTTAGAGCATTTTGTAACCCTGGAAAAGATCATGTAATAACGTTGCCTCCAACATATGGAATGTACGAGGTTTTAGCGCAAATCAATGATATCGAAGTAGTTTCTATTGAATTGGATTCAGATTTTGAACCTCAGGTAAGTAAGATTCTTGAGAATCAAAATGAATCCTCAAAGCTTTTGTTTTTATGCTCACCCAACAATCCAACTGCAAATAACTTTAATACAAATACTATTGAAACACTCATTCTAAATTTTAATGGCATTGTAGTTATTGATGAAGCTTATATTGATTTCAGCAAAAGAGAGAGTTGGTTGAATAGGCTCGATGAATTTCCAAATCTAATCGTGTTACAAACTTTTTCAAAAGCCTATGGAATGGCAGGAATTAGATTAGGAATGTGTTTTGCTTCAGAAACCGTCATCTCAATTTTAAATTCCATTAAACTGCCATACAACATCAATGTATTAACACAAATGAAAGCATTGGATAGACTTTCGAAAACAGAAATTATCCAAACTGAAATCAAGCGCATTATCGAACAACGTGAATGGTTAAAAATAGAATTAGATGCAATACCTTGGATTACGATTGTTTATCCATCAGATACCAATTTTTTATTGATTAAAGTAGATAACGCCAATAAGCGTTATACAGAATTGATAAGCAAAGGAATCGTGGTAAGAAACAGAACTTCGCAACCTGGTTGTGATAATTGCCTAAGAATAACAGTGGGTACAGCAATAGAAAATTTAAAACTCATAAAGACTTTAAAAACGATATCATGAAACGCGTATTATTTATAGATAGAGATGGTACTTTGATTAAAGAACCAGCCGATGAGCAAATTGATAGTTTTGAAAAATTAGACTTCTATCCTCAAGTCTTTGAGTATCTCGGTAGGATTGCTAGAGAATTAAATTATGAACTTGTGATGGTGACCAATCAAGATGGTTTAGGTACTGAGGTCTATCCAGAAAATTTGTTTTGGCCTATTCACAATTTTATGATAAGGACCTTTGACTCCCAAGGTATTGTATTCAGTGAACAATATATAGACAAGACATTTGCAAACGAGAACGCAATGACACGGAAGCCCAATATAGGCTTATTGACGCGTTATTTTTCTGAAGATTATGATTTAGTGAACTCATTTGTCATAGGTGATCGTTTAACAGATGTGGAACTCGCCAAAAACCTTGGCACAAAAGGCATCTTTATGAATGATAAAAGGGGTCTTGGCACTGATGAAATTACAGTACAAAAGGAAGCTCTTGAACAATACATCGCTTTGGAAACGACAAGTTGGAAGGCTATTTATGAGTTTTTGAAATTAGGACAAAGACAATCCTCAATTGAACGACAAACCAACGAAACACAAATAAAAATAGATTTAAACCTCGATGGTACAGGAAAGAGCAACATTGATACTGGAATTGCATTTTTTGATCACATGTTAGATCAGTTATCACGTCATGGCGGATTAGATTTAACGATTGAAGTTTCTGGAGATCTAGATGTTGATGAACACCATACGATTGAAGATACAGCTATTGCTCTGGGTGAAGTTTTCAGTAAAGCTCTTGCAGACAAAAGAGGCATCGAGCGTTACGGATTTACATTGCCAATGGATGATTGCCTAGCGCAAGTAGCCATAGATTTTGGTGGCAGAAATTGGCTGGTTTGGGAAGCTGATTTCAAACGTGAAATGATTGGTAAAATGCCTACGGAAATGTTTTTCCATTTTTTCAAATCGTTTACTGATGGTGCCAAATGCAACCTTAACATCAAAGCTGAAGGACAAAACGAGCACCATAAGATTGAAGCCATTTTTAAAGCTTTCGCAAAGGCTATCAAAATGGCAACCACACGAAATATTGAAAATATGATTTTACCATCAACTAAAGGGGTTTTATAATGAAAGTAGCAATAATAGATTATGGTGCAGGTAACATTAAAAGCATTCAGTTTGCCTTTGCACGATTGGACATAAATGCAATTTTAACAAAAGACAAAGACCTAATTAGCGCAGCTGACAAAGTGATATTTCCTGGTGTAGGAGAAGCGAGTTCGGCTATGAACATGCTAAAAAAAAGTAAACTAAATGATTTGATTCCCAATTTAAAGCAACCGGTTTTGGGTATATGTTTGGGCATGCAATTGATGTGCGAGTATACAGAAGAAGGTAATACAAAGGGTCTAGGAATTTTTAATACTAAGATTAAACGCTTTAGTAAACGCGTCAAAGTGCCACAAATGGGATGGAACACTATAACAAATTTAAAGTCAGAACTGTTTAAGGGTTTAAATACCAGCCCATACATGTATTCAGTTCACAGCTTTTATGCTGAATGTTGTAATGAAATGATTGCGAGCACTCATTATGACATTAGTTATGCCTCGGCATTACAGAAAGATAATTTTTACGGTGTTCAATTCCATCCTGAAAAAAGCAGTACAGCTGGAGAACAAATTTTAAAAAACTTTATAGCCTTATGAGAATAATACCTGCAATAGACATTATCGATGGTAAATGCGTGAGATTGACCAAAGGCGATTACAATGCCAAAACCATTTACAGTGAAAGTCCACTCGAAGTTGCTAAAGAGTTTGAAGCAGCCGGAATTCAATATTTACATTTAGTAGATTTAGATGGTGCCAAAGCCCAGCACATTGTCAATTATAAAGTTTTGGAACAAATCGCTTCAAAAACCAGCTTAAAAATAGACTTTGGAGGTGGCATAAAATCTGATGAAGACTTGCATATAGCCTTTAATTCTGGAGCGAAACAAATCACAGGAGGCAGCATTGCAGTAAAATCACCTGAAACGTTTAGCAAATGGTTGGCAACGTATGGTGGAACCAAAATCATTTTAGGAGCAGACTGTTATCAAGGTAAAATAGCTGTAAATGGTTGGCAAGAAGATAGTAATTGTGAGGTTTTGTCCTTTATAGAATCCTATCAAGACAAAGGTGCCCAATATGTGATTTGTACAGATATAGACAAGGATGGTATGTTAGAAGGTCCTTCCTTTGAATTATACCAAAATATTTTAAAACAATCCTCACACATCAAACTAATTGCGTCTGGAGGTATTAGGTCTATTGACGATTTAAATCGACTAGAGGACTTGGGCTGTGAAGGTGCCATCATAGGCAAAGCGTTATACGAAGGACACATTAATTTAAGAGATTTAGAAACACAATTGTAATATGCTAACAAAACGAATCATTCCTTGTTTGGATATAAAAGATGGTAGAACCGTGAAAGGTGTCAACTTTAAAGGACTGAAGGATGCTGGTAATCCTGTAGAACTTGCAAAGCGATATGCAGACCTAGGCGCAGATGAATTAGTGTTTTTAGATATTTCTGCAACCTTGGAAAACCGTAAAACCATGCATGATATGGTTCTTAAGGTTGCTGAACAAATCAATATTCCATTTACGGTTGGTGGTGGCATTTCGTCTGTTAAAGATGTTTCTGATATGCTGCTTTGTGGAGCAGATAAAGTTTCAGTAAACTCAAGTGCTGTAAGACGTCCACAGCTCATCAATGAATTGTCTGATAAATTCGGAAGTCAATCTATAGTGGTTGCTATCGATGCAAAGCGAATAGATAATGAATGGATCGTACATCTTTCAGGAGGTACAAAACCAACACAACGCACACTTTTTGAATGGGCTGAAGATGTTGAAGCGAGAGGTGCAGGCGAAATCTTATTTACATCAATGAATAACGATGGGACCAAATCAGGTTTTGCTAATGACGCTTTATCAAAATTATCACAGCGCGTCAATATTCCAATCATTGCTTCAGGTGGTGCTGGAGCGATTCAGCATTTTGTTGATGCATTCCAAAAGGGAAATGCTGATGCAGCACTGGCTGCTAGTGTTTTCCATTTCGAAGATATTGATATAATTCAATTAAAAAAACAATTAAGACAACACCACATAAACATAAGATTATGACAGTAGATTTCAAAAAAAATAATGGCTTAGTGCCTGCAATAGTCCAAGATTCAGTAACTAAAAAGGTGTTGATGCTTGGATATATGAACAAAGAAGCCTTAGACAAAACCATTAGCACGCAACAAGTGACATTTTACAGTAGGTCTAAAAAGCGATTATGGACCAAAGGAGAAACCAGTGGTAATACGCTCACATTAGAAGATATCAAACTAGATTGTGATAATGATAGTTTGCTACTGCAAGTCAAACCTCAGGGTCCAACTTGTCACAATGGTTCAGATACTTGCTGGAATGAAAATAATATTCAAACCTATGGATTTCTAACAAAATTGGAATCAATTATTGATGAACGAAAGAATTCTGAACAAAATTCTAATTCTTATGTTAATTCGTTAGTCTCGAAAGGTATTAATGCAATTGCTCAAAAAGTTGGAGAAGAGGCTGTAGAAACTATCATTGAAGCCAAAGATTCAAATGATGATCTTTTTTTAAATGAAAGTGCAGATCTCATATTTCATTTACTGATTTTACTCAAATTCAAGGGCTTTTCTATTCAAAATGTAGTAAAAGTATTACACAAAAGACACGAATCATCTAATTAATGTGCATTTTATAGTAAAAAAATTCTATTTTAGGCTTGCTATTATGGCGAATTAATCTATTTTAGCTCTAATAATCAACTAAATACAAATTTATGAAGCCTCAATCATATCTTTTTTTATTCTTTTTTATTCTATTTTCAGTAACCATTCAAGCGCAAGAATGTGCATTTGATACTCAAAGAAATATACTGAGACAGAATCCAGCATTTGTCGAACAAGAAAATGCCTTTGAAGCAAAAATTAAAGAGCGAATAGCCTCTGAATCTTTCTTGAATAGAAATGGGAGTAATTTGATTCAGATTCCTATTGTTGTTCATGTTTTACACTTAGGGGAATCTGTTGGAACTGGTACCAATATCTCTGATGCTCAAATACAGAGTAGTATTGATAATCTTAATGATTTTTATAGAGGTTTAACACCTTCAAGTCCTATAGATTTTGAAATTGAATTTACCCTTGCTCAGCGTGACCCAAATTGTAATGCCACAACTGGAATCAATAGAATAGATGCCTCAGGCGTCACTGGTTATGCTGCCAATGGTGTGGCGTTTTTTGGTCCAGGTGCAGACGAAACCACGCTTAAAGATTTAAGTCGTTGGCCAGAAACAGACTATTTCAATGTATGGATCGTTACTGAAATTGATGGTAACAATGGAGGCTCTGGCTTTCAAGGATATGCTAACTTTTTTAATGGAAATGCTTATGAAGGTTCCGTAATGATGCATAGTGTTTTTGGGTATGATCCTACCAATGCGAATCCTTCATGGCCTTTAAATTTTGCAAGAGATAATAGTACAGTTGTTCATGAAGTTGGTCATTACTTTCATTTATACCATACGTTTCAAGGAGATGATGCTAATAATGATGGTGTTTCAGACCAATGTCCACCAGATGTTACAGTTGGTGTAGATAGTGATGGTTGTGCCGATACGGTTCCACATTTAAGGGAAACCAGTACTTGTCCATCAACAAATTCATGTACAGGAAGTGCTTGGGTTGATGACAATACCATCAATAATATTATGAGTTATTATTGGTGTACTGATTTGCTAACCAATGATCAAAAAACAAGAGTTAGAGCTGCTATGGAAGGAACATCTATCAGTAATTCTAAAGGAGGTGATCCTGTAGACCCGACCTTTGCTGCTCCTGTTGCTGCTTGTACAACTAACACTGCAGCTTCAAATAATTTCGCAGGAATTTTTAGTGTGGAACTTAACGGTGTCACGTTTGGCTCTTCAACCAATGGAGTTGATGGTGGAAATATTGATCTAACAGGTAATTGTTCTAATTATTTTGAAATAGATGCGTCAATCTCAAATACATTAAATATTGGAGTGGGTCCTAACTTTAATCAAGTTGGTGTTTGGATAGATTGGAATGATGATGGTGATTTTGATGATGACGCTGAACAACAGTCCTATGTTCAGGATATAGCAGGTTATACTATAGAGCCTTTTGTTTTGAGCTACCCAACAGTTATTCCTTATGGTGATTATGTGAGGTTACGTATTATTGAAGATTTAGATGATAGATATGGTCCCGGACTTATAAACTCGGCTTGCTATGCTTCTTTGGTATATGGACAATCAGAAGACTATACCATCTATGTGATGCCAGCTTCTGCAACAACTTATACCTTTAACAATGGTTGGCTTCCAAGTGATCCTACAGGTGTTTCTACAATGTTAGATGATATAGATGTGGTTTCAGGTAATGTTACGTTTTCAGCGAATACGCAATGTAATCAGTTAACCGTTTCTGGAGGTGCTTCCGTAACGGTCAATTCTGGTGTGACGCTTACAACTGGAACTACAGAATTAAACTCTACATCACAACAATATTCTAGTCTTATTCTAGATGGAACACTCATTGGAACGGTAAACTATAATAGACATGCGGCACAGGTTGGCCCTGTTGGAACAAATGATTTAATTTCAGCTCCTTTATCTGGACAAACGTTTGGTGCTTTCGAAACAAATAATCCAAATTTGCCAGCATCTGGAACTCTTAGGGCTTTTGCACCTTATAATACTGCAACAGGTGCTTATGAAAATTATGACACCTCAGCTAACTCAGGAACAGTAATAACTTCTGGAGTAGGTTATAGAACGGCTTCCACCGACAATAGCGCCTTAACGTTTACTGGAACTGTTTTAAGTTCCGATGTGTTAGATGTTCCTATTTCTGATGCAGCTGCAGGTGATGCTTGGAATCTAATTGGGAATCCATACTCAAGCTATTTGGACTTTAATGATTTCTTTGTCGCCAACCAATCACAGTTCGATTCTGCCAGTGCGTATCAAGCCATATATGGATATGATGGTGACGCTTTAAATGGTTGGACCGTTTGGAA
Source organism: Psychroserpens sp. XS_ASV72 (assembly GCF_041224425.1). Lineage (NCBI taxonomy): Bacteria > Pseudomonadati > Bacteroidota > Flavobacteriia > Flavobacteriales > Flavobacteriaceae > Psychroserpens > Psychroserpens sp. XS_ASV72. The sequence goes on along the minus strand of NZ_JBGFGL010000077.1, from coordinate 131,120 downwards.
CCAAGCTAGTATATTGGATAATTCTATTACTGAAATTATCGCTCCAGGACAAGCCTTTTTTGTTAAAGCAAAAAGTGGAGGAGGTTTAGTCGATTTTACAACGAGTATGCGACGAACAGGTTCTGATGATGATTTTATTTTAGGTCGATCTGCTAGCAGTATCAATATTGCCTTAAGCAAACTCAAGTTATCTAGCTCTGAAACGGAAGCCAATACGAATATTTACTTTTTAGATGGAGCTACTAGAGGTTTGGACGATGGATTTGATGCTGGTTCTTACCAAGGTATTGCTGGTGAATTCTCAATTTTCACCAATCTTATCGAAGACAATGAAGGTTTGGATATTGCCATTCAATCCTTACCATATAATGACTTTAATGACGTAGTGGTTCCGTTGGGTGTTAAGGCGCAGCCAGGCATTCCTTTAACCATTGAAATTGATGGAAATTCTTCGCTTCCAAGTAATGTTAATGTCTATTTAGAAGATACCCAAGAAAACACCTTAACCTTATTGAATAACGAAAATTATAGCTTTGTGTTAACCAGCGGCATGATAGGTATCGGGCGATTCTTCTTGAGATATTCTGCTGAAACCCTATCAACTAACCAAAATGTTCTGGAAAAGCTACTGATTTATGTAAATCAAGAGTTAGATTTGATTCATATCAAAGGACAACTATTTGATCAAACAAAAACAGAACTTTATGACATTCAAGGAAGGTTGGTATTGTCAAAAGACCTTGAGTCTAATAATTCTTTTAATACTATTGATGTTACTACACTAAGTTCAGGTATTTATATTATAAAAGTGAAGAATGAGCGCTTTACAAAAACAAAGAAACTGATCATAAAATAATATAGTTTTTAGATATTTTAAAAACAGTCACGACTTTTGTTGTGACTGTTTTGCTTTAAGCTTGATTTATTTTGTAATCCATTTAAAAATAGTAATCTTGCCATTATGTTTGATAAGCGATTTTACTATCTCATAAAAATCCAATATTTAGGATACCGATTTCATGGTTGGCAAAAACAACCAAAATTGAAAACCATTCATTTTATGGTTGATAGAACCTTGAATTATGTTTTAGAAGGAAAAACCTTTAAAACTTTAGGTTCTGGTCGGACAGATGCAATGGTATCGGCCAATGAATCTGCTTTTGAGTTATTTGTTCATGAGAAAATTGAGGATGAACGTACCTTTTTAGAGTACTTCAATCAAAATCTCCCTCAAGATATAAGAGCCTTGGCAATTGAAGAGGTTGATGACAGCTTTAATATCATTCAGCATTCTAAGGTTAAGGAATATGTTTACTTATTTACATTCGGACAAAAATGTCATCCATTTTGCGCACCAATATTGACAACAATTCTAGATGAGTTAGATATTGATCTCATGAAAAAAGGCGCACTACTTTTTAACGGAACACATAACTTCAAGCCTTATTGTTACAGAGCCACAGATAAAGGTAAATACATCAGGACAATCCTAAACTGTGAATTAACTGAAAACACGATTTATACCGCTAATTTTTTTCCAGAAACAACATATCTTTTAAGAGTCAAAGGGAAAGGATTTGGTAGAAATCAAATTCGATTAATGATGGGAACCTTAATTAAATTGGGTAGAGGAGAGATCGATCTTAATTATATCGAAAACTCTCTGAAACCAGAAAGCACAGAAGTCATGGATTTTATTGCACCTGCTTCTGGATTGATTTTAAACAAAGTGGAATTTAAAAGCTAAACTATAGTTTCAATCGTGCCGAGGCCATCACACTTTGATCAGCGTAGTTCCCTTCCAAATATTTCAAATAACCAACAATAGCAATCATAGCTGCATTATCTGTGGTATATTCAAACTTTGGTATGTAGGTTGTCCATCCAAATTTTTGTTCGCCTTTTTTTAAGGCTTCACGAATTCCTGAGTTGGCCGAAACACCACCACCAATAGCAATATGCTTGATACCTGTTTGCTTTGATGCCAATTTGAGCTTGTCAATTAAGATTCCAATAATAGTATATTGAATGGAAGCACAAATATCATTAAGATGCTCTTCGATAAAATTAGGTTGGGCTTTAACTTCCTTTTGAATAAAATAGAGGATGGCAGTTTTCAATCCTGAAAAACTAAAATCCAGCCCTTCAACTTTAGGTTTAGGAAATTTATAGGCTTTGGGATTTCCAAGTTGTGCTCTTTTGTCAATTTCAGGTCCAGCAGGATAACCCAAACCTAATATCTTTCCACTTTTGTCAAACGCTTCACCAACGGCATCATCAATGGTTTCTCCAATCACTTCCATATCAAAGTAAGAAGTTACTTTAACTATCTGCGTATGTCCGCCAGAAATTGTCATCGCCAAAAAAGGAAAAGGTGGTTTCTCAAAATCTGCCTCTTCAATAAAATGAGCCAGAATATGAGCTTGCATATGATTGACGTCAATTAGCGGAATATCCAAACCATAAGCCATGGATTTAGCAAATGAGGTACCAACCAACAATGAGCCCATTAATCCAGGTCCACGAGTAAAAGCAATAGCATTGAGTTGTGATTTGTCAATTCCTGCCTTTGTTAAGGCTTGCGATACTACTGGTACAATGTTTTGTTGATGAGCTCTCGATGCTAATTCGGGAACAACACCACCATATGCTTCATGAATTTTCTGACTTGCTACAATGTTACTCAAAATTTTACCGTTATGCATGACAGCAGCAGCTGTGTCGTCACAAGATGACTCAATGGCAAGTATGTAGATATTTTCTGAAGACATTAATACAAATTAGGCACAATAATTGTTAATTTTGAGGTCAAAGTTATAACTTTAAAGGCGTATCAAAAAATTCCTAAAAATAGTATCTAAAATAATAGCGATTATTTTGCTATTGTTCATCATATTGGTGTTGATACTTTCTATTCCACCTGTCCAAACCGCCTTAGGAAAATATGCCACCAACCGTATCAATGAAGACTACGGAACCAATATCAATATTGGAAAAATTGGACTGCAATTCAATGGCGATGTAGAGCTTAAGGAAATCTACATTGAAGATCATAAGAAGGACACCTTGATTTCCATTATGGAACTGAACACCTCCATACTTAATTATGGGAATCTCTCTGCCGGAAAATTAAATTTTGGCGATATTGATATCTATGACCTAATTTTTTATGTTAAAACCTATCCTGGTGAAGTTGATACCAATTTAGATGTTTTTGTAGCAAAATTTGATGAAGATCAACCCACTAAGGAAAAAAGTGGTTTCCTTTTATCGTCTAGTGATGTGTCTATCTACAATGGTATCTTTAGTATAAGTGATGAAAACAAAACCAATCCTCAGCTTTTCAAGTTTAGTGATTTAAATATCAATGCAACCAACTTTGTTATTGATGGTAGTGATGTAAGAGCTAGAATCAACACCTTAGCCTTTAAGGATAGTCGAGGAGCTCATATTCAAAATCTTATTACCGATTTTGAATACACATTGTCACACATGGTTTTTGATAACTTGAGCATTAAGACAGAAGAGTCTATATTGAAAGGTAATCTTAGGTTTGATTATGATAGGGAAGACTTTAAGGATTTTGAAGACAAGGTAAAAGTGACTGCTACCTTTGAAGATTCTGAAGTCTATTTGAATGATTTAAACACCTTTTACAATGAATTCGGCGTTGGTCAAAAAACCAAATTCAATGTCAATCTCTCAGGAACGTTAAATGACCTAAATGCCAATAACCTTCAATTAGATGCTGGTGGACAAACCCGAATTTATGGCGACTTAAATTTCAAGAATTTGTTCAGTAAAACACCAGGTGATTTTTCCATGAATGGTCGATTTGATAATCTGAGTTCAAACTATTTCGATTTAAGAGCCTTACTGCCAAATATATTAGGTGAATCCATACCTAGCGTATTTTCAAAACTTGGAAATTTCAAAATCACAGGAACTTCTTATATCACAGACACAACTATAGATGCTGATCTTAATATCAACACTAATATTGGTGTTATCGTTTCCGATATGAAAATGACTCATGTTGACGACATTGATAATGCTAGGTACAAAGGTAATGTGGTGTTTGACGAGTTTGATTTAGGTGTCCTTTTAAACGATCCTGCTGTAAAAACCACCTCATTCAATTTAGATGTAGATGGAAAGGGCTTCACAATTGATAACTTGAGCACGCAAGTCGTAGGAGAGGTTTTCCACATTAATTATAACAATTATGACTATCAAGATGTTGCTGTTTCTGGAAAGCTGGGAAATCAAGTTTTCAATGGCTTATTGGAATCTAATGATGAAAATCTCAAACTAAAATTCAACGGTTTAGCCGATTTATCTAAAGACCTAAAAACGTTTGATTTCAATGCTGATGTTAATTACGCCAACTTAAAAGCTCTTAATTTCTTGGAAAAGGATAGTACATCAGTATTTAAAGGTAAGGTTCATATGTCTATGAAAGCATCAAGCGTTGATGATGCCACTGGAACCTTGAAGTTCCAGAATACAACCTACATTAACGAGCATGATGAGTATTATTTTGAGGACTTTAATATTACGTCAACCTTTACCGACAACATACGAACCGTAACGGTTAATTCTCCGGATATCATTCAAGGAACCATGAAGGGAGATTTCAGATTTAAGGATCTTGGAAAACTAACAGAAAATGCGGTTGGAAGTATCTATACCAATTATTCGCCTTATAAAATTGATACCAATCAATACGTAGAGTTCAATTTCAAGATTTATAACAAGGTCGTCGAAGCTTTTTATCATGACTTGGAATTAGGTCCGAATACATCTATTAAAGGACGTTTGGAAACCAATGAGAAAAATTTCAATGTTACCTTTAGTTCTCCGCAAATTCGTCTGAAGGACTATTTTGCCAATAATATTTCCGTATTGGTCGATAATGGCAATCCTGTATTCAATACCTATGTTGAAATTGATTCTTTGGCAACGGGTTTTTATAATGTGTCTGATTTCAGTCTTATCAACGTTACGCAACGCGATACTCTATTTGTAAAATCCCAATTTAAAGGAGGTGAAGGAAATAAAGATGAATTTGATTTAAACTTCTTCTACACCATCAATGAAAGTCAACAATCGGTTATCGGGTTCAGAAAATCAGAAATTGTTTTTAAGGAAAATTCATGGACGATTAACGAAGAGAAAAACAAAGCGAATAAAATCACCTTTGACAGATCGTTTGAACGTTTTGATATCGATCATATCATAATGACACATTTTGAAGAGAAAATTGAACTGTCTGGCCTCATTAGTGATTCTAAAACCAAAGATATTGACCTTCAGTTCACCGAAGTAGACTTAAGAAAGATCACACCTCGTATCGATAGTTTATCGCTAGATGGAACCGTAAACGGTAATTTAAAACTCTTACAACAAGAAGGTGTTTACCTTCCTAACTCCAGTGTCATAATTAGTGATTTAAAAGCTAATGATTATGAACTAGGAGTACTAAACGCTAATATTTCTGGTAACGAATCTTTGACCAATTATAAAGTTGATCTAAGTTTAAAAAATGACAATCTCAAATCTTTAAATGCACAAGGCAATATTGACGTGAGCGAAAGCAATTCAAATATTGACTTAAATGTTGATTTTGATGAATTTATATTAGACCCTTTAGATCCCTTTGGAGAAGGTGTGATTACAAATATTAGAGGCTTGGTTACAGGAAATGCCAGAGTAACTGGTAGTTTGAAAAATCCGCAAATCAATGGCGATTTATTACTCGACAATGCAGGATTGACCATTCCTTATTTGAATGTTGATTATAGTTTTGATTTTGATTCGAGGGTAAAATTAGAGTCGCAGCGATTCATTTTCCAAGATGTGGAAATTACAGATTCTGAGTATTTTTCCAAAGCCGTGTTAAATGGATACATTGGCCATAGTAATTTTTCAGATTGGAAATTGGGATTAGAAATCGATACCGATCGTCTTTTGGTTTTAGATACCGAATACGATGAAGAAAAGTTATACTACGGAACAAGTTTCGTTAATGGGCAAGCAGAAATTGTTGGTCCGACCGATAATCTTAAAATTCTATTTAATGGAAGCACTGCTGAAGGAACTGTCTTTAAAATTCCTTTAAACGATTTTGAAACCTATGGAGATAACTCCTATGTCCATTTCCTGAGTCCTGAAGAAAAAGAAGCGAAAGTTAAGGGAGAAGTTATTAGGGAAACTGAGATTAAGGGATTGGAATTGGAATTTAATCTTTTTGTCAATCCTTACGCTGATATTGAAATTGTTATCGATAGAAATTCTGGAAGTACCATTCAAGGAAAAGGTAACGGGAATCTCTTGTTTGATATAAATACTAACGGTAAGTTCCAAATGTTTGGTGATTTTCAGATTTCTGAAGGAACCTACAATTTTGCTTATGGTGGATTGGTTCAGAAGAAGTTAACCGTTTTAGAAGGCGGTTCTTTGCGATGGGAAGGTGACCCAATGAAAGCACAAATAGGGTTGACAGCAATGTATAAAACACAGGCCAATCCATCCGTTTTATTGGACAATCCAATAAACAGAAATATTGATGTTGAAGTTAAAATTAATCTTGCCGGACAGTTAGAACAACCTGAACCAGATTTTTCATTTGAGTTCCCTAATGTAGACTCAAACATTCGCTCTGAGCTTGAATATCGCTTGGAAACTAAGGAATCAAGAGAGTTTCAAGCACTTAATGTTTTGTCTTTTGGCTCGTTCGCAAGTGAATTTAATTTAGGCCAAAATGCCTATGGAACCATATCAGATCGTGTGAATTCCTTGTTCAATAGTATTATCGGAAATGATGGTTCTGAAAAAATAAACATTGGTGTGAACTACCAAGCTGGTCAGCAGACCACAGAATATGAAACCAGTGATGAAATTGGTTTGACATTGAGTACAAAGATTAGCGATCGTGTACTTATAAATGGTAAAGTAGGAGTTCCTATTGGAGGTGTTAGTGAAACGGTTATAGCTGGTGATGTACAGATAGATATCTTACTAAATGAAGAAGGAACTTTAACGGCAAAATTCTTCAACAGAGAAAATAACATCCGAAATTTCGGTGAGGAAATAGGCTATACTCAAGGTGTTGGTCTATCGTATAATGTTGAATTTGATAATTTCAGGGAATTAATCAAAACTATTTTTTCTGGAAAAAATAAAAACAAGAATAAGCCTAAGGAAGAAACACCTCAAAAAAATGAGGATGAACTACTGCCAGACTACATCAATATCAAGTCTAAAACCGATAAAAAAAGTAACTGATTTTCAGTTTTTCCATTCTTTATTAAAATAGTTATTAACGAAAACGATTGAGATTTTTTCGTTGCGTGAAATAATAGTAAACACTACGTCTTTTATGGGTTTTGTTTAGTAATTTTACTGTATTAAATTACATTTTCATGTTAAATACCATAAAAAGAATTGGCGTTATGACTTCCGGAGGAGATTCTCCTGGAATGAATGCAGCCATTCGTTCTGTAGTTAGAGCTTCTGCTTTTCACGATATCGAATGCTATGGAATTTATAGAGGATACGAAGGAATGATCGATGGTGATTTTGTGCCGATGGATGCTCGTAGTGTTAAAGATATCATCAACAAAGGTGGCACCATACTCAAGTCTGCTAGATCACAAGAATTTAGAACGGTTGAGGGCCGTAAAAAAGCCCACGAACAATTGGTTAAGGCTGGAATTGATGCCTTTGTTGTGATTGGTGGTGATGGAAGTTTTACTGGTGCCATGATTTTTAGTCAGGAATTTGGAATGCCTGTCATGGGAATTCCTGGAACTATTGATAATGATATTTTTGGAACAACACACACTTTAGGTTACGACACCGCTTTAAATACCGTTGTTGAAGCTATTGATAAAATCAGGGATACAGCTAGTTCACATAACCGACTTTTCTTTATAGAGGTGATGGGACGTGATGTAGGACATATAGCTTTAAATGTAGGTGTTGGAGCTGGAGCAGAGGAAATTTTAATTCCTGAAGAAGACTTAGGTTTAGATCGTTTATTGGAATCTTTAAGACGAAGTAAACAATCTGGAAAGTCTTCAAGTATCGTAGTGGTTGCTGAAGGTGATAAAATAGGAAAAAATGTTTTCGAACTTAAAGACTATGTTGAAGAAAACATGTCAGAATATGAAGTTAGAGTTTCTGTATTAGGTCACATGCAGCGTGGTGGTTCACCATCTTGCTTTGATCGCGTGCTAGCGAGTAGAATGGGCGTAAAAGCCGTTGAAAGCTTAATCACTGGTCAGACAAACTGTATGGTCGGACTTAAAAATGATGTGATGAGCTTAACCCCCTTGGATCAAGCAGTAAAAGGAAAATCAAAAATAAATCTAGAATTATTACGTGTATCTGATATCATGACGATATAGTAATTATAAACGAATACTAACACAAGAAAATTTAAAACAATGAAATTAGGAATAAACGGATTTGGTAGAATAGGAAGAATTGTATTTAGAGCAACTGTTAAACGCAATGATGTTGATGTGGTCGCTATTAATGACTTATTAGATGTTGATCATTTGGCTTACCTTCTAAAATATGATTCTGTCCATGGTAACTTTGATGGCACAGTAGAAGTTGTAGACGGACAATTAATCGTAGATGGAAAAACTATTAGAGTTACTGCTGAAAGAGATCCAAAAAACTTGAAATGGGATGAAGTTGGAGTAGACGTGGTTGCTGAATGTACAGGAATTTTCACAACTATGGAAACTGCTAATTATCACATAGAGGCTGGAGCTAAAAAAGTAGCTATTTCAGCACCAAGCAAGGATGCACCTATGTTTGTTATGGGTGTTAATGACCATGAATTGACAGCAGACCATAAAATCGTTTCCAACGCCTCTTGTACTACAAACTGTTTAGCACCATTGGCAAAAGTTGTAGATGATAACTTTGGTATCGAAGAAGCATTGATGACAACGGTTCATGCAACAACTGCAACTCAATTAACGGTTGACGGACCATCAAAAAAAGATTTTAGAGGTGGACGTAGCGCGTTGTTAAATATCATACCAGCATCAACTGGTGCAGCTAAAGCTGTTGGAAAAGTGATTCCAGAATTGAATGGTAAATTAACTGGAATGGCATTTCGAGTGCCAACTGCTGATGTATCTGTCGTTGATTTAACGGTTAGAACCAAAAAAGAAACGTCTTTGGAAGACATCAAAGCAGCATTCAAAAAGGCTTCAGAAGGCTCCATGAATGGTGTGCTAGGTTATACAGAGGATGCTGTAGTATCTCAAGATTTTGTTAGTGATGATCGCACAAGTATCTTTGATGCAGAAGCTTGTATCGAATTGAATTCGAAATTCTTTAAGCTGGTATCTTGGTACGATAATGAGTTTGGTTACTCTAATAAATTAGTAGACCTAGCTCAGAAAATTCATTCTCTATAATTCTATTGAAGTCCGTAATTAGTCGACATATTTTACTAACTACGGACTTTATTTTTATCTTTTTACAATGATTCTAATAACAGATAGTGGTTCTACGAAATGCGATTGGATTGTCATCGATAAACAAGGAAATCAGACACATCCTAAAATTCGCACCAAAGGACTCAATCCTGCTATCCTATCCCGTAAAAAAATTAATAAGGTCATCAGAAATAGTGATGAACTTATGCAATTTAAAGATCAAGTCACACATCTATTCTTCTATGGCGCAGGTTGTGGAACTTCCAAGCCAAGACTTTTATTGGCTGAAATTTTGGAGTCTATTTTTATCAATGCCGAAATTGATGTTCAAGAAGACACTATGGCTGCCGTTAGAGCCACATTAAATCACAATGATGAAGCTGCTGTCGTTTGCATTATGGGAACTGGTTCCAATTGCAGTTACTACGATGGTTCTAAGCTGCATCAACGTATCGTTTCTCTAGGCTATACTGTTATGGACGAAGCTTCTGGGAATTTTTACGGTAAAGAATTGTTGAAAGAGTACTTCTTTAATAATATGCCTGGTAATCTTAAAGTTGCTTTTGACCATAAGTACAACTTAGATCCAGATTTTATTAAATACAATCTTTACAAACAACCAAATCCGAACGCTTATCTCGCAAATTTTGCTGAGTTTATGTTCTTAAATAAAGATTCAGAATACATAAGGGAATTGATTAAAAAAGGTTTCCGATTGTTCGCTAAAAACATGATTTTTCAATACAAGGAAGAATTAAAATTGGTTCCGGTTCATTTTGCTGGTTCCATAGCATTTTTTGCTGAAAGGGAAATTCGTGAGGTTGCTGAGGAAATGGGATTCAAGGTTGGAAATTTTGAACGTCGACCGATTGAAGGCTTAGTGAGTTATCATATTAGAAATTTATAATTATGGAAATAGCTATCATTGCTCATGATGGAAAAAAAGCTGAAATGGTTCAGTTTTTAAATGAGCATAGAGAATTGCTACAACAGAAAAAAATAACCTTGGTTTCAACAGGAACCACAGGTGAGAAAACTAAAAAAGCTGGATTCGAAGTTGAGAGCTTGTTATCTGGTCCTTTAGGAGGTGATGCACAAATAGCTGCAAGGGTCGCTGAAGGTAAATGTGATATGGTTTTGTTCTTTAGAGATCCCTTAGCAAAACACCCTCATGAACCCGACGTCTTGATGTTAATGCGCTTGTGTGATGTTCATAACGTGCCTCTTGCAACCAATCCTGCAACAGCAGACTTACTCATTAAAGCCATTTAGTGCGAGGACTTCTTTAATGATTTTATAATCACAGCGGTACAAACCATGGTAACGACTAGTAACACAAAAGCTAAACCTGTTTTTCCGTAGATAAAGTTACCTATGGCAAATAACGTACAGTAAACGCCAATAACACCACAGAAAAAACCAAGAATCTTCATACCAAAGCCTTTAAATTTTGAGTCGTTTCCGAAGATTAAGGCGTTAAAAGAGTCTAGCGTTTTATGATCTGTAGGCTTTGTTAATAAGGTGACTAATAACCAGCCTAGTGTGGTAAGGACAACTCCAATGACCAATTGCCAATGACCAGCAATTTCTATTATAGGCGTTTCTAGTTTGCCATTGATGAAAAAGAAAACTGCAATGGCAAAGGATATTACCATAGCAGCTATTTCACTGTAAGGATTGATTCGACTCCAAAACCATCTTAAAATAAAAAGCAAGCCTGTTCCTGCACCTATTTGCAACATCAGGTTAAAAGCGTCTCTGGCTTCTTCTAAAACAGTTGCCAAAAGTGCTGCCATAACCATCATCACGATTGTTGAAATTCTTCCAACGGCCACTTGTTCTTTATCAGAAGCTTCCTTTCTTATAAATCGAGCATAAAAGTCATTTACCACATAAGAACTTCCCCAATTTAAATGGGTTGAGATTGTACTCATAAAAGCAGCAATCAATGAGGTAATAACAATTCCCAAAAGTCCAGCAGGTAAAAATGTTAGCATGGCAGGATAGGAGAGGTCATTTTTAACAAATGATGATTCAAGATTTGGAAAAGCCAATTGAAGACTTTCCAAGTTAGGAAACATAACCAATGAAGCTAGCCCAATAATAATCCATGGCCATGGACGTAAGGCATAATGTGCAAAATTAAAGAACAACACAGCCCAAGTGGCATGGTTCTCATCCTTAGCAGCTAACATTCGCTGCGCAATATATCCACCACCACCAGGTTCAGCTCCAGGATACCAAACACTCCACCATTGCACAGCTAATGGCACAATAAGTAAAGGAATTAATAATTCAGGATTAGAAAAATCTGGGAGCATATCCGTTTTTGAAGCAACTTCAGGAACAGAAAGCAATTTTGACAATCCGCCAATTTCTGGCATTTTTACGATATGAACCGTGGCCCAAATACTTCCGACCATAGCAATAATAAACTGAATGAAATCTGTTAGAAGCACACCCTTAAGTCCGCCTAAAGTTGAATAAATAACCGTTACGACCGAAGCTATAAACAACGTTTGAAAGGTTGTAAAACCAAACATGACGTGACCAATTTTAATAGCAGCCAAACAAACATTGGCCATAATCACAATATTGAAAAAGACACCTAAGTAAAGCGCTCTAAATCCCCTAAGGAAAGCAGCACTTTTTCCACTATAACGTAATTCGTAAAATTCTAAATCTGTAGTTATTCCACTTTTACGCCACAATCGCGCATAAAAAAATACTGTAAGCATTCCGGTCAATAAGAAACTCCACCAAATCCAATTTCCAAATACACCATCCTCACGAATTACACCAGCCACAAAATTGGGTGTATCTGCTGCAAATGTAGTTGCAACCATACTGACACCTAGCAACCACCAAGGCATATTCCTGCCAGAAAGAAAAAAAGCTTTGGAATCTTTACCGGCTTGTTTAGAAACATAAATTCCTATGCCTGCGAAAAGTGCCAAAAAGAAAATTATAATGATCCAATCGAATGTTGAAATTGTCATATGTATATAAAATGAAGCTTTAAAACAAAACTAAGATTTAAATTCAAATAAAATAGGTATCAGTAAAAACCAATACCTATTTACTAATATGTAATCATAAAACTATCGCAGCCATCCTTTTCGAGTGGCATACTTAGAATACCATAATAATAGTACTGCACCAACAATAACAATGCCTGTAAATACAGCTGCCGTTGAGCCCATCATAGCGACTGAATCAATCACAAAATGATTGTGATACGCATGTACCAAAACACCTAATAATGAAAATACAAAGAAGATGGTTGCCAATTTATTCCTCAACAACAAAAATCCAGAGGCGATCAAGCCACCAAAAACGCCAATAGCAAAAGCTGCGGTAGCCCAAGCTGGTACACCAGCAATGACTTCAAGTTGTTCGGTTGTGTATTGGCTTCTAAAACCCTCAGTGTTATAGGCTTTAATTAAGTACTGGTAAACACCCATGCCATTCCAAATAAACGCAACTATTGAAATGACCCAAAACCAAACAGATGGTTTTGAATTTGAATAATCTGTCATAATAAAATCAATTAGTTAGTAATAGTGATCAATTTATGATAAATTAATAGGATTTCATAAAAAAACCTCTCTTGAAATTACAAATAATGTAAAAGCAAAAGAGGTTTTAAAGTATTTTAAATGGAATTTAATCTTCCACTACATGTAGTACAGGTGTTTTATTGACCCATTTTCCATTTTTGGATTCACCATAGATAATAACATCTTTGGTTTGTTCGTATTCCTTTATGGTTCTTAACATCTGTTCTTTGGTGTCTCTATGAAGTTTTATTCCGTTATTCTTACCTTTATTACGTATCTCAATATAAAATCCATCTCTGAATTTTATAGGTTTCGTTGGAGGTCTTCCCATGTATGTAATTTTTTATGTGTATTAAAATGCATATTACTGAAAATAAAACGAATATGCAAACCAACTTTTAAACAACAAAATAATTACTTTTCTATTTCATGAGAAAGAAACCCTTATTGTTACATTTTATAGTTCAATGCAGTCTTTCTATACCAAAAAGTTTTGTTACATTTAGCTTGGTATAATGATACATCTATGAGACAAAAAAGAAAGAAAAGAGCTTTTAAGGCTTCTAATTTACCGCCAGGAACAATGGCATACAAAGGTAAAAAGCAAGCTCTTGAAACCGTTGTTGAAATTATAAATTACTCAACAGACACTTATACCAAAATAGATTCCAATAAGGTAGAAGACGGTTTTAATTTTAAAGGGAATGATCAGGTTACATGGATTAACATTAACGGACTCAACAACATAGAAGATATTGAAAAACTTGGAAAACATTATAATCTTCACGCTTTAACCCTTGAAGACATTGTTAATACCAACCAAAGGCCTAAAATAGAGGAGTTCGAAAACTATCTTTTTATCGTTTTCAAAATGCTCTACTTTAAAGACAACGAAGAACTGCAATATGAGCATTTAAGTATGGTAGTCGGACAAGATTATGTTCTCACTTTTCAAGAAGCCGATGGTGATGTTTTTGATGACCTTAGAGACCGTATAGCAACTTCAAAAGGTCGTATAAGAGCTCAAAGTGCCGATTATCTTATGTATACGATCCTCGATGCCATAGTCGACAATTATCTAAACGTTATTGAATCTATAGGCGATCGTATTGAAGAACTTGAATCAGTTATATTCGAGGTCAAATCTGATAATGAAATGACACCAAATCGCATTCAAGAACTAAAGCAAGAGGTCTTAAAAATAAGACGTTCGGTTTTTCCTTTACGTGAAGTAATTAACCGATTGGAAAAATCAGAAAACCAAATTATTGATCCTAAGTCTCAAACGTACCTTAGGGATTTATACGATCATATTCTACAAGTCAACGAATCAATAGACTTATATCGTGAAATGGTCTGGAGTTTAATGGATATGTACATGACCGTTATCAGTAATAAAATGAATGAAGTCATGAAGGTACTGACCATTATTGCTACCATTTTTATTCCACTTACGTTTATTGCTGGTATATACGGAATGAACTTCAATTATATGCCAGAACTACAATACAAATATAGCTACCACATACTTTTAGGAGTGATGGTGGTTTTATTCATTTTAATGTTAATTTATTTTAGAAAGAAGAAATGGCTTTAACATAAATTATGTTAAACTTTTCCTAAGGAAGTTAAAGCCTGTTAAATCACTTGACAAACGCTCATATAGCCATAGTTTATATATAGAATTTTTAATTAAAAAAACCTATAAACATGAGCTATTTAAATATGAAAGATGAAAAGTTGATTCCAGTGGTTGTTGAATTAAATACGCTACTGGCAAACTATCACATCTATTACCAAAAGCTGAGAAATTTTCACTGGAACATCTTAGGTGAAAACTTCTTTGACTTACATAACAAATTCGAAGAACTTTACACTGACGCTAGAACTAAAATTGATGAAATTGCAGAGCGCATTCTAACGCTTCGCCATCATCCAATGAGTAAGTTGAGCGATTATTTGGAAATCTCTAAGGTCAAAGAAGTATCGCCTTTAAAATCTGATAAGGATATGGTACTTGAGATATTGAAAGACCATAAAATTTTGCTACAGCAAATGAGTGAAGTTGTGAAAAAAGCTGATGAAGCTTCAGATGAAGGTACAATCGATTTAATTGGTGCCTACATTAGAGAATTGGAAAAAGTTAGTTGGATGCTGAATGCATGGACTAAAAAAACCTCAGAAACCCTAAAAAACAGTATGGTCGAGTCATAAGTAATTTAAGTTTAATTCAATATTAATTTTTAAAAACAAAACTTATGAAAGAACAACTCAATCAAGCATTTAGCAACCTAGTAAGCAAATTATTAGGTTGGTTAGATGCCATCATACAAAATTTACCAAATCTTGCACTTGCAATCCTTGTATTGATTACAGCATTTTTTGTAGCTAAATATGTCAATAAATTCACATTTAAATTAGCTTCTAAACGTGTTAGTCAAACCTC
The DNA here is from genome assembly GCF_041224425.1 of Psychroserpens sp. XS_ASV72. NCBI lineage: Bacteria > Pseudomonadati > Bacteroidota > Flavobacteriia > Flavobacteriales > Flavobacteriaceae > Psychroserpens > Psychroserpens sp. XS_ASV72. The sequence goes on along the minus strand of NZ_JBGFGL010000077.1, from coordinate 115,650 downwards.
AATAAGTAGAACCATTGCCAGAATAAGTGCAGTCATTGTCGTCATGGCAGGATTGTTCCTAGCCTTGGGAATATTAAACCTGAATAAAACACTAACCTCGTTATTGACTGGTGCTGGTGTTGCTGGTTTAGTAATTGGTTTAGCCCTTCAAGGAACCTTATCGAATACCATTGCAGGTATTGTCATTTCTTTCAGAAAGAAAATCCAAATTGGGCATTGGGTCGAGACTAATGGGTATTCAGGTGAGATTATTGATATCAACCTTAAGGATTTCACGCTAAAGGAAGCAGATAATAATATGGTGGTAATTCCTAATAAAATGATTTTGGAAAATCCACTGAAGAATTATTCGCTCACCACGAAAATGCGTGTATTTATTGAATGTGGTGTTGGATACGAATCTGATTTGGAAAAAGTGGAAGCTTTGACCAAAGAAACTATAGCCAACACGTTTGATCAAGTAGAAAAGCCTGAGGATGTAGAATTTTACTACACCGAATTCGGAAGCAGTTCGATTAACTATTTATGCCGTTTCTGGATTGATGCCGAAAACATGCTAGAAAAACTAAAAGCAAAGACAAAAGCTATTATTGAAATCAAAAAAGCCTATGATAAAGAAGACATAAATATTCCTTTCCCTATCAGAACGTTGCAGTTTGACAACAAATTAAAAGTTAATGCTGCTGAGTTTGAAGAGGTATTTATGAACAACTAATGCTGAGCTCAAATTTATTGAAGCTACCTACCAAATAGTATACTGAAAGTCAGATACTTTAAACGTTAAATTTAAAAACAAACATTATGTTACGTTGGACAATCACATTTGTAATTATTGCCATTATTGCTGGAATCTTAGGTTTCGGTGGAATTGCTGGAGCATCAGCAGGAATAGCTAAAATATTATTCTTTATATTTTTAGTATTATTCGTTCTATCATTAATCAAATCTTTGGTTAAACGATAATCACAAATCAAATTAAACATTAACCATTAAAACCCATTCAAAATGAAAAAGTTATCATATATATTTCTAGCCTTATTTTCTTTAAGTTTAATAACAACCACTACAAGCTGTAGAGATCAAAAGTCTACTGGTGAAAAAATCGAAGAAGCTGCCGAAGACACTGGTGACGCTTTAGAAGATGCAGCAGAAGATGTAGAGGATGGAGTAGAAGATGTTGTAGACGACAATTAATATTAAGTTAATAATTAAGAGTCCCGATTTTCATCGGGACTTTTTTTTGTAATTTTAGGTGAAAATACAAAGACATGAGCAATGTGAAATTCTCAAAGGATATTCTGGATTTTTTAAAGCAATTGGGCAACAATAACAATCGCGAGTGGTTCAATGAGCACAAAAAGACCTTTAAACAATTGGAAACTCAAGCCAAATTGGCTAATACCCAAGTTTTCGAAAATTTGAAAAAGCACGATAATGTTGACAATATGAAAATGTTCCGTATTTATAGAGATGTTCGGTTTTCAAAAGACAAACAACCTTATAAAACACATTTTGGCTGTTCTTTCCATCGCAAAAAACCAGAATTACGAGGTGGTTATTATGTTCATGTTCAACCTAATAACGAATCGTTTATTGCTACCGGATTTTGGCAGCCAAACAAAGAGGACTTACTTCGCATCAGAAAAGAATTTGAACAAGACGATGAGGAGATTAGAGACATTATAAACGACAATAAATTCAAATCGGTTTGGGGTGATTTTCAAGGGGAAGAATTAAAGACAGCTCCTAAAAATTTTGATAAAGAGCATCCTGCAATAGACTTAATAAGAAAAAAACAGTATGTATTTATCAAAAAATATTCAGATAAGGAAGTTGCTTCAGATGATTTCCTAAAAGAAGTTGACAATGCCTTTAAAACGGTTCGTCCATACTTTGATTATATGAGCGATGTACTCACTACCAATCTCAACGGTGAATCCATCATTTAAATGGCTTTTGCCAATGGCAACGTAAACAATTGTATGTTGCTAATCAATCGGTCTTTTACCAAGCTCATCATCCGTTTGTTTAAAGCAGATGAATTTTGAGTATACGATTCATACTCTTCGACAGTAAACTGGCCAATGATCATGCCTTTTAATGAATTTCTAAATTTCATATCCTTATGAATGGCATTTTCTATATAGTCTAATTGCTTTGCTAATGACAACTCATAAAAGACATTCTTGCGCTTTGCAATGTAATTTCTAAATACCATGACCAATAAATGATTTTGCATTTTAATAATTGGTCGTAAGGTCACGTTTTGAAAACATTCATCTGAAGTCATATTAGCATTTACTTTTGCTGAAGGTATACTTGGACGAATAGATTTTAAATTGGTAGATCGATCATTCATGGCTTTAATTTTATTAAAAATATAAATTATGATAGGCTACAAATTGCACAGACAATTATCTTGTTAACGAGGTTATCAACAAATAGTTTTCTTAAAAATATTCCTGTAACTTTGATAAAAACAAACAAATGAAATTCGGTAGTGTAGATAATCCTGGCGACTATGATTTGAGTTTACCTCAAGACCATATCGATACAGCGCGTGTTTTAAATAAAGTAAAGGACGATAATCTTCCAGAAATATATGTTGGCTGCGCCAAATGGAACAAAGCTGACTTAAAGGGGTTTTATCCAAGAGGCACTAAAGACGAGTTAACCTATTATTCCAGCCAATTTAATAGTATTGAATTAAATGCGACGTTTTATCGCATTTTTCCCGCGGAACAATTCTCAACCTGGTATGAAAAAACGCCTGAGGGATTTAAATTTTTTCCGAAGCTCAATCAGGAAATCAGTCATTGGAAACGTTTAAATGGCGTTACCGAAGTAGTTAATCATTATTTAGACAATGCCTTAAATCTAAAAGAAAAACTTGGTACAGTGTTTTTACAGATGCATAACAATTTTGCACCTAAGGATTTTGATAGAGTAGTGAATTTTGTAGAATCATGGCCCAAAGAAGTTCCTTTAGCTATTGAATTTAGACATACCAATTGGTATAATGATAAGGCTGTTGCTAACCAACTGTACGATCTTTTAGAAACCCACAATATTTCAAATGTTATTGTAGATACAGCTGGCAGAAGGGATTTGATGCATATGCGACTTACCAATCCTACTGCTTTTGTACGTTATGTTGGCGCCAATCACAAGAGTGATTACTCAAGATTAGATGAATGGGTCGAAAGACTTAAAGAGTGGAAAGATCAAGGTATTAAGGAAATCGATTTTTTCATACATCAAAATATAGAAAAAGAATCACCACTGTTGTCTGCGCACTTTATCAAGAAGCTCAATTCTGAGCTAGGCTATAATCTTAAGATTCCTAATGAAGATGAAGGAACTTTATTCTAATAATCAGGAATATGTAATCCTAAAATGATATCACGCGTTGCTGTTTTTATGGTACCATCACCTTTTAACTGAATGACACCTGAACCACCTCTAGGTTTGGATCTTTTTTTGATATCTGATGTAAGATTTGGATCATCAGCAAAGAAAAAATCTTCAATATAATAGGAGTTCAAACCTGGTTCCTTAATGGTCACATGGATATGTTGTGGAACTGTGGAATTTGGATAGGAGGCAGGTCTTGAGGTATAAAATTCATAGCGTCCATCAGCATCTGTTCTTAACCAAGTACGCATGTAACCATGACGACGCTCTAAGCCAGTCGATGTGGATTTTGTAGGATAACGACCAGTATGGTCAGTATGGTATACATACACAATTATGCCTTCTGCAGGCGTTTGTCCATCATTTCGAAACACAGTTCCATTGATTTTGATTTTGTTATTGGAAGTATCAAAACCTTTAATGGTATCTGTCCAATTTAATACTTTGTCTCCATAATCAGTTGCTGCATCGCAGCCTTCACATGGACCACCAACGATCTTAGTATTAGGCTCTGTTTTGGAAGTGTTTTTTTTAGGGTCTTGCGATTGTATGCAAGAATGCATCATGACGATGAGACTTGCAATTAATGTCATTAAGTGATTCATTTTGATTGATTTTAGTCTTTTAAAGATAATTTGGAAAGCAATTGACTGTTAATGGTTTAAGAAAAGTTTAGAAAAAGATTAACGAGAACTTCCTACTTTTGTTAATAAATTCGATTCTATAAAAACATTTTTATGAGATTTCACACACGTAAATGGGTAAAACCCGAAGATTTAAACCCGAACCAAACTTTATTTGGAGGAAAGCTTTTAGCTTGGATTGATGAAGAGGTAGCGCTATATACCGTTATTCAATTGGAAAATTCAAAAGTAGTGACCAAATACATGTCTGAAATCAATTTTATGTCCTCAGCCAAACAAGGTGATATTGTTGAAATCGGTATTGAAGTTATTAAGTTCGGTAAATCGTCATTGACCTTAAAATCGGAAGTACGCAACAAAATGACGAGGGAAACCATTTTAACGGTCGATAAAATCATCATGGTCAATTTGGGTCCTGATGGAAAGCCAAAAGCACATGGTAAAACCGAAATCGAATTTGTAAAAGATAGGTTAGAGGAGGAGTAGACTACTGATTGCTATCCTTAAACTTGGTTGGATATTCAAAGACTTCCAAATCGAAATAGCTTACTGCTGCTAAGGCATGATCAAAAATATCTGCCATGATATACTCATAATTTTCCCAACGCTTATCACTACTGAAACAGTAAATTTCCAATGGTAATCCTTCAGGTGTTGGCTCCAATTGCCGAACCATAATGGTCATCTCCTTATTCACGGCAGAATGTCTTTCAACATAGGTCTGCATGTATTTTCTAAAGACACCAACATTAGTGAGATTTCGTCCATTGATCAAAACCGATTTGTCAGCATTGTGTTCAGTATTATAGGTTTTAATATCTTTTTGACGTGATTCGAGATACTCTTTAATCAATTGAATCCCTTTAAGATGTTCAATATCATCGTCGCTTAAATACTTAATACTTTTAGCTTTAAGCAAAATAGAACGCTTGATACGTCTTCCTCCTGAAGATTGCATTCCTCTCCAGTTCTTATAAGAATCTGAAATCAAGGCATAGGTTGGAATATTAGTAATCGTCATGTCAAAATTCTGAACCTGAACCGTAGAAAGGTTGATTTCGATCACACTACCATCAGCCCCATATTTCTCCATGGTAATCCAATCACCAATTCGAACGCTATCGTTAATGGCTACTTGTATACTGGCTACAAATCCAAGAATGGTATCCTTAAAAATAAGTAGTAGTATAGCCGAAGCAGCACCAAGAGTGGTAAAGAATTTTATAAACGATAGATCTATCAGAATTGCCAAAATAGAGGCAATACCAATAATCCAGATAAACAACATGGTAACTTGTATGTAGCTATCTATAGGTTTATCCTTTAAACGAGGTAAGGTTTTAAAATAGGATTCGAATGTTTTGAGAACACTTCTAATAATCCATATTGTAAGGATGATTCCATAAACTTTGAGAAGCATCAAAATATAGGTCTCAAAATGTGGAAAATCATGAAACACCAATGGAAATAAATTGATGGTCAACACCAAAGGCACTAAATGTGCAATACGTCTTGGTGCACGATGACTGACCAATAAATTATCGAAATTGGTTTTGGTGCGTTCTGAAAACGCTGAAAAAAACCGAATAATTAAACGTCGCGTTAAGCGATCGGCAATAAACAAGATGATGACCAAGATGATGAACATACATAACATGTTCAAGTACTTTGACATTACTTCAGACCATCCTAAGCCTATAAAATAATCGTAAAAGAAATGCTGAAATTCACTCATTTATGATTTGCTTTTCAAATAGGTTCTATCCACGTAAAAAGTTCCAAATGGAATAATTGAGGCGAGTAAAACAATGACAAGTGTACGTCTTGGCCACTTTAATTCAGAAGCCAACATCAAGGCCAAAACAATATAAGCCAAGAACAAGATACCATGTGGCATTCCCAACCATTTAACATATTGTGGATCACCAGCTAAATACTTAATTGGCACGGCGACAAACAACAATAAAATGTAAGATACCCCTTCTAAAAAAGCCACAATTTTAAAACTATTAAACAGTGAAAACATAAGGAACTTATTTGATTGCAAAAGTACCTTATAGAATATGGTTTATCTAGTTTTTTACCACTTTTTTAACGAAAAGAATTTGGTCATACTCATCTGTAACTTGGGCAAAATACAATCCAGATTGTAAAGCTGTTAGCTGTAATTTTACATTGTGATCTAAGACTTTTGAAGTATAGACTTCCTTTCCATCCATTCCAAAAAGCCTCATATTAAATCTGAGTCCTTTAGGATTCGAAATCGAAAGTACATCAGTAAATGGAACAGGGTAAAAGCTTATGCTTTCTTCTAGAGTTACATTAGGAGTATTTAAGGTATCTTCAAAATAGTGAACAGCTAGATCAAAGGCTTCATTGCCTATTTTATCACCAATGATACGTCCGCGAATATCATCAATAGGCGGATGGATACCTCCCCAAATTCTAGACAAACTAGTTTGGTCTGACGCATCTTGATAGGTTGCCCATTGTAAGGTCATGCTTTCTGAAGGTCCTACCTCAAAAAATAGATAGTCATTTTGCGCAAAATCGAAAGTTCCCATACCTCCAGGAAAAAAGCGATCGCCTGTTAATCGTGTCAACACTTCAGCAGCAGCTCTTGAAAAAGTGGAGTGTCCTGAAAGATATCCTGCAAAAGGCGGTGTGACAAATGTAGCACGTTGATAAGGCCACCAATGCTCCCCTAAAATCCAATCAACACCAGCAATATCAGTTTCTGGATCATTTATAAAGTCTGGTCCACGCCAAGCATATATTTTTACTCTTCCTACATTTTCATTAGAACCACCAGCCAGTTCCTCTCCAGGTTGTACCAATTCTATTAATCCTGGAATCAATGGCAAACCATGCGGATCATAATTTGGCAAAGAGGCATTAGAGCTCTGGCCTTTTCCTGCCATGTAACGAATGGCTGAAATCGGACGAATATAATCGTAATATCCTTTGATTCCCCAAGTGGTAATCGCCACATCATGCATGGCTCCACCAAGTACCAAATAGGCTTTCACATCCCATTCCAGATCAGAAACCGTAGGTCCTTGTCCGCCAATTTTTTTAACCAACTCTGGATGGTCATTCACATAATTCAAAATGGTAAACCAATGTCCAGGTGGTGTTTCTGAATCTGGTCCATCTGCCCAAAACTCAGCCAAAACACGCGCATAATCGGCACGTTTTACAATGTTAGGAGCATATGGTAGTCCTGTTGACGGATTTAAAGCGTGACCTGTACTTGCATCGCCACCATTCATCATGTCATAAAAGTCTTTGTACTCTTCGAAGGTTTCAGGTAAATCTTCCAATGGAAAGTTTCCTTTTGCACCAGGAGAAATATCAATCATTGTTGGATCATTAGGATCTAAATGAGACGACCATGCTGCAACGAGTGAGAAATACCATTTGTAAGGATCATCTATACCATCTTCATTCGAGTTTTGAATGTAAGGAGGTGGACCTGGATCGTTGTAGACATAACTATCAAAACCATCATTTAGAATATCTAAATCATCTGTCGTCAAACAAAATGGCTTGACAGCTCCCCATTCCGGACTTAAAAACGCAGGTGTGCTTAAGGGTAGAGGGTTACCGCTTTGATCGATAAACACATCAAAAGCCAAAGGTTGCCATTTATTGGGATCAATATTGGTATTATCTTGATAAAGATCTAGTATCAGAGGAAAGTTATCAGGTGTATAATAATTGTTGGCATAATTAAACTGTTCATTGCTATTGTCCTGTAATCCAAAGGCAATCATTTCAGAAGCCATGTAATTACCTAAAGCTGCATAAGAGCCAGTACTGTAATCGGTAGAAGTCATATTTGGATCATACCCAAAACTTGTAAAATGGTCTTCAATTTCTTGTGTTATCACAACCACACCTGGTGCATTTTGAAATCTATGGTTGAGTAATCTATACATAGCATAACTCATGACCTCATGACGCGCTGCATCAATATCTGTAGGTGCTGCAATACCACTAAAAGCACAAGTGTAGTCATTGAATGTTTTACCCAAAAAAACAGTTTCCGCTTGACTATCAAAAACTGCCCAAGCGTCGTACATTAATACAGAACTATGAAATAAATTTCGGGCATGAACGGTTGGTCGTGCGAAATCGGAACGGATACCATCTAAAAGAACTTCATTCCACTGACGAGCAATGGACTCTTGACCAGAAACTATACAGTTAAAACCGAAAAGAACGCTACAGAGTAGAAGTGTAATTTTTTTCATTGTAAGCCAGCAGGTTAAAGGTTGTTTACCCAAAAATAGAAAAGTTTTTGATTACAGGAAATAAAGTTGAACCAACATCGATAAAAAGCTAATAGAATAGACTAGAAGAGCATAAAAAAAAGACTACTGCGTTAACAGTAGTCTTTCATGGATTAATTAACCATAATGTAAGGCTAAGTTTTACTCATTTGATGCCATCATAGCAAAAAACTTGTCAATATTTGGTAAAATCACGATTCGTGTTCTACGATTTTTAGCACGATTTTCTTTAGTGTCATTGTCTGCTAATGGCTGATAAAAGCTACGTCCAGCAGCTATTAATTTTTCTGGAGCAACGCCGTGGTCTTCTTGTAATTTTTTAACAACAGAAGTCGCACGAAGTACACTTAAATCCCAGTTGTCTTTTACAGCTGCGGAAGGCTTCATTGTTTTATTATCGGTATGGCCTTCCACCATAATATCTAGGCTTTCTTCAGAATTGACCACATCAGCAATTTTCTGAAGGATAGCACTTGCCTTATCACTTACTCTATAGCTTCCGAAGTCGAATAACATCTTATCGGAAATAGAGATCATGACTACGGTTTCCTCTATATTGACATTGATATCTTCATCTTCTTCAATGTTATCCATTGATTTCTTCAAATTAAATTGAAGCGCCAAGTTCATACTATCTTTTAAGGTTTTGGCAGTTGCTAAATACGCAGGAGGTACACTTTTAAGTGTTTCACGCATCATTTCCTTTTGTTTTTCAGAAATCACAACACCATCGGTTTGCACAAGTTTGGTGTTATTGTCTTCGGTAAGCGAGTTGATTTTAGCATTGTATTGGTCAACACGTTGCTGGATAGCGGCAAATTTAGCCTCGAGTTCTTCTTTCTCGACTTTGGTTTTGTTCAATTCACTTTTTAACTCTCCATTATCTTGTTCTAACGCCATGTATTTCTTTTTTGAAACACAAGCAGTCAATAATAATGCAGATACAACAATCAGTGAGATTCGTTTAATCATATGTTTTTTAGGTTTTGGTTATGACATATATACGTGAGCAAAACACCTTATAGATGTTAAAGGAATGTTTAAGTTATTAACGGCAAATTGTTGATATTTCTTTTTTTGCACATTCCCATATGCTATCTTACCGACGCTGGGTTAATTTGCATATTACAATAATAAGATGTAGCTTTATATTACCTCACTTGTACAGAACGCTTTCTTGTTTTGGTCATCCCACATTTACTAAAGCCTAGTTTTGAGACACTACTTTACTCAAAACTGCTTGCAGATTTCCGTTCTTATGTTTTGAGTTTGCTATTAACCAACTAAACATAAAATCATGAGTGCACAAGACGCTATTGTAACCCTAACCGTGGATACAGATAATATTTCTGAATCCAAAAAAAATTCTGCTGTAGTATTTACAGATAATGTAGGAGATCCTTCTGAAATTCCAGGAGATCCAGAAAGTTATGTGACCAGCATTTTTAAAAACCAAAACATCAGTTGGTTGGTTAAAGCTAAAAACGGAAGTTCACCTATAGTCATTCAAAATATTAAAAAAGAATTTGGTTTTGATTTGATTGAACACCCAAAGCGAGGAATACTATCCAATACTTATTCAGCACATGTAAAAAATGATGATTCTATCAAAATTGGTGATTCTGAACCTTACAGTATCACCATTGGCTTATCTGGATTTCGAGGTATTGCTGGAAATAATCAAAAGGGACCCATTACTTTTGTAGGAAGACAGATAGCCTATATGAATAATTATAATGTTAATTCCTGGAATGAAATTAAGTCTGCACCAATTGATGTAGAGGGTATTTGTGGTGAAAACAACTATGGCGTTATTGCGTATAGAGGTCAAACTGTAGTACATATGAATTATAACCAAACAGCTGAATGGGCTACTGTTGCTATGGCTCCTTTTGTTATTCAAGGTATTGCAGGAGACAACCTTAGTGGACCCGTTATTTTCAATGGCAAGCGAGTTGCCTATATGAATAGTTACGCTGAAAACAAATGGCATGAAATCGGAGCGGCACCATTTGAACTTGATGGTATTACGGGCGATAATAGAAATGGAATCATAGGATATGCTGGAAACAGAGTTGTGGTTATTTCAGATTATAACAAAAATAATTGGACTGAGGTTGAACCTGCACCATTTGACATTGAAGGTATTTCAGGACAGAATCCTACTGGACCGATTATTTATTCAGGAACACAAATTTCTTACATGAATAACTACATTGACAATAAATGGCATCCCGTTGGACCAGCACCTTTTATCATTGAAGGTATTTCTGGCAATAATGCCCTCGGATGCATTGTGTATTCAAAAGAAAACATCAAATACATGAGTAATTACAGTAAAAATATTTGGCATGATGTTAAAGACATTCCATTTAATCCAAATAGTTATACCATCGATCCTAGAATGAAGGTAAAAGGTGATGGTTCTATAAATCCTTATTAAATCTTTAATGCATCAACATTTTAAAGTACTTTCTATTTTTCTTTTCTTTTGTTTTCTAATGTCTGCCCAAGATCAGGATAGGGCAGATAGTCTGAAACAACAATATAGGGAAGGGGCTTATGATATATCAGAGTCTAAAATTCTGACCTTAATAACTGAAAATGAAACCAACCCAGATTCTATTTTAGTTTATGCTGATATTTTAATTGATAAGGCGGAAAGCTTTGATAAGAAAAGTATTGTTTCTCAAGCATATACCTATGGACATCTAGCAAGAGGCAATGCCATGCTTTCCAAAGGATATAACTCCGAAGCTATTGAAGCTTTTTTAAAAAGTTTAGACTATGCAGAAAAAGCAAAAGACAAGCGTTCTATCAGTTTTTTGCAAATTGCCATAGCAGATACCTATGCTGTGATGGAAAACCATGAAAGTGCTGGGAGGTATTATGAAAAGGGGATAGCATTACTAAGAAAAGAAAAGGACAATTTAAATTTAGCGATTGCATTGCTTAATTGTGGCGATTGGCTAATCACGACCAAAAACTATGACAAAGCCTTAGAGCATTTCGAGGAATCGAGTGAACTTTATGAAGGCTTGAATCATAAACTCGGATTGGCGTATAATTATGGAAATATAGGCATTGTTCACGCCGAACAAGGTAAGGATGAGCTAGCTGAAGATGACATCAACAAGGCAATGCATATCTTGGAAGAGTTGAAAGACTTTTACCCAATGTCTGTATATTTAACATATTTGGCTGATATTTATGCTGAAAAGGGCAATTTTGAACTCGCCTTCAAATATGCCGAAAGAAGTCTTGAATTGGCTGAAGTTTATGGACTCAAAGAGCAAATCAGTGATGCCAATCTGAAATTATCCCAACTTCACGAAGCTTCCGGTAATTATGACAAAGCTTTTCAGTATTATCAAACCCATATCATTTATAGAGATAGTGTAAGAAACATTCAAGGTGTTCAAAAAATAAGTAATGCGCTTACAAGTAAAGCGGAGAAAGAAGCTGAACTTGAACGAGAAAAACGAAAAACGCAGCGCATCATTCTGTGGTCCACAGTAGGTGTCTCATTACTAATAGCACTTTTGGCATTTAGTTTGTTCAAAACCAATAAAATCATAAAAACAGCACACAAGGCTATTGCAGAGGAGAAGCAGCGTTCCGACAAATTACTATTGAATATTTTACCCGAAGAAACCGCTCAAGAATTAAAAGATAAAGGTAAGGTCAAAGCCAAAAAATATCCGAAAGTCACGGTATTGTTCTCAGATTTTAAAGGTTTTACGAGTTATGCCGAGAATTTATTGCCAGAGCAATTGGTAGAAACCATAGACCATTACTTTTCCAAGTTTGATCTCATCATGGAAAAATACGGGTTAGAGAAAATAAAAACCATTGGAGATGCGTATATGGCAGCAGGTGGTTTAAGTTTAGACGATACCAATCAAGCCCATAAAATGATCTTGGCTGCTAGAGAAATGATTGCTTTTGTAAAACAGGTGCAACATGACGAGGATACAACCGCTGCGTTCGATATTCGTATTGGTATCAATACAGGATCTGTAGTGGCAGGAGTCGTAGGCACTAAAAAGTTTGCCTATGACATTTGGGGTGATACCGTAAATGTAGCCTCACGCATGGAAACCAATTCGGAACCAGGACGCATCAATATTTCAGAAAGCACATATCAACTGATCAAAGATGACTTTGAATGTGAGTATCGTGGCGAATTAGAGGTTAAGAATCGTGGACAATTAAAAATGTATTTTGTAAAAGATTAAATCACGTTAAAAATCACGATGCCGTAACCAAAAATACGCAACACTCTTAGGGAACCGTAATACATCACACGACTGAACGGATATTTAATAACACCAGCTGTCATACAAGACACGGCAAAAGGCAAAGGGAGTAAAGCACCGACGACAATTAGAAATCCGCCCCATTTTTTTGAATTTTGAAGCTGTTTCTTCATTTTAACTTCCATATAACGATGCATGGCAGGAATCTTTGTGCATAATTGGCCTAACCAATAAGACATCAAACCACCAGCATAGGATAAAACGGCTAGAATGCTCAAAAACATCCAAGGCGATGATAATTTTCCAGACCAGGCAATAAACATTTCAGGAGGTACAAGTCCAAAAATGGTTTCAGACAAAAAGAAGAAACCCAAGACACCATATACAGGTAAAATCGCTGTAAGACGTACTAAAGCCGCATTGATATCAAAAAACTGGTTGATTGTAACTATGGCTAGAACACAAACGACAACGTACGGAAGAACTTTTTTGACAGCATTCCATATAAAACTGTAAAAGCCAGTATATACATAATACTGATGCAGTAATTGCAAACGGGATTTCTTCGAAACGGAACGTGAATTGGTGGTAGGTTTCATTGTAGGTTAGGTTTAATAGTTGGTAATTTGGGTATCTCAAATTTAGGATTTGATTTTTAAAATGAAAGTTATTCTTTTATTTTTCGATGAAATGCACAGGCTGTTATTCTGATGTTTTAGATTAAAGCTTTTAATAATGAGGGAATGGGCTCTGAGAAACAAATATTTCTATTTTACATAATATAAATTATAGAACAAATACAATAATTGCGTAATAGCTCAGAATTGAGCTATTTGATATAATATCAGATATAACTTCGTGTAAGCGAATTATATCGATCAATATTATGTCAAGCAATTATGAATTTATTTTAGAAAGCAAAATATCTCACACATATAATCTAAACGTCATGCTGAACTTGTTTCACTATCTCAAACAAAAACCGCTAAAAAACAGGTCTTATAATTTCTTTATAACGGACTAACCTCCAGAAATTTTATAATACGGGATTCTCAAGCATTGATGAAATTCGTCATGCTGAACTTGTTTCAGCATCTCAAACAAAAACCGTAATATGAAACTGTCTTATGATTTCATTATAACAACTGGATTATGATTGCTAGTTAATTATCATCTTCATCTTCGTCATTATTAGAGTCATTGCCATTAATAGCGAGACTAAAACCTCCCACGAAACGTATAGAAAACATAAATTGGGTGTCTGTTAAACCTTCAATGTCACTTCTTGAAGAACCTCTAATACTCGGCATCGTAAACTCAGCAATTATATTATTTAATCTAAAGCCAAATGAAGGTTCAAATCCGCTAAAATTTTTGTTTTTTGTACCTAAGATCTGTTCGCGCAATAAATCATTACTTTTTGAAGATATATCTCCTGTAATATGTCTTGAACTATAATGAAGTCCAAGTCTCACGCTATACTTCCTTTTGTTTTTTTCATCTCTTATTTTATTGTTTGGAAGAAACTCATGAAATATACCAGCTCTAAAGCTTATAGCACCAGCATATCTACTTATATTATTTGTGCCATCATTAATATTCCATAGCATGTTTGAGGCATTTACCCTTACATTAGCACCACTAACTATTTTTGTGAACCAGCCTGGTTTATAATAGTTAAAAAAAACATTGGTGTTTATGAATATCGATTGTTTTGTACTAACAGGATTAAGAAGATAAGAACCAAATAACCGTTGATTGGTTACTTGTCCTGAATCAACTTCTGCAGTTAGTGAATCAATACTAGAAGCAACATTAATATAAGCCTCCATATCTAAACTTTCAACTAATCTATTTTCATAACCCTCTTTAAGTATACGATAGTCTGAATCTTCATCATTCGTCCACTTAAGAAAGTATCGTTCAAAAATAACGCCCAAACCAGCAGATCCTTGAAGATCTTCATTAGCTTCATTTATATTTTGTTGTAAATTTGCTGTACCAACAAAATCAATATGAAATTGATTTGGTCCATTTGTTGGAGTAGAAAATAGATTCTGTCTTTTTCCTTCCTCTTCTTCAGAAAAAGTATTTAGGTCTTCGTAATTAATTTCAAAAGCATTTAATTTGAAAGTATTTTCGTCAATCTTATTCTTATTTACATTAGAATCAGATTGGTCTATGTTCTGTGAAAACAGAGAACTTGAAATCAAAAAAAATAAGCAAAATCTTTTCATAATTTTTCGGTTTGTTTATACAATAAATAATGATATGAATTTGGCTTATGTCAAAACATACCCAATAATGGGTAAATTCTAAACAATAGATAATGAGATGTTTATTTGTAAATTATATAAGGTCATTTCTTCTAGTATCAATAGCATAATAGTTTTTTAAAAACCCTATCTTTCACAATTAAATTCTAATTTTACCACCAAAGCCTTTTCAATGCAAAGCCTATTCTCAAAACTTAATTTTATAATTCCATTCATTTTATGTGCAACGATTACATTAGCGCAAACCAATCCCGAAGTCAATTGTGATGTGCCTGCAACTTTTATGATTGGTGAATACGTCATTGAAGATTACAACGCTACCACAGGACCTTCAAATGGCACGAATAATTTTGAGCCTGGCACGTATATGGTGTCTGCAAATGGAAATACGCGAACCTTTCAAATACAAGTACTTCCCCTATTTGTCTTTAACGAGGTGACGGTCGAATTGAATTTAGATTGTGGTATCATTCAAATGACAGATATCAATACAAACCTCACTTGCTCTGGTCCGTCTCTACTCTTTGCTGGTACAACTGTGGCAGAGTCTACAACGTATGACTTAAATGATGATAACGAATTTATCATTAATTATATCGAAGATCCGCAAGGCTCTTGTGGTGGTCCATTCCTATCCTCTTTTAGAATGTATAGAGCTTGTGAGCCACCAGAAAATATTTCCTTTTCAAACGTGACGGCCTCCTCTATCGATATGCAATGGACAGACACCAGCGATACCCAAAATAACGATAGTTCTTATACCATAGAATATGGTGTTCAAGGATTTACATTGGGTAGCGGACAAACCATTAGTGATATTTCTGCTGATCAATGGACCATCGATAACTTACAAGCCGATACTATGTATGATTTCTATATTTGGACGGCTTGCACAGCAACCAATACAAGTACCGTTTTAGGGCCTTTTTCGCATGGCACCTTTGTCAATCCTGTTTTTGAAGTAGATGCCAATGGTGTGACCTGTTTATGTGTGAATGCCAATATTGGTGATTCTGGAACCGTTACGATTAATGGCCAACAAATGACCTTTACTAAAAGAAGTCGTTCGCAATTGTTAGAGCTTATTGAAAATGATGTCAACGATCCCGAAATTGCACTAACCTGTACGACTGCTATTCAGGATTTGTCGTATGTATTTCAAAATCGAACCAATTTCAATCAGGATATCTCCACTTGGGATGTGTCTAATGTAAGCACTATGGAAGGCCTATTCTATAATGCATATGATTTCAATCAAGATCTTCAGTATTGGAATGTGGCAAACGTTACAAACATGTCCTACTTGTTCTATGTTGATTTTGACGTTGATCCTCCCTATTCCGCATTCAATGGAAACATAACAACTTGGGACGTGTCGAGTGTAACGAATATGAGTCACATGTTTGAATGTGCAAGGGTTTTTAATCAAGATATTGGCGGATGGGATGTGTCTAATGTGACAACGATGAGTTATATGTTCAGTCGCGCAGCAGATTTTAATCAGGATATTAGCCTGTGGGACGTTTCAAGTGTAACCAGTATGAGTCACATGTTCAGGATGGCAAGTGCGATAAACTGGCCCAACAGTGAATTCAATATGCCGCTCAACAACTGGGATGTGTCTAACGTTAATAATATGTCACATATGTTTGAAGTCTGTTATGGATTTAACCAACCTTTGAACAATTGGAATGTTTCCAATGTTTATGATATGAGCTCTATGTTTTATAGAGCAGTCGATTTTAATCAGGATATTAGTATGTGGGACGTTTCCAATGTGGTAGATATGTCAGACATGTTTGGAGGCACATCCGATTTCAATCAACCACTTAACCCATGGGATGTTAGTAATGTCATCTGGATGGAAGCCATGTTTTCACACGCCTCTGATTTTAATCAGCCTTTGAATAATTGGGATGTGAGCAGTGTCATAGACATGCAATACATGTTTCTAGGTTCTGGAAGTTTTGACCAATCACTCAATGATTGGGATGTGAGCAATGTGACGCACATGGGTTCTATGTTTTTAAGCTCTGTGTACAACCAAGCCTTAAACGATTGGGATGTCAGTAACGTAACCCGAATGGAAGGCATGTTTGCCAGCGGAAGCCTGTTCAATCAACCTATTGGTGATTGGGATGTTAGTAGTGTCACATTAATGGATGCGATGTTTTCCAACAGTCCGTTTAATCAGGATATTTCGGGTTGGTGTGTTGAGCAGTTCCCTATCGAACCTGGAGCATTTTCGTTTGCTTGTCCGTTATTGGAAGAATACAAACCTAATTGGGGTGAAGCTTGTACTTTGAGCTTAGCTGAAAATAACATAGATACTTTTAAAATCTATCCGAATCCTGTTCAGGATATAATTTACATTGATAGCAATGCGCTTGGCAATGATTTCCAAATAGACATCTTTGATCTTTCAGGAAAAACCATCTATAAACAACAACTTGAGGCAACAATAACTGCAATGGATTTAAAATTTTTGGATACAGGAATGTACTTCATAAAAATCTACAATGCCGATTCTGTAGAGGTAAAACGATTTATTAAAGAGTAAGGATTCATACAAAACCTCTTAAAATACTATTAAAGTCTTTGGATGTTTCCATAAATAGTATAGATTGTATACTTAAGCAATTATTATGGACGATATGATGTTTAACACACCAACAAATCAACTTATTTGTATCTATGCTGGAGAGACTTCCTTTACAAAGCAATTAGATGTCTATTTAAAATCATTAGAAAAGAAAGTATTATCTATCGATATCACTAAAACCATGCCTACAGACACCCAATGGCATGATATTGCCATACGCTTAGGTGTGAGTTTAAAGGATTTGATGCATTCCAATTGGATTAAGGAGTTTAACGCCACTACAGACTATTCCGAGGAAAGTCTCGTTAAGATTCTGGCCAATAATCCTGAAGCCTTGAAAGGCGCCATTGTCATGGAAGAAAATCGTATTGAACACATCACCAGTTACAATGAAATATTGAAATTTACTGGTGTAGATTCTGCAGGACTGGAAAAAACACCGTATACCGATGATCCGACGACCTCAAATCAGACTAAGGACGATACATTTATCTAAAATTTTAGCTTAAAGTCTCCATTTTCATGCGATTTTTGATTTCATCGTTTTTAGTTTAAAACAACTGAAAATCAATTAATTACTTATTAAAATTGCTTTATTGACAAACTTTTGACACTTTTTTGACATCGGTTTGACACTCTGAATGGATTATGCCTTTAGTTTAGCATCTGAATCAAAAAATCTATTCATCATGAAAAAACAAACACTTATTATCGCAACCGTAATTTTCACCATTACTGTTGGTAGCTTGGTTTATTTCAACACAACAACCGAATCGGTATCAAATCCTTCCAATGATACCTTGGCAAATTTAGACCAGAATATGGTAATTCCTGAAGCCAATCCTGATTTTGCTTATCACGTGGGCACACGTTTTTCTCCAATTACCAAATCTGAAATCGATAAAGCCACAACTATTGCTTCCTTTATTGATGAAGACGTTATGAAAGACATTGTCAGTATACAATCGACAAAACTGAGTTATTTTGTTGATGAACAATATACAGAAGAAAGTATCTTCGGTTCCACAATGAGTTTTAACGAAGCACAAAAAGCATTTTTAAAAACGGCTGGATTTTCAACCAATTTCGCGTTCCGTGTCGATTATGAGGAAAAGAATCCTGAAACAGGGAAATTACAACACAATTATCGATCACCTCACATGACCATAGTTCCTGAAACACAAGCCAAATATGCTGAAGGTGATGAGGCACTTCTCTCCTATTTAAAGCAAAATAGTCTGCATCTTACTGCTAATACTAGTAAGCATGATCTTAAAGCTGCAAAACTATTCTTTACAGTTTCAAAAAATGGAACGATCAAAAATGTCAGATTAGATAGCACTTCAGGCTACGCTGATATTGACCAAACCATGATGAAACTTATTGAATCCACTCCTGGTAAATGGATTCCTGCAAAAAATAGCAACAATGAAAATGTCGATCAGGAATTGGTCATTTCTTATGGAATTTTAGGGTGCTAAAACATCATATCATCATCTATTTTGAAAGGTCATTTTTTAAATGGCCTTTTTTATTTTTGATTCCGTAGACTATGTTCTATACGCTAACGATTCATCGGATTTTCTGCTCAGATAAACTGCTCGTTATTCTTAAAAACACCTGTCTATTTATATTTGCTCGTAATCCCTTTTACGTTTGAATAAGTATTTAGTTTTCGTATTTCTATTCGTTCAATTCTCTTATGCCCAAGTCGGAATTGGAACTTCAACACCAGATCCTTCTGCTATATTGGATATTAGTTCTACAGAAGGTGGTTTGCTATTACCTCGAATGAATTTATCACAGCGAAACAGCATTACCAATCCAGCTACTGGATTACTGATTTATCTTATTGAAGGATCTCAACAATGCCTTCAGGTATATAATGGGACGGAATGGGAAAACATTTATTGTCCAACTACAAACACAGTTCCTGTAGCTACTAATCTAAACATAAGTGGCACTTTCAGTATTGGTAATACCATTACAGGAACTTATGATTATGTAGACAATGAAGGAGATTTGGAAGGCACGTCCTTATTTCAATGGTATCGTGCTGATGATGCTTCAGGAACCAATGAAACACAAATAACTTCTGAAACCAATTTAAATTATACCATTACTGCAACCGATAATGGTAAATATCTATCTTTTGGAGTTACTCCTGTAGCGCAAACAGGAGCCTTGGTTGGTTCTGAAGTAAAAAGCAGTTATAATGGTCCTGTTGGAAGTACCTCTAACGTTGCTAGAATCAATGAGTTTCATTATGATAATTCTGGAACCGATGTCAACGAATTTATTGAAATTAGAATTACCGAAAATCTAGCCAATCAGCCTAGTGATTTGTCATTGTACAGTGTTGTCTTATACAATGGGACAGACCAAACGGATTACAATTCAGAAACTCTGGATAACATGACCCAAACTTGTGATGGCTCCAATTGTTATTATGTTTGGGATGTGTCCATTCAAAATGGTGCACCAGATGGCATTGCTTTAAGTGGTCCATCCGGTTTAATTGAATTCATTAGCTATGAAGGCGCTTTTACAGCTGCAACTTCTATTGCGATCGGAACGGCAAGCTCAGATATTGGTCTTTCAGAAACTTCCTCAACAACTGCTAATGGCTCTATTGAACGTACCAATGCCAATGGATGGACTTCCAACGCCAATGCTAATACAAAAGGATCCGCCAATAGCTTATGAGAAAGAATGCATCCTTATATTTGACTGTGTTCTTGTTGTTGGGCCTTCAACTCTATTCACAAGTTGGTGTTAATACCTCTAATCCAGATGCCTCTGCTGCTCTTGATATTTCAAGTACGTCTCAAGGTGTTTTACCTCCTAGAATGACCAGTGTTGAGCGTGATAATATTTCAGTTAGTACTTCAAGTGCTGGCTTGGTCATTTACAACACAGACACCAACAGATTAAACGTTTTTGATGGCACACGTTGGCATGCTATTTCAACCAATGCCACTGTACTTATTTGTCCGACAGCTACAACCTTAAATGAATTTTTACTCTGCATTCAAAATAACTATACACCAGATCAAACCCTTGGTTACGGACCAGCTAGAGATGCTTTATATGGTTCTATTGATGTTAATTCAAGTACCCAAGAACTCAAAGGCATCTATTCAGAGTTTACTATTATCATGGATTATTCTTCAGATCCTGATCCGAGTACACATGCCTTGAACATGGGTATCAATACCGAACATGCCTTTCCACAAAGTATGGGAGCTGGTGATGAACCAGCAAGAAGCGATATGTTCAATATTTTCCCATGCCGAATCGAAGTGAATTCCTCACGTAGTAATTGTCCGTTTAATGATAATGTAGATACTGATACCGAGTCTTGGTTTTATCTCAATCAAGAGCTTAATACCATTCCCACAGTAGATATTGATAAGTATGCTGAAAAAGATAATGATGCTGTTTATGCAACGCTTCAAGCGAGTCAGCAATGCAGTTTTGAACCTAGGGAAGACAAAAAAGGAGATATCGCCAGAGCCATTTTTTATTTCTACGCCATTTACCATCCTACAAATCAAAATACCTATCTTTCTTATGCCGATACAGCTTTCTTTGATGCCATGATAACCACACTCTTACAATGGCATCAAGATGATCCAGTTGACCAAGAAGAAATGGACAGAAATAACGCTATTAAACTACTACAAGGTAATGACAACCCATTCATTATAGATGCGACCTTAGCATTGAGAATGTATAATTAAAAAGCCACAAGTCCCTCAAACCTGTGGCTTTTCGAATCATAAAAAATAAACCCAATTAGAGTACTTCTAAAAAATAATCCATCATCTCCTCTTTGAGGTCATAATGTAATTTAATATAAGTACGCATATCTTCTTTCAATGTGTGTTGTTCGTTTTGGAAACGCCCAGTAATGTTTTCATTCAAATCCACACGATTTAAGTTTGCCAATTTATTTCGGCAACGATGTTTTAATTTTGAAATGGCATCTTTTTCAATCATAATGCGGTTTTGGAAATTTTCCAATTTGATCATCACCATTGGATCTTGTTCTCTACTTGCGATTTCCTCTAATTTTTCCTGAAACGTATCCATTTCATTGAAATGAAACTGAAGCTCACGTTTCCAGGTTTCAACATTAAATCTCAAATCGCTTAAATACATGACTTTACTTTGCATATCGTTTAGTTTTTATACGGTTATTGTTTGTTGTTTTTCTATAAGTTCTTTTTGAATGTGGTTTGGCACGGCGTTATAGCCTTCAAATTTTGCACTATAGGTCGCACGACCTTGAGTGGCCGAACGCAACTGACTTGAAAAATCACTTAATTCAGCTGTTGGAATCACACACTTTAAAATTTGATAATGGGCTTCAGAATCGATTCCCTGAATGATAGCACGACGGCTTTGTAATTCGGTCATCACATTTCCAACCATAGCTTCCGGAACCCGAAGCGACATAAGTTCTGTTGGTTCCAATAGTTTTGGATTCGCATTTAAAAAGGCTTCCTTAAAGGCATGTGCTCCAGCAATCTTAAATGAAATATCATTGGAATCTACAGCATGCATCTTACCATCATAAACCATAACTCTGATATCTCTGATATAGGAGTTAGTCAATGGTCCAGATTCCATGACTTCCAAAATACCTTTCATAATTGAAGGCAAATAACGCTGATCAATCACACCACCAACGATGCAATTATAAAAGACCAGTTTACCTTCCCAAGGCAAATCAATTTCTTCTCGTCCTCTTATGGAAAAGCCTTCAGGTTCTGGCATACCTTCATAATATGGCTCAATTTTTAAATGTACTTGTCCGAATTGACCTGAACCACCACTCTGCTTTTTATGTCTGTAATTAGCCGTAGCACTACGTTGAATGGTTTCTCGATAGGAAATTTTTGGAGTTTCAAACTTTGGTTCCACATTATAGATATGTTCCAAAATCCAAGTAATTGTCGCTAGATGTAATTCTCCTTGTGTTCCAACTAAGGTTTGTTTGGTTTCATTATTATAGCTAATATCGACCGTTAAATCTTGGCTGTGGATACGCTTTAAGGCGTCACTTAATCGCTCTTCTTCTGTAGAAGAATTGGCGCTCACGGATTTTACTAATCTTGGCTGTGGAAACTTAATCGGTTTGATAGTACCACTTTCAGCTTTAGTAGCTAAAGTGTCATTAGTATCTGTGAACTTTAATTTTGTAGTTGCTCCTATATCACCTACAGTAAGTTTATTAACTGCATGTTTTTCCTTCCCATCCATAATAAAGAGCTGATTGATGCTTTCTTGTTCTCCTGTTCTGGTATTATAAAGTTTATCGTTAACATGCACTTCTCCAGACATGACCTTAAAGAAGGTCAGCTGTCCTAAGTTTGGTTGGTAAATGGTTTTGAAGATGAATAAAGACGCATCGGCATCGACTTTAGGAGAGACTAAATCTCCTTCCAAGGTTTGTTCGGGTTTTAAATCGGCAGCAGCTGGAGCCACATTATCAATAAAGCCCATAAGTCGACCCGTTCCCATATCATTTAAAGCTGATACACAAAATACAGGGAACAAATCATGGTTCAACATGCCGAGTTTAATGCCTTGTCGCATTTCGTCTTCATTCAAGGTTCCTTTTTCAAAATAAAGCTCCATTAAGGCTTCATCATTTTCAGCAGCTTTTTCTACCAATTCATTATGTAGTTGATTGGCATAATCTATTTCATCCTCTGGAATTGGCAACTTTTCTGGCTTACCACCTTCTGGTCCGAACTTGTAACATTTCATTTTAAGGACATCAATAATACATTGTGCACCATCAATCTTTTTTGGATATTGAATTAAAACAGCATTATTACCAACGAGCTCTTTCAAACTATTAACACTAGCCTCATAGTTAGCTTTCTCACTATCAATTTTATTGATAACAAATAAAGTTGGCTTATGATAACGATCAACGTAATTCCAAATAATTTCTGTACCAATATCTGCTCCATGTTTTGCATTTATAACCGTTACAATGGTGTCAGCCACACGAATAGACGACATGATTTCACCAATAAAATCATCTAATCCAGGTGTGTCAATAATATTTATTTTATAGTTACGCCATTCTGTATGCAAAGGCGTCGCAAAAACGGAAGCACCACGTTGGTGCTCAAATTCATGATAGTCTGATACGGTATTTTGTTGCTCTACAGTACCACGTCTGTTAATAAGTCCAGCCTCAAAGAGCATGGTTTCAGACAAAGTGGTCTTTCCAGAGCGATGGGCTCCTACAAAGGCCACGTTTTTAATGTGTTTGTTATCAAATACTTTCATGTGATAAAATTTTGAAGTTAGAAGACATATGAGATTCCTTGTCTTGCCGAGTTGGCGTTCTGATATGTAAATAGGAATACATCATACAAAAAATAAGAAGTGAAAATAAACGCAAATGCTTTGAAGCATTAACAGTATTAAAGATACGAAATGCAATGCGGACAAAACATGACTTTCGTTAGGTTTTGAAAAGATTTTTTGAGCTTCAAAACAAATCAAACAATACAGTTAGGTCGTCACTAACAATACATTAACAGTTTTTTCGTTTTTTATCATTATATTCGGCAATCAAAAAAAATTAGTAGCATTAATTACATTTATGAAATCACTCTTGACCTGCCTCCTAACTGTAGCCTCACTAAGTGTATTTTCCCAAAAACAACCTGAACTTAAAGTTGTAGATGACTTTGAATTTGAGATCATAGAGCGCACAGAATTAGATATCCAACCAGAAAAAATCATTGAAAACAGTACTCTTCCCATAGACCTTAAAGCTGCACATTGGGATCATACTGTGTACAATCCGTTCAAGGAAGAAGTCGTAATATTTCCAATTCATCTGACTTTTAAAGATAGTACGTATGCCACACCTATAAAAAAAGATAAGGTGGTTACTTCTCGTTATGGCTGGAGACGTGGAAGAGCACACAAAGGAATTGATATTGATTTAGTTACAGGTGATAGTTTATTTGCCATGTTTGATGGTATCGTGAGAATGTCACGCTATTCTAGAGGTCATGGTCGAACCGTCGTACTTCGTCATTACAATGGTCTTGAAACAGTGTATGCACATCTCTCTCAATATGGTGTCAAAGAAAATGATACCATTAAAAAGGGACAATATATTGGTAAAGGTGGTGTTTCAGGAAATGCCAGAGGCAGTCATTTACATTTGGTTATCAACTACAAAGGAATTTCCATTAATCCAGAATACCTTTTCAAATTTGATGATAACAATACCATCCGATCAAAAAATATCTGGATCACTCAAAAATGGACGCGGCCTTATGTTCACAATTCTAAACGCCAAAGTAAGATTCAACCCTTGCTAACCGAAGAAGATGCTATTGCTAGTTTACAAAAACAAAGCAAGGTCTATATTGTAAAACGTGGTGATACCCTATCTCGAATTTCTCAACGCAATAACGTTTCTATTGCATCCATCTGTAAGACGAATGCAATTAATAGGAATTCGGTGATCAAGCCAGGTCAAAAACTCGTTATTGAACAGTAATTATTTGGTAATATCTTTCTGAAGTACAATATCTCGCTCAGCAATCAAAACATCACCTTTTTTGACAGGCTTAAGTATACGGTCTGTATCATTTTGCTTAGCGATTCGCTTTCTACACGATTTTGACAAATACGGATCGTCTTCAAATAAAAAGGAAGTGATTTCATAATCATCAGTTCCTGGTGCTTTTACAATTGGATACAATTGTTGCAATTCTTTAAAACGTCTGTTATTCCCAGGAATATAAGTGTAGAATGTATAAGTACCATCAGCATCGGTTTTTACCCATCCTCTATTATGAACGTAACGCTTTCCATTGTGATAACGTAAATCGAAATCGCCGTATTCATCTGGTTGTTCAATATAAAGCACTACATCTTTAGCTGGAGTTACTCCATCGCTTAAATAGATAGTACCTGTAATCTTGATTGGATTTTCTTTCGATTCGTATCCAGGAATCGTTGCGGTATTCGAGATAGTAGTTTCATCGTAATCGTATACTGGACTTCCTTCGATAAAATCAACTGAAGAATTTTGAGCTTTAAGAGCGACTGAAGTTCCTAAGGACAAACATAAAATAAGAATAGAAAAAACTGTTTTCATAAGGTTAAGTATTTGAGATTAACCAAATGTCTAACAATCAGTTCATAACACCATAAATATCTTATTAACGTATTTATTCTCCGACAAACCGAAATGACATGCAAAAAATATCGGTGAAATGATCAAATTTAATTTTGAAAATTATAACGTCTTCTACAACTTTTTTCAAATACAAGATTCAATTTTTACATACTTTTTTTGACAAAACAGATTTTAAAAACTCAAAAAAACACATCTGTTATTCATCGTAAAAAAATGCATTTTATCTAGTATTTACGCACTTTATCCAAGAAATATGCATTTCATGCGTTAAAATATTTTACAAAAAATCTTCAAAATAAGTTGTTTTTTTTAATAAAATGTATAGTTTTGTTTCACCTAGAACTACTAAACACCCCAAAAATGAGAACAAAATCTACTGTATTAATCGCTGTTTTTTTCCTTATGGTAGGAACTGCTTTTGCACAAAAAGGAAAGAAAAATACCTCAATGAACATAATTAGTGGAAAGGTTAATATTTCCAAATACCATAGTTTTGAAGAGTTAGATCAGATGACTAAAGGTGACTTATTGGATTTATATACTGAACGCATCAAAGTAATTGTCAATATTCTCCCTAATATTGCTTTTGCAACAAAACCTGGAATCACCATGGAAGATTTAGGGATTCCGGAAACCAAGGAAAACAAAAAAGCATTGGAAAATAATATTGAAGCCTCAGAAGGCTATTTTGATAGTACCATTGCCTTTCAAAAATCGATCTTACCATACTCTGATACACGTGATCTGATTGCCGCAATTTTGTTTTACGAAGAAACTTTAAAATCGCTACATACGTATAATGATTTCAAAACGGATTGATATCCATTTTCACAACTAAAAAAACCTCGAAATATTCGAGGTTTTTTTTGCATTATAACTTCTTATTCAATGCATTGATACTAGGTAATTTAACTAAACCTATCTAATTTATGTAAGTTTTTTAATTCGTTTTGTAGGAAAAATACTTTTTTTCTTAAAATATATTACACTTTATCGATATTTTTTGCATTTAGGGTGTAATCTTTATAAGTTTGAGTATAAATATAAATGCCCACTAATCTCAACTTATAAATTTAACCTCTTATGAAAAACTTTACCTTAATTTTACTTTCTTTAATTGCGTTCTGTGGCAGTATGTCTGCCCAGCAAGAAAAAGGGATTATTGGCTATGACAATTGGCTTAATCCTTGGACAGAATTTAGTCCGAACAAAGTAGACTACAATAAGCCTACACAAATCCTAAGCGGTAAAATATCAAAAGACACCAAACTCTATAAAAGCGATATCTATTTGCTTTTAGGTGATGTTTACGTTACCGATAGCACGACTCTAACCATAGAGCCAGGAACAATCATCATGGGTGATTTTGAATCAAAAGGATCTTTAATCGTTTCTGGTGGTTCAAAGCTTGTTGCTGATGGTACCAAAACCGATCCCATCGTGTTTACTTCTAATCGAAGTGTAAAAAAACCTGGTGACTGGGGAGGTGTTTTCGTTCTTGGAAACGCTCCAATGAATACCATCTCAAAAGAAAGCACTTTAAACAACGGATTGCTTCCTAAAAATGCCCAATACATTACTTATGGTGGTGATAATGCGGATGACAACTCAGGTATCTTGAGATATGTTCGCATAGAGTATGCAGGAAAAAGAACTAAAGGTTACGATTATTTCAGCGGATTGACTTTAGCTGGTGTTGGTCAGCAAACCATTGTTGAAAACGTTATGGTTAGCTATTGTGAAGGAAAATCGTTTGACATCCTCGGTGGAAACTTGTTTTTAGACAAATTGGTTTCTTACAAATCTAATGGACATGATTATGAGTTCAACTACGGAACGCAGTGTAAAATCACAAACTCTTTGGCGGTAAGATCACCTTACGTTTCCGGACCTAGTGTTCCAAGAGCAATGAGCGTAGTATCCTATCACAAAAAAGATGAAGTTGATGCTGCCAAGGAACAAACTTTAGTTGTTGCTGAAAACCTAACACTTATCAATTTAAGCGATGATTTAGATTACGATATCAGTGTTGGCTTGGTCAATGAAGCTATTTTCATTGGTGAAGATGTGTCGTTTATTAGCGATAAGAGTGTGATATCAGGTTTTAATCCTGCTGTTGTCTTAGACAAAAAGATTAAAATTAATGCTGATAGCATGAATAAAATACAATTTACCAGAACCTATTTCAATAATTGTAATGGAAACATCTTTAGAGATGGATTTACCAATAATGATGATTTAGAAAATTGGTATGGTAACAGAGCCTTCAATAATGTGTATTCCAAAGGTCCAGATTCTGAAACTTTTATCGATGTTAAAAATCGTAAACGTCCTGATTTCAGATTACGAATCAACAGAATCATTGCCTCTAGCGATATTATTGAAGATTAATCACCTAAAAAAACAAAGCGTATAGAACACAACTACAGCCCTAACAAATGCCCCAAATTAAAACCGTATATAACCTACTAACTCTGATATGCGTTTTCATGCTTACAATCCCTAAGCAAGGAAACGCACAGATCGTTATTGGAACACCAAATTTAGGATTTAGTCAGGCGTGTGCCAGCGAATCGTTTAACACGTATAACCTGACCTTTGTGTTTTCTCCTGAAAGTGGTCTTCAAGCGTCAAATCAGTTTACTGTTGAGCTTTCTGATGCTGATGGCGACTTCTCTAATGCTACAGCAATATTCACCTCTGCGGCCGGAAGTGTGACCACATCACCAGCTACATTGAGTTTCTCTTTCCCAGAAACAACAGCTGGTGAAAATTACAGAATTCGTATAAAGAGTAGCGCTCCAGTTGCTACAAGTACTGGTTCTACTCCATTTGCGGCATATTACAAAATTCAAGATGAACCGTTTTCCATTAATAATTTAGTATCTACAGGTGCTTTTTGTTCTGGTGGTAGTTATGTGTTAACGATTGACAATCCAGGATCAGGAAACAATGATTCCCCTTTGAATTATCCATCATTAACGTTTAACTGGTTTAAGGAAACAGGACCAACAACCTCTGTTTTTGTTGCTGAAGGTGAAACACTTTCTGTGAGTGAACCTGGAACCTATTTTGCCGAAACCAATTATGGAACTTGTACTTCTGATTCCTTTTCCAATCGCGTAACAATCAGTGAAGTGGCTTCTGGTGAAGCTGATGCTGGGATTTCCTCTAGTTTGGGAAATCCGTTTTGTCCTGGTGACGGACTTACAACTTTGAGTACTATTTCTGGAAGTAGCTACCAATGGTTTAAAGATGGAACCGCTATTCCAAATGCAACCGAGCAAATGTATGATACAGAAGAATCTGGAACTTATGCCGTTCAAGTGGATTTAGGAAGTTGTTTTGCTTATGGTGCCATCGAATTGGTTAGCGAACTTTTTGATGCATCAATCGATGTGGATGAATACAACACTATTTCTGAAGAAGAAACACTTACAATTAATGTGTCTTCAACGGCTACAAATCCGAGCTATGAGTGGTATCTAAACAACAACTTAATATCTGGAGCCATAACTGAAACCTACGAAACTTCTCAGTTTGGAAGCTACAAAGTGATTGTAACAGAAAATACGGGTTGTGTGGTGTCTCGAGAATTTACTTTTGAAATTGAAGAAGCACTTGATCCATTTCCTGAAGTTGACAATATTCCAAATATCGTGAGTCCTAATGGTGATGGTTTCAATGATACATGGATCATTCCAACAAAATATGTAAGTGGTACAAATACTGAAGTCACTATCATGACCAATCGTGGAAAAATTGTACTTCAAACCGATAATTATTTGAATAACTGGCCTGAAAATGATTTGGGCTTAACAAGCATAAACCAAGTGTTTTATTATGTGATTAAATCAGGTAATGAAACCAAAAAAGGATCGATAACAGTCATAAGATAAGATGAAACCAATATATGCTTTAATCATATTGATGTGTTCCTTACAACTTCTCCAAGCTCAAGAAGATGACGGAGTGGTTGCGCTTACCTTACCTGTTAGAAACTCGCTAACCTTCAACAGGTTTGCTATGCAACCTACATTTAGTTTTGTAAGAGAACAAACTAAATACATTAGTTTATACAATAAAAGAGAATGGTCACAATTTGAAGATGCTCCTCTTACCTATATGGCTGGATATACTGGTCGATTTGCTGAAAATATTGGTGCTGGACTTAGTGTGTTCCAACAAAATTATGGTGTGTTGACCACTTTTGGAGGTGTTACCAACTTCGCCTACAACCTGCGAATGAACAGAGATAGTAACCTAACTTTCGGGATGAATATTGGTGCTTATAAAAGTGGCTTAAATACCGGAAATGTTGTAAGCAATGTAGACGATCCTGCTTTAGCCAATGTTCCTGAAAACTTCTTATTAACTATAAGTCCGGGAATTAACTACGGAACTGCATTCATTGACTTTGGAGTCGCTATAAATAATCTTGCTGCTTACAATTTCAATACTTCTGAAATGCTTCAAGACAACCCAGAACAAGGTATTCAAGCACACTTAATGTATACTGGCTATATGTCTACGAGGGGATTTTTTGATGAAACCAAATTCTCTGGATTAATACGTTCAGAATTTAAAACTGATGAAACAGTTATTTCAGCTTTAGCAATGCTAACGGTTCCAAAAGGATTCTGGGCTCAAGTAGGTTATAATTCAGTCTTCGGAATTTCTGGTGGTGCTGGAATCAATATCACACCACAAATCGCAATTGAATACAATTTTGAAAAAGCTATTGGTGACTTAACCGAGTTTGGTCCTTCACACGATATCACATTGGCTTACCGATTCAAAAGCAACAAATACTACGATTACAGTAGCGAGGATGAAGTTGTCGGATTGATATCTGGTAACAAAAGAAAACCAATTATTAGTAACGCTTCTAAATCTAGAAAAGAGACTGATGCTAAACGTAAGCTTGCTGAGCAAAAAGCCAAAGAGGAAGCTGCAGAACAAGCGAGATTATTAGGTGAGCAAAAAGCCAAAGAGGAAGCTGCAGAACAAGCAAGACTGTTGGCTGAACAAAAAGCTAAAGAGGAAGCTGCAGAGCAAGCAAGACTGTTGGCTGAACAAAAAGCTAAAGAGGAAGCCGCTGAACAAGCGAGACTATTGGCAGAGCAAAAAGCCAAAGAGGAGGCTGAAGAACAAGCAAGATTATTGGCTGAGCAAAAAGCTAAGGAAGTAGCTGAAAAAGCTACAGATTTAGAAAGTGACATCATTGCCAATCCTCAAGATGACATCACGAAGGCTATGTATGAATTAGCCAAAGAAACTGAAGATACCAAAACTCAACAAAGAGAGTTGTTACAACAGTTTGATGATATGGTTGAAGTTAAGAATGAGGATTTGAAAGCTTTAAAAGAAGAAAATGATTTAAGTGAACAAGGCATTGCTGTTCAACCTCGTCCATTCAAGAGCATCACGGAAGAAAACAACCGATTGAATCGTATCAAATCTAATTTAGACAATATAATCAGTAATAGAAGTTCAAAAATAAAAGAGCTGAAAGAACTGTATGACGATAAATACGAAACCGATACTTTATACAATGATGAAGTCTTCTTGTTCTATAGAAAAACCATTAAGCAATTGGAATCTGAGCAAAAACAAGCTATTGAGGCTCGAAGCAATCTGGAAATTCGATTAGAGGATATTAAAGTGGCTACTGAGTATGAAAGAAGACGTCGAATCAAGCGTGCTGCATTTGATAATGAAGAAGAGCGTTATTCTTTAGATCGCGCAGCATTAAAGAACATTAAGGAAACAACCACAGTTACCAACTCATTGCTTAGTCCATCCGATTTTGATTTTGGTGAGGAACGCAGTGACAACATTCAAATATTGAAAAATGTCAATCATGTTGACAATGGTTACTACGTCATTATGGCTGTTCATACAGATATTGAAAAACGAAACGAATTTGTAAGAAAGGTTGTATCAACTGGAGAATCTAATGTGAACTTCTTCTACGATGTCAATACCAGTAAGTATTATATCTATAGCAAAAAGTATGAGAGTATAGATATGGCAAACGAAGCCCTTAACAATAGAAATAAATCATATAACGAAAAAGTATCCCTCGTCAAAATAGAGAATTAAAAGTATAACTAGGCTAACTTCATTTTTATGCCCTCTAAAAATGAAATTTAAAAAGTAAGTATCATGAAAAGACCTACATTTTCAAAAATCGTCACCATTAGCTTTATAATGCTATTTGGTTTTGGGTCATTCGCCCAAAACTACGAGCCATTTACACCAAGATATGATCAGGATGTTAGGGGAGACATCATTTTGATCGGTAATAATATCCTTGGTCCAGATAACAATGCCTTTAACGATGATTCAGTTTACAACCATAATGTAGACATGCAATACATTGATATTGATGGTGACCCAACAACTTTTAGCTCTTCGAGTGCTGATTTAGAAATCCCAAATCCGAACTGTTATAAAATTATTTATGCTGGATTGTATTGGGGCGCGGTTAATCCTGGGAATGAACCGATTACTGAAGTAAGATTCAAAGGACCAGTAGGAAATTACAATGATATTCAAGGGACAATTATATACAATGCTAATGGAACCACAGTCGATGGTGGTGATAGTTTTTCTTACGCTTGTTTTGCTGATGTTACCGATATTGTTACCAGTCTTGGAACAGATTTAGGAACCTATACGGTTGCTAATGTATCTTCTGGAGTTGGAGAAACAGCCAATTTCTCACCATATAATGGAACAGGACAATCTGCTGGATGGTCTCTTTTTGTTGTTTATGAAGATCCAACCTTACCTGGAAAATCAATTACCAGTTTTGATGGTTTTAGCGCTATTAGTGTTCCAGGAGGAAATCCTACTTTAGATATACCTGTCAGTGGATTTAGAACAATTCCTGCTCCTGCTCCTGTTAGAGCAAATTTTGCATTCGCAACTTTGGAAGGTGACAGTCCTATTTTAGGAGACCGTTTGCGTTTGAACGGTGTGAGCTTATCTACAGCCGATAGACCAGCGACAAACTTTTTTAATAGTTCTGTAACACAATTAAGTGCCCTACCAGTAAATAATCGTGTTCCAAACAGTACTAATACCTTAGGATTTGATACTGGTGTCATAGCAGTTCCAAACCCTGGAAATTCAGTTATTGCCAATGATGCTACTTCAGGAACTATTCGTTTGGAAACAAGTGGTGACACATATTTTCCTTACTTCTTTGCGTTTGCAGTAGAAATCATAGAGCCAGATATTGTATTGACTAAAATTGTTGAGGATGATGCTGGGAATGATATAGGTGGACAATTAGTTGATTTAGGAGCGTCTTTGAATTATGTTATCGGCTTCCAAAATACAGGAAATGACAATGCGACGAACTTCCAAATTAGAGATATTCTTCCAATTAATATTATTTATAACCATCCTACAGATTTAGTTCTACCTCCTGGAGTGACAGTGGCTAGTTATGACCCTGTAACGCGTGAGTTGGTATTCGATATAGATAATTCTCTAGTTGAAGAAAACGATCCCGTTTACGAAATTCGTATTGAAGTACAAGTGGTTGATGATTGTGGCCAACTGGCAGATGCTTGTTCTAACATTATTAACAACCAAGCTTATGCAACTTATAACGGATTTTATAATCCGAATTTTCAAATTTCAGATGATCCAAGTATCAATAGCAATACAGGCTGTTTATTAACGCCTCAAGCGACGAATTTTTTAGCAGATTTAGATTGTGAATTTACTCAGGAAATAATATTGTGTGGCGATAGCGTAGAATTAACTGCTGCAAATGGTTATGATTCATACACTTGGTCTACAAGTCCAAGTGGTAGTCCCGTAATTGGAACAGGTCAATCTATTACAGTTACCAGTACAGGCACCTACTACTCTTTCAATAATGCCATTGCGCCATGTCAATCAATTGAACAAGTATATGAAGTTGAATTGTTTGGTGGAGATATTGAAAACCCTGTCATACCTTACGCTGATGAAGTTGTAACTTGTCCTAACGATGGTAAACTTTTACCTAATATCTTTTTATGTGGTGCTGATGATTCAAGAGCTATTGAAACCAATATAGCGAGTGCTACATCCATAATCTGGGAACAATTGGATGAAACGAGTTGTCCTCCCGTTGCTAATTCAGATTGTGCTAATGAGGATAGCTCATGTACTTGGAATCAAGTTGGTACTGGACCAAATTTTACAGTCGATACTGCTGGTCAATATCGCTTAACAATCAACTTCTCTGGAGGTTGCTTTGTACAATTTTATTTTAATGTCTACCAAAACCTTTTAGATCCTGATGTCATTTCTGAAGACATCATTTGTACAACTCCAGGAAGCATCACTGTTATTAATGTGCCTTCAGGTTATGAGTACAGTTTAGACAATGTTAATTTCCAATCGAGTAATGTATTTTCAGTAAGTACTGCTGGACTATATACGGTCTATATCAGACAAATTGGTGTTGCAACGAACCCTTGTGTTTTTACGGTTCCTGATGTTCAAATCTATGATCGTGATTTTTCAGGTTCAACAACCGTTATCCAACCACTTTGTCATGGTGACAAAGGAAGCATACTTCTTGCTGCCAATGATGTTGATCCGCAATATTCTTATGCTATTTATGAAGGTGGAACCTTGGTCAATAGTGTTGGACCAATAATGGAAAACACTTATAATTTCGAAAATCTAAATCCAGGAACTTATACAGTTACCATTGAAACTGAAAATGGATGTCAATATTCTGAAGATGTCACCATCGTTGAACCACCTTTACTAACAGTTACTGCTGCGATTACGACA
Organism: Psychroserpens sp. XS_ASV72; assembly: GCF_041224425.1. NCBI lineage: Bacteria > Pseudomonadati > Bacteroidota > Flavobacteriia > Flavobacteriales > Flavobacteriaceae > Psychroserpens > Psychroserpens sp. XS_ASV72. The sequence continues at coordinate 81,161 of NZ_JBGFGL010000077.1, read as the reverse complement.
CCTTTGACTTGTAATGATGGTGTCATTACAATTTATGCTGAAGGCGGAACACCTCCTTACTTCTATTTCATCAACGGGTCTTCCGATTTTCAAACCGATCCAGAAATCGTTGTTACAGCTGCTGGTACTTATGATATATTAGTTATTGATTCTAATAATTGTAGTGCTTCTACAACCATTTCAATTGATACGGTTCCAGCACCAGAGTTTAATGTTACAACTACAGACATTGCTTGTGCAGATGCTACAAATTCTGGAGTAATTTCAATTGATGTTACTGCAACTAATGGAAATACCATCGAATACAGTATTGATGGTGGTACAACCTTCTCAAATTCTTCGGTGTTTACAGGTTTAACGGAAGGTAATTATGATGTTGTCTTGCAATATACAGTTGGGAATTCTATTTGTACAACAGATCCACAAACGGTAACGATAACCGCTAACACTGCTATTTCAGGTACTGCTGAATTGTCTGCTGATTACACATGTTCTTCAAATGCAACAATCACAGTAACTGGAGTTACTGGTGGTGATGCGCCTTATGAATATAGTATTGATGGTGTTAACTTCCAAACTGGAAACTCCTTTTCAGGGTTAACTGCTGGAACTTACACTATTACAATTCGCGATGCAAATAGTTGTACTTCAATAACTAATGATATTACAATTGAGCCTTTAAATCCACCAACGGATTTAGAATTCAGTAATTCCCCTGTTACTTGTCCATCAAATACTGCAGATGTTACTATTACAAGTACAACTGGAGGAACAGGAACATTAGAATATCAAATCATTGCTCCTACGTCTTATGTAACTCCTTACCAAACTTCTAATGTGTTTACAGGATTAGAACCTGGAACCTACACCTTTCAAGTAAGGGATGAAAATGATTGTGTGTATTCTGAATCGTATACGATTGATCCCATTCCATTCCCAACCATAAATGTGGTACTTACACAAGGTCTGAACTGTACGGTTTCACCAGATGCTATCATTACTGGAAATATTACAGGAACTGCACCTTTTACATATGCAGTTTCAATTAATGGAAATCCATACACATCATTAGGGAGTACTGGAACTACATACACTTATAATGCTGCTAGTGATGGGACCTATCAATTCCAAATTACTGATGCCAATGGTTGTGTAGCTGAATCATCAGTGATTCAGGTGAATCCTTTGTCATTACCAGAACTTAGTCTGGTAGCGCAATCAGCTGATATTTTATGTCATGGTGATTCTAATGGTGCTATTGATATCACTATCGATACTAGTGTAGGAACACCTCCATTCAGTATTAATGTTTATAATAATTCAACAGGAACAGACTTTGGTACACAAACCTCTGGATTACCAACTGGAGACTATACCATCACCTTAACGGATGCCAACTCATGTACAGATACAGAAACCATCACTATTAGCGAACCAGATGCAATTGTAGTGGATTACACGACTATTGATATCACTTGTTCTGCAGGTGGTGTTTCACAAGGTTCAGTAATCATTAATTCGGTGTCTGGTGGAACGGCTCCTTACAACTATTTTGTAACTGGAACCAATGGTTATTCCAATTCAGAATTGAATACTACTGGATCTACATCTATTAGTTTTGATGTTGTTGATTTCGGATTATACCAAATTAATGTGGTGGATGCCAATGGCTGTTCTGTATTGGAACAGGATGTTTTGGTAGCCTCGCCTCCAACCGATTTAGATATTTCGGTTACTGCTACTGTAGATTGTTTATCTGGTGGAGAAGCTGTAGTTAGTGTTGGTTCTACTTTAAGTAGTTCTGGACCATTCTTTTTCAGTATTTATCAAGGACCTATTTCGGTGTATCCTAATCCGCCAGGATCATGGATTCCTGAAGATGCTCCAGGAAGTGAATCGGCAACTTTTACCGGACTTATACCTGGCGTAACTTATACGTTTATCGTATATGATGCCTCAACAAATTGTAGTTACTATGAGCCAGCAACAACACCGATTCCTACTAACTCTACCTTAACAGCAAGTGCTTTAAGTTCAAATAATATCACATGTACAGGAAGTGCCGATGGTAATGTTTCTTTTGATATCAATAGTGTTTATGGTTCATCTGTTGATGTGACGTATGAAATTTTTGATTCACTAACTTTAAATTCAACTGGTATTAGTGGAACAGGAACAGTTCCTGCTGGAGGCACATTATCTGTTACCAACTTAGGGCCATTGCCTTTCGGAAACTATTTCGTTTCCATCAGTGAAACTTCTGGACCAAATTCTGGATGTGGAGTGATTACTGCTACATTCAATATTACCGAATCAGCTTTTCCTTTGGATTTAACAGTATCAGTAGATCAAAATGCCAACTGTAATGCAAATTCTGGTGTTATCAGTGCGATTGGTCAAAACGGAACAGCACCTTATTTATATCAGCTAACCACTACTCCAACAGCTCCTTTAGCTACAGATGCTGGTTGGGTTTCCAATAGCACATTTAATTTAGATGCTGGCAGCTATTACATTCATGTTTTAGATGCTTATGGTTGTATTGTCTCAAGTTCTGAAGTGATATTGCCTGGAGATCCAACACCTGTAATTTCAGCAACAGTTGTTGATTTATGTACTGTTTCAGAAGGACAATTTGAAATCAATGTAAGTTTAGACTCACCTGGTATTGCTCCTTATAGTTACAGTATTGATGGTGGTGCATTCCAAACCCAAACGGCACCTTTTACAATCGCAAATCTATTTTCAGGGACACATACTGTAGAAATTCAAGATGCTAATGGCTGTGGAAACTTAGTCAGTCTTGACATTCCTGCACCAATTGGAATTTCTGCAAACGTAACAAGTTTCCCTTCATGTTCTAATGATGATGGTGAAATTACTGTTGAAGGCACAAATGGTTCTGGTTCATATTCTTACAGTATCAGTCCGAATCCTGCATCTATCAATTTAGCTGGAAACATCTATTCTGGTGTTCCTTCGGGATTGTATACCATCACCATTTTAGATACTGTTACTTCTTGTTCTGAAGAGGTTACCATTGCTGTTCCAGAAGCAACACCTTTAAGCTTTACAGCTACTTCAACAGCTGTTACTTGTTTTGGAGATAATTCTGGAACTATAGAATTAAATATTTCAGGATATACAGGAAATTATACCTACGAAATATTTGATGCATCAAATACTTCAGTTATGGGACCAGTTAATGCCAATACATCTACAAACCCATTACTAGTTTCTGGTATTTCAGCTGGAACTTACACTGTTGAAATTATTGAAACTGAAAGTCCGTTCTGTTCAGAAACCGCTACAATTGTGGTATCGTCACCTTCAGAGAGCTTAGCTTTAACCGCTTCGGAAACCTCAAATGTAACATGTGACAATAGTCAAGGTACAATTACAGCAATTGCTTCAGGTGGTTGGGGAACGTACGAATATGAATTAACAGGTGATGCCAATGTGGCTTATTCATCAAATAATGTCTTCAGTAATTTATCTGCAGGAAATTATACTGTAAATGTTAGAGATGCTGAAGGTTGTATTGCAACAGTAGCTATTGAATTGATTGCACCAACACCTATTGACGCTACTTTTACACCAAGTACAACAATGTTATCCTGTTTTGGAGATCAAGATGCCTCAATTACCATAACTAATGTAACTGGCGGACAAGGAGCAGATTATATCTATACCTTAAATACCATTGCTCCTAATTCAAGTACATCAGGACCACAAACCGCAAATGTATTTTCAAATTTAGGGCCAGGAACTTATTCTGTAACAATTGAAGACAGTTTAGGATGTTCATTGACTTCAGTAGATATTGTAATCAATGAACAAACTCCTGTTGATGCCAATTTGGTATTGGAAACAACCCAAAGTTGTACTACTGAATCTACATTAACACTTTCAGCTTCAGGTGGTATAGGTCCTTACACTTATAGTACTGATGCAAATTTTGCGACTGTAATTGGAACATTTACAAACGCTATAACTTTTTCAGTACCAGATGGTACGTATCAATACTATGTGAGAGATACGAATGGTTGTGTGGCTAATGTATCGAATGAAATTACTATCGATCCACTTCCTGAGTTAACCATTAATCTACAATCTGAAAATCCAACAATCAACTGTTCAGGAGATAATACTGGAAGTATTGTAGCTACTGCCCAAGGCGGATTAGGAAACTATGTCTATACTTTAGAAGATACACTTGGAAATGCTATTAATGCAACACAAAATACACCTGGATTGTTCACAGAGCTTGTGGCTGGTACTTATGTTGTAGTTGTTGAAAGTGGTGACTGTAATGTAGCCTCTGCTCCAATCAGTATTACTGAGCCATTAGCTCCTTTGGAAGTTGATTTCACAGTCAACAACATTACTTGTAGTGGAAATGATGATGGTATGTTGATAATTAATGCTACGGGAGGAACAGGAGTTATTCAATATGCAATTTCACCTCAATTGAACCAGTTTTTCAATACCAATGTTTTTGAAAATCTTTCTGCAGGAACTTATGATGTGATCGTCCAAGATGAATTAGGATGTTATGTGACTTTCAATTTCACTATTGAAGATCCAGAACCAGTAATTTTGAGCATTGTTCCAAACTCTTTGTTTGAGGAAACTTGTGCTGGTGAGGCAAATGGTGAATTTAGTATTGACATTTCTGGCGGTACCAGACCTTACAGTGTTAGTCTTGATGATTATAACGGTCCTTATGATACTGGTGCCATAAATCAAACCATCTTTGATTTTACTGGATTAAATGGTGGTGATCATATTGTCTATGTAAGAGATGCTGAAGGATGTGAATCTGAATGGAACATTACTTTCCCAGAACCTATAACAATCGATCCTTTGGTTGATGTTATCATGGCTTGTGAAAATAACAGTTTTACAAATATCGTAACCGTCACAGTTGATGATAGTGTTACCGATTTATCACAATTGGATTATTCTCTAAATGGTGGTCCATTCCAAATGGATAATGTGTTTACAGATATTCCTGCTGGTACAGGTCATTATATTGATGTTCGCCATACGAACGGCTGTATTGTAACCACTGAATTATTTGATATAGGAGATTATCAGCCATTATCATTAGTACTTGTTGAAGGAGAAACTGCTGGAGAAATCATTGCGAATGTTACTGGTGGTGTTGGTCCTTACGAGTTTACTCTAAATGGCGATAGTCGAGGCGAAAACAATACGTATATCGTGACTGAAGAAGGTAATTATACAGTTGTAGTAGTAGATAGCCTTGGTTGTGAAGCCAGAGCTACTATTAATATAAATATTCTCGGTCCTTGTATTCCAAATTGGTTCACTCCAAATGGTGATGGTGTTACCGACACATGGGCTCCTGGTTGTGTTGAAGACTTCCCAAATCTGACCTTCGATATTTTTGATCGCTACGGAAGAAAAGTCGCTACACTTACTGTAGGCGAATATTGGGATGGTCGCTATAATGGTACCGAGTTACCTACTGGTGATTATTGGTATGTCGTAAACCCTAACAGTCCATTATTAAAACGACAATACGTTGGACACTTCACCCTATACAGGTAAACATTGAATGACTAAAAAAACTAATGACATGAAAAAATTAACCCTACATATACTTCTTTTTCTTTCCATTTGCTTTGGCTACGGACAGGAATTGAATTTACCTGCATGGACTCAATATCTCGCTGATAATAGTTTTGTGATTTCACCAACGTATGCTGGTATTGGCGATAATTTTAGAATTAGAGCTAATGGACTCACGCAATGGGTCGGTATTAAAAACGCACCTGACAACCAATCGGTGTATGCCGATTTTCGAATTTCGAATCGTTCTGGCGTAGGTGTGTCTGCTTACAATGATAAGAATGGAAATACGCGTCAACGAGGTATCAAGTTTTCATTTGCGCACCATTTAACTTTGGACTATAAGTCAAAGCAGTTTTTATCCTTTGGTTTATCATATAACATCAATGCCTTCCGAATAGATATTGAAAACTTTGAAACTACTGAGGAAATTCCAATTATCGACCCAAGCATTGATGGTGATAGAGCCATTTCAAACAATAACTTTGATTTTGGTGTCTTGTATCGTTGGAAAGATTTTTACTTAAGCTTTAACGCTAATAACTTTTTAGATAAAGACATTGATGAATTTGTAGAAATTGAACCAAGCAAATTATTGAATTACCAGATCTATACAGGCTACATCATTTCTCCTAAAAGAAACAGAAGTGTTGAGTTCGAACCTTCTATCTTTTATCAAATGTTCAATAGTGATAAACGTTCCAGTACAGATATCAACTTCAAATACAGAAAATTTAATAGAGCTGGAGATTACTATTGGGTTGGCGGTTCTTACCGTTTTCTTAATGATCAATTCTTTAATCCATTAAATATTGGTCCGATGGCTGGAATGATGAAAAATGGATTGTATCTAGCGTATTCGTATCAAATAACCATGAATGACCTATCCGGATTCAATTCAGGGACGCATATGGTAACCATAGGATTCGACTTTTTGCAAAATGCAAGTAATTGTCCGTGTACCCAAGGAAGTAGCTGGAGAAAATACAGATACAATGGTACAAACAGAAACTAGTTAATCGATTTCTAGTTTATAGCCTATTCCATGAACATTGGTGAGCTTTATCGAAGCGTCTTCTTTAAGTTTTTTACGCAGTTTGGAAATGTAGGTATCTAGGCTTCTTCCTACAATAACACCATTGTCTTCCCATACTTTTTTCGTGAGTTCATCACGCTTAACGACTTGATTTTTGTTTGCAACAAAAATTTCCAAAATCTCACATTCCTTTTTAGATAAGTTAATCTCTGTTGCTGATTTAACCAAAATGTTCTGTTCAGGATAAAACTTAAAGCTTCCTAAGTGATATCCTTCACTTTTAGGAGTATCCATTTCTGAATTTTTATTTTTTAATTTTTGATTGCTTTTAAAAGTCCATAAAGCCAAAAACAATAGGATAACCAATAATGAAATATAAATCCAATCTTGATTTTGTTTCACAGAAGATGCGTCTATAAATCGTACCGTTATAAAATAGCAATCTAAAGGAAGTTTACGTTCGAGACAGGGAATTAAGGTGGACTCTAAATCTACATTCATCTCGTAACTGTAGGATACGTCCATGGTTTCGCACTGCTGCACTTCTACACGATAATTGTTTGGGAGATTTGTTGTTTCAAAACTGTTTTTTATTGCATTAACCAATTCATCAGGATTAAATTCAAGATGATTTTGAAAAGCAAGTCGATACTTAGATTGTTCAATTTCCTTAACAGGCAATATCAAAGATGTAGAATCTCTATTTGTTAGTAACAGTGTATTTCCAACATCTCTTAGGGAAATCTTTACGGTTTCAGAAAATTCCTCATGTGTATCATCTGATTTAGGAAGCAACCAGACTAGAAAAACGATGCTAAATAGAACACTAAAAATTAAAATCTGTAACTTTTTCATAGAAAACGTAAATAACAGATTTTAATTGATATTTTGAAGGCATTGACACATCTTTTACAATTTTTTTACATTTTAAAGGCACAAAATCTATAAAGCTGAAACTTGACCAGAATAGCGTATTGGTCTACGGGAAGTGCTGTTTAGATGTATCGAAGATTTCAAATTGGGAAATAGAGTAATGACAAATTGAATTGTTTCTGTTTGGGATTTTGCATCGATTTTAATGACGTAACTGTTATTTTTATCGTTTTGAGTTACCGAATAATCTGAATACAACCCTTTCACAGAAACGGAGTTATCTGAACCATTATAACCAGAATATAGTTGCCGTTCACCATAATAGGGAAGTTCAGCAAAAATACTATCACCTTTAATCGTTACATAATTAGGAATACTAATAAGATCTATTTGTCCGACACTACTGCCTCTAGGAACCAAACCAGTATTTTGAAGACTATTCATAGCAGAAGTGACTTGAGGATATGCCCTATCGGAAACAATTCTATAGTATTTCTCTTCCACCATTTGCTTAAGTTCCTCTAATTGATCAGACGACGTTATTGATGGTTTTGTTCCACAGGAGCAGAACATCAAAGGTATAATTAAAAGCAAATAATAATTGGGTTTCATATCACATTCAATTTACAACAACTATTTCTCTTTAACGACTTTCAATGGCTGAATTTCAGGCTTAATACGTTTGTATACTTCCATTTGAGGTTGTGTCAAGACATCATTCATGGCTTGGGTTTCTCTTGCTTGAAGTTTGGCCAACATGGTTAATTCATTTTTTCCATTATACTTATCCTCTATCTCAATTCGCCTTAACAAGTAGTCCTCCAACTTTAATTTGAATAAAGCTTTTTGCTTTGCTGTCATTGCCAATTGTCGATCATATTGATTTGCTAGATCATTAACTTTCTCTTCTATTGCAAGACTAGCATCTTTTACAGGTGGATATTGTTGAGCAGTTGCATAATTAAAACTCAGTAAAATAATTAATAGTGTGTATAACATTTTCATAATTTAAATATTTGATTTACAATAAATTAATAAACAAAACTTAATTTTACAAGCCTATTAAACAAACCTTAACAAAAAAGTCAGCTACAAATAGATGTAACTGACTTTTAAATTTTAAAACCTAGTTCGTCTTAGTTTTTATAACCTCGACCAGGTGTGTAAGGTGCTCCAGAAGCAATTAACTTTTGTTCTAATTGTTTCACATCAACATTATAAATGGTCTCCACTTTTTTCTTAATCGCAGAAATGTCTCTTTTTGCAATAGCGAAACTGTTTTTATGGGTTTCTGTCGGTGCTGATGTAGAATATTTCTGTTCATAGCTAATGTTTCCAATTCTATTTGCTGGAGTTTGTGGCTGACTGATATCCAAGTTTCTCTTAATTGGATCACCATATAATTCAACTGAAACAGCATCCAGTTTTTTCTCAATATCCAATACCGTTGCTGTTAAAGCTTCATAAGGTTGTTCTGAACGCTTGATAGCCGATTTGATATAACGTAATTTGTTATTGGCTTCACTCATGATTTGTCGTGTTGCAGAGTAGTCAGCTTCCAATTGCGCTACTTCTTTTTGGAAGGCAACCTTAGCCGCTCTATCTTCAGCAGGCATCACAGTATTTTTCAAGGCTTTTACAGAAAATGACTTTGGTGCCACTAGAGAGGTCATCGTTCCATCTTTAAATAAATCCATTTGAATTGTGTAAGTACCTGGCTCAACCAAAGTACCTTCATCTATAGGTTCCCATGGATTGTAGAACGATGATTTGCTCAAATCAATCGGATTAGGAAGTGTATATCTTAAATCCCAATGAAAACGTTGAACACCTTCTTTTGGAGTCTTGAATTCTTTCTTAACAACTTTTCCATTACTGTTCTTAATGGTAAATACCAATTGCGGTTCTTGTTCCTCTCGCTCTTGCTTTAAAGCATCATAACTTGGGTAAGGTGTATCCTTACGAGCTTCAATAAGATCCTTTTCTTTTTTACTGCGCTGTTCTTTTAAAGACTTATAATCCTTACCATAATAATAGGTTATCATGGCTTCAGGACCTAAGTTTTCAGAGGTATAAAAATTATCACCTTGGAAGGCTTTACCTGGCAATCCAAGTGGTGAGCTACGTTCCCAAGTTAAAGCCTCACGGATTGGATATAAAATGGCATCTTCAGAAATGGTACTATTTTCAATACTTCTTAACGCTGAATAATCATCAAGTACATAGAAGCCTCTTCCGAAGGTTCCTAAGACCAAATCATTTTCACGTTCTTGAATCGCAATATCACGTACTGCAATAGTTGGCAATCCAGCAGCTAATTCCTTCCAACGTTGTCCTTGATTTGGCGAGAAAAAAGCACCATATTCTGTTCCACAGAAAATCAAGTTTTTATCCACATGGTCTTCTTCAATAGCATACACGCTACCTTTTGGCAAGTTGCTACTAATGCTGGTCCATGAACGTCCCTTATCGGAAGACTTAAAAATATACGGTTTAAAATCACCATACTTATGATGATTAAATGCTACATAAATCACATTGGCATCATGTTTTGATAAATAAACCGCATTCACATACGAACGATTTGGTGCACCAGGAATATTGGAAACCTTTCTCCAAGTATCTCCTCCATTTTCAGTAATATGGACTAACCCATCATCTGTTCCAACAGCTAATAAATTTGAATCAATTGGCGATTCAGACAATGCCACAATACTTCCATATAATGATGTTGAACCATTTTTAGCAACCGCATCGATACTTACGACACGATCATAAACTTTCAAGGTGTTTCTATCGATTTGTTGTGATAAATCATCACTGATGACTTCCCAACTATTTCCATAGTCATCTGAGCGAAACACTTTATTGGCTGCAAAATATAAACGACCCGATTTATGGCGACTCACAGCCAAAGGCGAATCCCAATTAAATCGGTAAGCATCTTCACCATCACGTTCTGCTGGTTGGATACCAACAATTTCACCACTCATTTTATCAAAGCGAACTAAGTATCCATACTGAGATTGTGCATAGACGATGTTAGGATTTTCAGGATCAATCTGTGATTCAAATCCGTCACCTCCATTGGTAATGAACCAATCAAAATTTGTGATGCCATGATTCGTCAAAACACGTGATGGTCCACCAATACTGAAATTATCTTGAGTTCCACCATAAATATTATAGAACGGATAATCATTATCAACAGCGACTTTATAGAATTGCGTTACTGGAATATTTTCCTTAAAATCCCAAGTTTTAGCAGCATCAAAAGTTTCGTACATACCACCATCACAACCTACAAGCCAATGCTTATTGTTATTTGGATCAATCCACATACAATGGTTATCCACATGTTTAAACACCTCTCCTACTTTCTCGAAACTTCTTCCACCATTATGACTTACAGACATCCAAGTATCCATTGAATAAATCGTATTTGGATCGACAGGATCGGCAATGATTTCTTGGTAGTAATTACCACTCGTTACATGAGAACTGCGCTTTTCCCAACTTGCACCTCTATTGGTAGAGGCAAAAAAGCCACTCTTGCCATCAGCAGCTTCTACGATAGCATATATAATTTCTGGATCAGCAGGAGAAATCGCTAAACCAATTCGTCCCAATTCTACATTTGGTAATCCGTTATGGACTTTGTTCCAAGTTTTACCACCATCCGTACTTTTATGCAATCCTGAACCTGGTCCTCCACCAACATAGGTGTACACATGTCGTCTTCTTTGAAGTGTAGAAGCGTACAACACCTCAGGATTTCTTGGATCCATAACCACATCGTTGACACCTGTATGCTCATCTACCGTTAGAATAGCGTTCCACGTTTCACCTCCATCTTCGGTTTTATATAAGCCACGATCACCTCCTTTACTCCAAAGCGGTCCAATAGCAGCCACGTACACTACATTGGAATCGTCTGGATGGACGATGATTTTTCCTATATGTTCAGATGTTTTTAAGCCCATATTTTTCCAAGTTGCTCCTCCATCAATGGATTTGTAGACACCATCTCCAAAAGACACAGAGCGCTGATTGTTGTTTTCGCCTGTACCTACCCAAAGGACATTGGTATTATTTGGATCAATGGTAATACAGCCAATGGAATACGAACCTTCATTATCGAAGATTGGCATAAACTCCACACCAGAGTTTACCGTTTTCCAAACGCCTCCTGCAGAAGCAGCTACATAATATTCAAAAGGGTTATTCGGATTTACAGCAACGTCTGAAATACGACCTGAAGTTAATGAAGGTCCGACACTACGCCATTTTAATCCGGAAATTTTGATATCATCTAAAGGTTGTTTGTCCTCTTTCTTAGATTTTTGAGCTGTTGTAGCTTGAAAAGAAAACAAGAAACAAACCAAGTAAACAAGGGTTATTTTTTTCATTTTATAATAGTTTTTTATAAGTCGCCTAAAGATAACAAAGTAATTGCAATGGTTGGCATAAGTTTAAACGGAATCCATAAAAAAAGCAGCTACTAAAATAGCAGCTGCTTTATTAAAAAACACTAAGATCTATTACATCTTAACTTTTTCCGGTTTTTCGTAATTGAAAAGATAATCTACATCCATTTCTTGAACTTTTCCAAGTTTGCCAAGGGCATCAAAATCGATGTCTTTTTTGTTACCAATAACCATAACATTGTAGCTTTCACCTTGAATGTTTTCATTAAAGAAATCACGTAAATCCTCCATGGTCATATTCTTGATCGTGTTATACATCGCTTCACGGTTATCGTTATCGATACCTAATTTTTTAAGTCTTTCATAAGACCAAAAGATATTTGATTTGGTGATACGCTCAGCCGCTATTTTCTTCAAGGTAGCTTCTTTTGCTGCATTAAATTGCTCTTCTGCTTCAGGCATGTTTGACATTAATTCCATCATAGCATCAACAGCTTCAGGCATTTTATTGGCTTGCGTTCCAATGTATGCCATCACATAATTTGAATCTTCTTTTTTATTTGCAGTCATATATCCTGAATACGCTGAATATGCCAAAGATTTTGACTCTCTAATCTCTTGGAATACAATAGAAGATAATCCGCTACCAAAATAAGTATTGAATAATCGAGATGCTGCCATGTTTTCAGCTTTGAAAGGTTCACCTTTCGCTAAGAACAGCATTTCAGATTGTACCATATCGTAATCTACAAAGTAAACATTTCCGCCTGTTTCTTTTTCAGCATACGCCATCGCTTCAGGATAATCGTTTAATTCACCTGAAACTGAATGATGAGTATTTAAAGCAGTAACTGCAGCATCCACATCTTTTCCATAATAGAAAATACGTTGATCAAAATCTTTCATACTCTTTACGATATCAACCAATTCTTGAGGATCCATGGCTTGTAACTCGCTGATTTGATAGATGTTTCTAAGACGGGAATTCTCTCCATATTGTCCGTAACTCATCAAACCACTATAAAGTATATTTCCTTTTTGGGTTTTGTTATCTTGACGTGATTTCGCAATCGACTGTACATATTTGTCATAAGCCTCAGCATCTGGAACCGCATTATTCCATAAATGCTCTAAAAGCTCAAGTCCTTTAGGAAGGTTTTCCTTTAAACCACTTAATCCAACATAAGTCGTTTCTGCTCCTGTACTAACGTAATAGTTAACGCCCAACTTATAAAATTCCTTTTTAAGTTCTTCAGCAGAATACTTATCAGTTCCTAAATATTCCATATATCCAGCAGCCAAGCCAAGTTTTTTATCATTATCACTTCCCATATCAAAAATGATATTCATATTGAACAAGTCATTCAATGGGTTGTTGATATAAGATACCTCAATACCATTATCTAGCTCAGTAGATTGAATTTCTTCTTTATAATCAACAAACTTAGGTTGTAGTGGCTGTGATTCAACAGTATTAAAGTTTTTAAGGAATTCTGAACTCTTGTCTCTGTTTAAGTTGACAGGTGTAATTCCTGGATTTTCAACTTTTACAATAGAGGTGTCTTCGCCCTGACGTTTGTAAGTGATTACGTAATTGTCTTTGTAAAAATCTTTAGCAAAAGCTACCAATTCTTCTTTAGAAATTGATCTGAGATCATCTAAAAACTTAACACGATTTTTCCAGTCTTCATGCTTAATGAATGCATCCACATACATACTGGCTAAAGCACTACTGTTTTCATATTGACGTGTTTGATTAAGTTTTAGGTCATTTATAACCGCATCGATCATCCAATCTTCAAACTCGCCGTTTTTTAATTTTTCTATTTGCTCCAGAAGTAAAAGCTTTACCTCGTCTAAACTCTGACCTTCTTTTGGTGATCCAGTAAAAGTATGATAACCATATTCCTTAAGAAATGTTGGTGAACAACTTGCATTTTGAACCACTTGTTGTTGGTTCAAATTTAAATCGATCAAACCAGCATTACCGTTAGCCAAAATCATATCACATAAAGTAACATATTTTTCTTCCTCAGTTCCTGCAGCATCACTTCTAAAAGCAATTGATACATTTTCAGCAGTTGGACCAAAAACTTCTTTAACGATTGGTTCAGTGATTGGTTCTTCCTTTGGTAGCGTTGGATGAACTACTTCTTTCTTCTCTAATTTTCCGAAGACATTATTGATTTTAGTGATGGTTTCATCAAAATCGATATCACCTACCAAAACCATGGCCATGTTGTTTGGGACATAATACTTATCAAAATAATTGTGGATATCTACCATTGATGGATTTTTAAGATGCTCTCCTATACCAATAGTTGTTTGCTGACCATAAGGATGGTTAGGGAATAATCCGTCTAACATGGCTGCATAACGCTTTCTGAAGTCATTATCCTGTCCTCTGTTAAACTCTTCGAAAACCGCTTCCAATTCGGTATGGAATAAACGCAATACCAGTTGACTGAAACGTTCTCCTTCAACCGCAAGCCATTTATCTAACTCATTGGTTGGAATTTTATTGGTATACACCGTTTGCTCAAACCATGTGTATGCATTGGTTCCAGTAGCTCCAAGCGAGCTAATCATCTTATCATATTCATTGGCAACAGCATAGTTGGAAGCTTCTAAAGAAACTTCGTCTATCTTTTTATAAATCTCACGTTTTTTGTCTGGATCGGTTTCAGCACGATGCTGTTCATATAGATCCGCTATTTGATCTAAATAGCCTTTTTCCTTCTCCCAATCTAATGAACTGATTTCATCGGTTCCTTTAAACACCATATGCTCAAGATAATGCGCTAATCCTGTAGATTCTTTTGGATCGTAATTAGAACCAGCCCTAACAGCGATATAAGTTTGGATTTTAGGCTCGTCTATGTTTTTGCTCAAATACACCTTCAATCCATTATCTAAGGTATACAAACGCAAACCTGTTGGATCGTTAGATACGGTTTCATAAGAAAATCCGCTCGCATCTTTTTTTGTTTCAGTAGCATAGGCCAAATCTTTGTTGGCACTATCATTCTTACAACTAAAAGCAATAAAAGCTAAAGCTACAAGAATGATGGGTTTAAAGTACTTCATGATAAGTTTTCAGTTTAAATTAATTGTATAAAAAATCCGTTAGCTAAAATAAAGCTAACGGATTGATAACGTCATTTTTTTGTATATATTTTAACAGTCGCTTAGCCAAGGACTTCCGCAACTTTTTTCCCGATTTCAGCAGGAGAATCCACCACATGGATTCCACAGTCTCTCATAATGGCTTTTTTTGCTTGAGCAGTATCGTCGCTTCCACCAACAATGGCACCAGCATGACCCATGGTACGTCCAGCAGGAGCGGTTTCACCAGCAATAAATCCGACAACAGGTTTTTTGCTTCCGCTATTTTGATACCATTTAGCAGCATCAGCCTCTAATTGTCCACCAATCTCACCAATCATGACAACACATTCTGTCTCTTCATCGTTGATAAGCAATTCCACAGCTTCTTTAGTCGTGGTTCCAATAATTGGGTCTCCACCAATTCCAATTGCTGTAGTAATTCCTAAACCTTGTTTCACAACTTGATCAGCCGCTTCATAAGTAAGCGTACCAGATTTAGAAACAATACCCACTTTTCCTTTTTTGAAAACAAAACCTGGCATGATACCTACTTTTGCTTCTTCAGGTGTAATTACTCCAGGGCAGTTAGGACCGATTAAACGGCAATCTCTATCTTTAATGTAATCTGAAGCTTTAATCATATCTGCCACAGGAATCCCTTCAGTAATTGTGATGATTACCTTGATTCCAGCATCAGCGGCTTCCATAATGGCATCAGCAGCAAATGCAGGTGGTACAAAAATAATAGATGTATCAGCACCAACTTTGTCTACAGCCTCTTGAACCGTATTGAAAACCGGTTTGTCTAAATGGGTTTGTCCACCTTTACCAGGCGTCACACCACCAACAACATTTGTTCCATACTCTATCATTTGTCCAGCATGAAATGTACCTTCACTACCTGTAAAACCTTGAACAATTATTTTTGAATTTTTATTGACTAAAACGCTCATTTTTATGTGTTTTTGTTTCTGTGTTGTTTTGAGTTGAATTTGTATGCAAAAATAAGTTTTTGATTCGCAATTAAGAACCCTTTTTAGACTTTTATTTCTGCAAATGAATTTAGACTGTCAGAACTATTATCAGCAAGTTGGCTAATTTCAAATCCTTTGAATAGCTTTCCGTCTGTAACCTCCCAAATAGATATAAAATGCGCTATGGCATCTTCCTTTTCAGGTCGTTCAATAACAGTTCCGTAAATTGTATATCTTGCCGTTATGGTATTTCCGTCTTCTAAAAGATGGCTTAAGCGGTATCTAAAGGAATGGTAGGTTTTTTGGATGTCTTTGATCATGCCTTTAATACCATTATAATCTAATTTCCTAAAACCTTTACTAGTATTCCATTTTAAGGTGCAATCTTTATGGAAAAACTCCATGACATTATCATCCTTAGCGATATCGGATGCATAAAACCGTTTAACTACCTCTTTTGATGTCATTTTAATTTCTTTAATTCTTCTAAAATATTCGGAATTTGTTTGATTGAAGCCAAACGCTTAAGTTCTTCTCGAGCTTCCTGAATTGGTGTTCCCCAATACACTTTACCACCTTCAACAGATTTGGTCACACCAGCTTGCGCTTGAATAATAGCTTTAGAACCTATAATTATACCACTATTGGTACCAACTTGTCCCCAAATTGTAACTTCATCTTCAACAACAACACAACCAGCAATTCCAGTTTGGGAAGCGATAAGGCATTTTTTTCCAATAATCGTGTCATGACCTATTTGGATAAGATTGTCCAATTTAGAACCTTGACCAATTTTGGTATCTCCAGTTACTCCTTTATCGATAGTACAATTAGCTCCAATGTCTACATGGTCTTCAATAACTACACGTCCGCCAGATAACAATTGATCATAACCTTCTGGACGTTTCTTATAATAAAAAGCACTGGCACCCAAAACAGTTCCCGAATGAATGGTGACGTTATTTCCTATGATGGTATTGTCATAAATACTCACATTAGGATGGATGGTGCAGTTATCTCCAATAACGACATTGTTTCCAACAAAAACATTCGGTTGTATGATTGTATTTTTTCCAATTTTGGCAGAAACCGCCACAGAAGTATTTGCAACTTGAAAAGGTTTGAAATGTTTAGTAAGCGCATTAAAATCCCTAAATGGATCATCACTTATTAATAATGCCTTACCTTCAGGACATTCAACTTCTTTATTGATAAGAACAATAGTAGCAGCCGATTTCAAAGCTTTATCATAATACTTTGGATGGTCGACAAAAACAATATCTCCAGGTTCTACAACATGAATTTCGTTCATGCCCAATACTGGAAAGTCATCTGCACCAATATAGGATACCGAAAGTAATTCAGCTATCTCGTGAAGTGCATAGGTTCTTGGGAATTTCATTATTCCTTGATACGTTCTTTGTAAGTTCCTTTATCGGTTTCAATTTTAATCTTATCACCTTCATTAATAAATAAAGGAACATTGACTTCAGCACCAGTTTCTACAGTTGCAGGTTTTGTTGCGTTCGTGGCTGTATTGCCTTTAACTCCTGGTTCTGTGTGTGTTACTTCCAAAATAACACTGGCAGGCATTTCAACAGATAGAGGCATGTTGTCTTCTGTATTAATCAAGATGGTAACCACTTCCCCTTCTTTCATGAGGTCTGGTCTATCTAAGGCTGCCTCTGTTAATCGAATTTGGGTATAATCTGATTCATTCATAAAATGATAAAATTCGCCATCATTATATAAATATTGAAACTTGTGGGTTTCAACACGCACATCTTCAATTTTATGTCCGGCAGAAAATGTATTATCTATTACTTTTCCAGTCGTGACGCTTTTGAGTTTTGTTCTCACAAAAGCAGGTCCTTTTCCTGGTTTCACGTGTAAAAATTCTATAATTTTATAAATGTCATGGTTGTACCTTATGCACAATCCGTTTCTAATATCTGAAGTACTTGCCATTTTATTTTAAATACTGATTTTTAATTAGTTAAATACTATTATATAAACTTTTAAGTTAACTTGATTTAAAGTAACCTTTCATGATACCACGATGAGAGTTTTTAATGAATTGTAGTATCTCATCACGTTCAGGAGTGGCTTCCATTTCAGCTTCAATTAAGTCTGAAGCTTGGGTATTGTTATAATTTTTCTGATACAAAATCCTATAAATATCTTGAATTTCTCTAATTTTTTCAGTTGAAAAGCCACGTCGTCTTAATCCAACAGAGTTAATCCCAACATAGGAAAGCGGTTCACGCGCAGCCTTGACATAAGGTGGCACATCTTTCCGTACCAAAGAACCTCCAGTTACAAAGGCATGATTTCCAATTGAGCAAAACTGATGCACTGCAGTCATACCAGCAAGTACAACATAATCACCAACAGTAATATGTCCTGCAAGGGTACTGTTGTTTGAAAAAATACAATTATTACCAACGATACAATCGTGTGCAACATGACAATAAGCCATGATCAAACAATTATCTCCTATGACCGTTTTCATACGATCTACAGTACCACGATTAATAGTAACACATTCACGAATAGTAACATTATCGCCTATAACCGTGAGTGTGTCTTCGTCATTGTATTTTAAATCTTGTGGGACAGCTGAAATAACTGATCCTGGAAAAATGTTACAATTTTTTCCAATTCGAGCGCCTTCCATGATAGTAACATTACTACCAATCCAGGTGCCTTCACCTATAGTAACATTATTGTAAATTGTTGTAAATGGCTCTATAACCACATTTTTTGCAATCTTGGCACCTGGATGCACATATGCTAGAGGTTGATTCATAATTACTTTACTTTTGAGATTTGCGCCATCAACTCTGCTTCAGCACAAAGTTTGCCATTGGCATAAGCATAACCTTGCATGTGACAAATTCCACGTCGAATTGGTGTAATAAGATCACACTTAAATATTAATGTGTCGCCAGGAATGACTTTTTGCTTGAACTTTACCTTATCAATTTTCATGAAGAAAGTAAGGTAGTTTTCTGGATCAGGAACAGTACTTAACACTAAGATACCTCCTGTTTGAGCCATAGCCTCAACAATCAAAACACCAGGCATTACAGGAGCTCCAGGAAAGTGTCCTTTGAAAAACTCCTCATTCATGGTGACATTTTTCATACCGATAACATGTGATTCTGAAAGTTCAAAGACTTTATCAAGTAGCAAGAACGGTTGACGATGAGGCAACATTTCCATGATTCTATTGACATCCATCAAAGGTTCTTGATTCAAGTCAATTTGAGGAACATTGTTACGTTTTTCGTTTTTAATGATTTTTGATATTTTTTTTGCAAACTGGGTATTGATAAAATGGCCTGGTTTGTTAGCAATAACCTTTCCTTTAATTCGGGTTCCAACCAATGCCAGATCGCCTAAAACATCCAATAGTTTGTGCCTTGCAGCTTCATTAGGATGATGAAGCGTTAGATTATCTAGGATTCCATTTGGTTTAACAGCTATTGAATCTTTATTGAAAGCGACACGTAGTTTATCCATGGTTTCTGGCGATAATTCCTTATCTACATAAACAATGGCATTATTCAGATCTCCTCCTTTTATAAGTCCGTTTTCCAAAAGCATTTCAAGCTCGTGTAAAAAACTAAAGGTTCTTGAGTCTGCAATTTCATTTTTAAAATCGGTAACACAATTTAAGGTTGCATTTTGTGTTCCTAAGACCTTTGTTCCAAAGTCCACCATAGCAGTAATTTGGTATTCTTTTGAAGGCATGATTATGATTTCGCTGCCAGACTCTTCATCAGAATAGGAAATAACATCAGTAACAACGTATTCTTCTCTATAGTCATCTTGCTCAACAATGCCTGCTTTTTCAAGAGCTTCCACAAAGAACTTCGAAGAGCCATCCATAATTGGTGGCTCAGAAGCGTTGAGCTCAATAATGGCATTATCAATATCTAATCCGACCAAAGCAGCCAGTACATGTTCTGATGTCTGAATCGTAACTCCGTTTTTTTCCAAACAAGTGCCACGTTGTGTATTCGTTACATAATTGGCATCTGCTTCAATTACAGGAGATCCTTCTAAATCAACTCTTTTAAATGAAAAGCCATTATTGGTTGAAGCAGGACAAAAGGTCAAAGTAACATCTTTGCCTGTGTGGAGTCCAACTCCTTTTAAGGAAACTTCCTTTCCAATGGTTTTTTGTTTAACGTCTGTTTTAATTATTCCCATCTACTTTCTTTTCAATTTCTGTAATCCCTTTAACTATTTTTGGAAGGTTTTTAAAGTACACGTACGATTTATTATAATCTGCATAGCTCAATGCTGGTGATCCTTGCAAAATTTCATTGTCCTTAACATTGCGACCAATACCAGACTGCGCTTGAATTTTTACATTGTTTCCAATGGTTATGTGCCCAACGATGCCAACTTGGCCTCCTATTTGACAATTTTCTCCAATTTTAGTTGAGCCAGCGATACCTGTTTGAGCAGCTATAACAGTATTTTTACCAATTTCAACATTATGGGCAATCTGTATCTGATTGTCCAACTTCACCCCTTTTCTTATGATTGTCGATCCCAATGTAGCACGATCTATAGTTGTACCTGCTCCAACATCAACAAAATCCTCAATAATTACATTTCCTATTTGTGGCACTTTTGAATATTCCCCTTTTTCGTTTGGAGCGAAACCAAAGCCATCAGCACCAATGATTGAACCAGAATTAATGACGCAATTTTTTCCAATAAGCGTTTCAGAATAAATCTTTGTACCTGCAAAAACTATAGTGTTATCTCCAATAGTAACATTATCACCAATGTAAGAATTAGGGAAAATCTTAACATTGTCTCCAATTTTGACATTATCACCTACATAAGAAAATGCACCTATATAAATATTACCACCAATTTTTGCAGAACCTGAAATGAAGCTAGGTTGCTCAGTACCAGTTTTGTTCAGTTTAACTTGGTTGTAATATTCCAAAAGCTTAGAAAATGACTTGTATGCATCATCTACCTTGATTAATGTCGCAGAAATTGCTTGTTCTGGTATGAACGACTTATTAACGATAGCAACAGAAGCCTTGGTCGTATAAATATAAGATGTGTACTTAGGGTTTGACAAAAAAGTCAAAGAACCTTTTGTACCTTCTTCAATTTTAGAAAGCCTAGAAACTTCAACATCAGGATTGCCTACAATATCACCTTCTAAGATTCCAGCTATTTGTTGTGCAGTAAACTTCATTCTCGCAAAAATAGAAAAAATGTATCACATATTTGACCTTGCAAAACACTTGTTTAAAAAGTTGTAGCAATTAATAGGTTTGCCAATCTTTATCGTTGTTAAATTTTTGGATAACAGAAATAATATTTAGTCACTGGTTTTGATAAAGCCTTAATATTGAATTGATCGGATGCCTTTTCGATATCGACCACTTTTCCCGATTTTTGAAGAATCTTTATCGCTTGCATTTTTGAGTGGTAAGCCTGATTTGAAATACTGTCTTCAAAAACAAAATATTCAGCTTCATAGCTTGAAATTGCATACTTTTCAATCAACCGATTCAAATGTTCAAGTAACACCTTTTTCTTGATGGGTTTATTCTTGAGTTTGATCTTCAACAAATTCCTATTCACAATCATTTCGCATAAATTACTTAAAACAAAATCCTCATGATGCTGCCAGTCTTTCATTGCGGAAATAATATCAATGTCATCAAGTTTTGAAAAAGTTTCCAAAGTTTGATTGTCAAAATTACTTGAGGATACTTCATTTTCAAGGAAAAATTGTAAGGCAGGACTAGCCAAAAGCTGCTCTCCCGAATCACACAACTCTTTAGCACGCTTTAATACTCGCGTTAACAATTGCTCTGCAACCAAACCTGTTTTATGCAAATATACCTGCCAATACATGAAACGTCTAGCCACAAGAAACTTTTCAACACTATAAATCCCTTTTTCCTCAACAACAAGATTATCATCACTCACATTAAGCATGGTAATCAAGCGTTCACTATTGATATTTCCTTCAGCTACTCCAGTATAAAAACTATCACGTTTGAGGTAATCGGCTCGATCCATATCCAATTGACTAGATATCAACTGACACAAAAAAGGTCTTTTATATTCTCCTTTAAAAATTTTGATAGCAAGCGTTAAACTTCCGTTAAATTCTGAATTGAGTTTTTCCATGAACATCAACGAAATTGACTCATGGGAAATACCATTTACAATACTGTGTTCCATGGCATGTGAAAACGGACCATGGCCAATATCATGAAGCAAAATGGCTACATAAAGAGCTGTTTCTTCCTCTTCAGAAATTGTAACTCCCTTAAAACGAAGTACATTGATTGCCTTTTGCATTAAATGCATACAACCTATAGCATGATGGAAACGTGTGTGATGTGCTCCTGGATACACCAAGTATGACAAACCCATTTGAGTGATTCTTCGCAATCTTTGGAAGTATTTATGCTCAATCAAATCAAAAATGAATGCATTTGGAATAGTAATAAATCCGTAAATTGGGTCGTTAAATATTTTGAGTTTATTGCTTGCCATTAAACAAAACTATTTACATTAATTTCAAACAAATATACATGAACACTATAAATATTCTTTGGGTTGACGACGAAATCGATCTATTAAAACCTCATATTCTTTTTTTAGAACAAAAACAATACAATGTTACAACTTGTCAAAGTGGCACTGAAGCACTCGACGCTATTGAAGATGCTAATTTTGATATTGTATTCCTAGATGAAAATATGCCAGGCCTTACAGGCTTGGAAACTTTGAATGAAATCAAGGAAAAACGTGCTAATCTTCCGGTGGTGATGATTACAAAAAGTGAGGAAGAATATATTATGGAAGAAGCCATTGGAAACAAAATTGCCGATTATTTAATAAAACCGGTTAATCCGAATCAAATATTATTGAGTTTAAAGAAAAATTTAGATCATTCAAGATTGGTGTCCGAAAAGACAACTTCTAACTACCAACAGGAATTTAGAAAAATTGCGATGGACTTATCGATGGTGAATTCTTTTGAAGAGTGGTCTGCATTATATCAAAAGTTGATTTATTGGGAACTGAGATTGGAAGATATCGAAGATGTTGGTATGACTGAGATCTTAGAATCTCAAAAATCTGAAGCAAATCATCAATTTGGGAAGTTTATTGAAAAGAACTATCAAGATTGGTTAAAACCGAATTCAGATGGACCAACTTTGTCGCATACCCTATTTAAAAATAAAGTAGTTCCAGAACTGAGCGACAACCAACCAACACTTTTAGTTGTTATTGACAATTTACGTTACGACCAATGGAAAGCCTTTGAGCCGATTGTAAACAATTATTACAAAAAACTTTCGGAAACGCCTTTTTTCAGTATTTTGCCAACCGCCACACAATATGCTAGAAATGCAATCTTTTCTGGATTGATGCCTAGTGATATGGAGCGTTTGCATCCAGATTTATGGAAAAACGATACTGATGATGGTGGTAAAAATCTACATGAAGAAGAATTTTTATTGGCACAACTCAAGCGATTGGGACTACAGAATTTAAAAACCGAATATCATAAAATCACCAATTTAAAACAAGGAAAACGATTAGTTGAAAATTTTAAAACTCTAAAAGACAATGACCTTTCTGTAATTGTATACAACTTTGTAGACATGCTGTCCCACTCCAAAACAGAAATGGAAGTGGTGAAAGAATTGGCTTCTAATGACAAGGCTTACAGGTCGCTAACCCTTAGTTGGTTTAAAAACTCACCTTTATTGGAAATGATTCAACTAGCGCAGCAGTTAGGCTTCAAACTCATATTGACAACCGATCATGGTACGATCAATGTTAAAAATCCATCACGAGTTATAGGCGATCGTGACACCAGTTTGAACTTAAGATATAAAACTGGTCGCAGTCTAACCTATGAGGACAAGGACGTACTTGCGGTTAAGGATCCTAAAAGCGTGTATTTACCAAGTATAACTATGAGCAGTTCCTTCATTTTTGCAAAGAGTGACTACTTTTTGGCTTATCCAAATAACTATAATCATTATGTTAGTTATTACAGGAATACCTACCAACATGGAGGTGTTTCTTTAGAAGAAATGATCATCCCATTTATTGTACTTAATCCGAAGTAAATCATCCATGTAATGCAAAAAAAACCGACGAAATGCATATTTTTTTAGTTTTTCTCGATTTTTATTCTTAATATTGCGTACAAATTAGATTCGTATTAAGTGACGGGTCAAACCTTGTATGATTTGGAGATGAATTATCAAATAGATGAAATTGATACGATAGCTAAAAAACTCATTGAGAATTTTAGTGCTAAGACAATTTTATTCGAAGGTGATTTAGGAGCTGGAAAAACTAGGCTTATTAAGGCGTTGACTAAAGCTTTAGGAAGCAATGACGATGTTACCAGTCCGACATTTTCAATAGTAAACACCTATAAATCCAAAGATTGCTTGATACATCATTTTGACATGTATCGAATTGAAGATGAAATTGAAGCACTTAATTTTGGATTTGAAGATTATTTGAACAATGATAATGATTGGTTATTTATAGAATGGCCAGATCGTATTGTGAATTTATTACCTATTGAGGTCAATACAATTACAATATCAAAAATTGATACAAACTCAAGAGCCCTCAAATTGAGCCTAAACGAATTATTAACCCAGAAACCTGCTATGGAGCACTGCAAAACACAAAAATAAAAATAACACCTCAGACTGCATAATTACTGGTACTTACGGAAAAACCGTAACCATAAGGTGATTAGTGACGATGTTTTTAACACTCGTTTAACTGTTCAAAAGCGTGATCGCAAAGTATATTTGAACAATTAATTAATTAATCCCTTATATTTATGAAAACTAAAAAGTATGTACTAGCAATTGCAATCTTCGGAGGTATGTTATTTGCAGCTCACGCAACTGACATTATCAAAGTAGATGGACAAGTTAAAACAGAAATCGATAGAAAGAAATTTAAAGTTCCTCAGCACGGATAATTCTTTAAGTAGAAAAAATCTTATCATAGGGAGTATTATTGGGACTTATGTCGCAATGACTCCCTTTTTGTTTTATTTATACGAACATGTTCCACAAACACAAGTATGGAAAACATGGTTATTTGATTATGATAGTAAAAGCTGGGGAGATGCGAATCTATCAATGTGGATTTTAACTGGAAAGGCAATTCCTTTAATTCTGTTATTAATTTGGTTTTTTACAAATAGAAACTGGTGGTACCATGCATTGATAGTTCCAATTGTCATGTACTCTTATCAAATTATCAATTTACTTTATAGTGATCTTGGTCCATTGGATGAACTAGAATGGATATATATGGTTCCAATAATGGCTATTATTATACCTTCTATTTATTTGATCAGGGCTAGAATGTTTAACGAAATCAATGATGCAGATAAAAGTATGCAAGAACTAGAAGATGAATTTATGATAAAGCCTACAACTTTTTGGGGTAAGGTTAAACAATATTTTTGATATCAATTACAATCATAAAAAATGCAGTGAAAATTTCACTGCATTTTTTTTATCAAAACTTTATAAGAATATTTCTATTAATTTAGAAACAATAACTTTTCTTAAAAAAATTATACATTTGTAACTATAACCCTATTAATTCCTATAATCCTATTACTTAATGAGTAAAACCATACATCGTATCATTGAACTCGTTTCAGAATTAAAGCTTAGCGCAAGGCAATTTGATATTTCTATTGGTGCTGCCAATGGTTACACACTGCGAATGAAAAAGAATAATGCCTCCGTTGGTAGTGATGTGATTGAAAGAATAGTCAAAGAGTATCCGCAAGTGAATTTAGTTTGGTTGATTACTGGAAAAGGCAGTATGTTTATTGCTGAGCCAAAAACAAAAGTTAATTCTAAAGCTGATATTGAAGAGTACATCGATAATCGGATTAAATCTGAAAGTTCTGATGAGAAAAAGAAACTATTAAATGAAATACTCAAAGAGATAAGTAATTCTAATAATTAATCAATACATACGATTTCTTAAATCAATTAGTTTCCTTAAATAAACTTTATCTTCTAGCTTAATTTTATTTTTTTGTAATTCAAAAAACTCTTTTTTAGCGCCTTTATACTCATTAATCTTAAAATTACTAATATTTTCAATTTCTGAATTGATTTCGGAATTCACAATATATCTAACACTTCTTTGATAACCATCAAAACCTAAAATGTTTGATAAAAACTTAAGAAAATATAGATATATAAAAGCACAAAATATAGTGAGTAAAATTGTTTCAAAATTAAAATGCTTATCTGTCTTATACTCAAATAAATTTAAAATAATTTTATATAGTTCAACTACAATAGGAATTATTAAAGCATATTTCCACCTATGTGGACAAGTTATATACCAAATTGTTAGAATCCCAAGAGTCAAAATTTTAACTGCAATAATCCAAATGTAATAGTCAAAATCATTCTCTGTTTCTATCGTTATTTTAAAAAATGTGTTATTGAAGAAAAGTATTATTTCTGGAATAACTCTATAAGAATAAAATAAAAATGGTAATAAAATTATCATAACCATAATTATTACATTTATTTCATTAGAGTGCTTAAACATGCCTATTCACTATTAAAAATTATCATAAAAACTATTTCTTATTTCAATCAGTTTTTTTAGATATACATCATTATTAAGTTTATTTTTATTATTTTTTAATTCTTTGAATTTTGCTTTAAAAGTTTCTAATTTGTTTTTATCAAGTCTACTTAATCTGGCAAAAACTTCATCAATTTCATTATCAATCACATAACGCAACTTGTTAGATTTTCTATATATATTGATTTTTGCAGAAAAGAGAAACAACAACAAAATTATTGGTATTGTAAATGGTAGGCTTACTAAAAAATCAATCTCATCAAAATAAAAAAGATTAGAGTTTAAAGACGTAATAAATTTAAACAACTCTATAGTAATAATAACTAATATTGACGCTTTCCACCAATAGTTACATGACAAATACCAAATAATAGAGAAAATAATAATTAGAATTTTCATTTTTAAAAAATATACTAAATGTATTAAATCCGGAAAACCATAGTCATTAATTTCTAAACCAAGAAAAGAGATAGATTCCAAATCTTCCAAATTTATGACCCTATCCAAATAATAAGAAAACGTAACCACTATTATTAGGATTGAAATCATCCAGTCTTTCCATGTATAGTGTTTGAGAAATATCATTATATAGAAAATTATCTACATCTAATATATAAACTTTTATTTTAATTAATAAAATAATTATTTGTAATTTGAGTTTCCAATTAAAAGCTAATGAGCAAATCCTTATCGCCTTTCACCAAAGCACAATTGCTTCCTCAAGAAGAAACTTTAGAAGTTTTAAAACAAAAAGGGAATCTTTTTATTGGTATCCCAAAAGAAACCCATTTCCAGGAAAAACGTGTTTGTCTAACTCCTGATGCTGTTTCTGCACTGATATCTAATGGACATCGGGTTATGATCGAATCTGGAGCTGGTGTAGGCGCTAATTTTAAGGACAAGGATTATAGCGAAGCTGGCGCAGAAGTCACCAAGGATACAGCAAAGGTTTTTTCATGTCCTATCATACTCAAGGTAGAACCGCCTTCACTTGATGAAATAAAACTTATCAATCCGCAAACATTATTGATTTCTGCTTTGCAACTCAAAACCCAAAACAAAAAGTATTTTGAAGCATTGGCTTCTAAACGTATTACAGCACTGGCTTTTGAATTTATTAAAGATGAAGATGGTGCTTATCCTGCTGTGCGCTCTCTAAGTGAAATTGCTGGTACATCATCTATTTTAATTGCTTCAGAATTACTTTCTAATGTTAATGGTGGTAACGGACTTATGTTTGGAAACATTAGTGGTGTACCTCCTATTGAAGTCGTAATTATTGGTGCTGGAACGGTTGGTGAGTTTGCAGCGCGTTCGGCCATAGGCTTAGGTGCCAATGTCAAGGTTTTTGATAACTCCATTACAAAACTGCGTTGTATCCAGTCAAATCTGGGACGTACAATCTATACCTCTACACTACAACCAAAAAACTTAGTAAAGGCCTTGAAGCGCTGTGATGTTGCCATTGGTGCTGTTCGAGGTAAAAATAGAGCTCCTGTCGTGGTTACTGAAGCTATGGTGAATGTAATGAAGTCTGGTGCTGTAGTTATTGATGTCAGTATTGATATGGGTGGTTGTTTTGAAACGAGTGAAGTCACTAACCATGATAAACCAACATTCGTATATAATGGTGTGACGCATTATTGTGTTCCTAACATTCCAGCAAGATATTCTCGATCTGCCTCAGTGTCAATCAGTAATATTTTTACACCATACCTTTTAAAGATTGCTGAGGATGGAGGAATTGAAAATGCCATACGATTTGATCGTGGTTTAAAAAATGGATTGTATTTTTACCACGGAATTTTAACCAATAAATCTGTTGCAGATTGGTTCGATCTAGACTGCAGCGATGTGAACTTACTAATCTTTTAAGGCTTAAAATCAAATCATGAAATTCATACACCGAGTCGGATACTACTTAGGCGGTTTTTCCATTGGACTTATTGTTTTAGCTTTTTTTCTTAGTGGAAAAAATTTCTCATGCGATTATGGTCCGAATGCAAGAACCATAAAAAATATATCTATAAAAAAGAAGACTTATTCTGAATCTGCTAAAGCATCAATGCAATCCAAGGCTATTGATTCAACTGTTGTTATGGAATTGATTAAAACTGGTGATGTGAACTTCTCAAAAAGTGATACTAAAGCCGAAGGCTGTAAAACCTATTATATAGAAAACTCCTTAAATGAAAAGCCTATGGAATTGACTATCAAAAATTGTGATTCCACAGCAACCATTTTGGCTATCGAATATATCAAAAACTAAAAATGCCATTCTGCTTTGAAACATAATGGCATTCTTTAACAATTAAGCGCAAATATTATCCTTAGCGGATTAATACTTTTTTCAATAATTCTGTATTGTTGTACATCAACCGAATCACATAAATTCCTCTTGAAAACAGTGAACTATCGATTTCTTTATCAAGTGAAAGATCTCCTTCGTTTTGAAGTATTTGCTCAGAATAAATAATTTTTCCATTTAAATCATAAATCATAATCTGTTCCACATTAACATTTTGCAATCCAGAAATTTTAACCTTGACAATATCGGCCGTCGCATCTTGATAAACATTGAAATCAAACTCTTCTTCTGCTTCCGGTAAAATGACTGCAGATGAACAATCTTCTACAAAAACCATTACAGTAGCTTCATCGGCATCTAATGCATTGTATACCACTACAGAATATTCTGTATCTTCATTTGGAGACACCTCAATACTTGGTGTAGTTTCACCAGTGCTCCATAAAAATTCGTCGCCACCTGTTGCGGTTAATGTAACCGTCTCATTATTACAAATAAATTGATCTTCACCAGCATAAGCTTCAACAGTACCAACCACATTTACTGTAACCGATTTTGTATCAGAACAGTTATTGATAAAACCTGTGACTGAAAAAGTAGTTGAACTTGATGGACTTACAGCAATATTTGGTTGTGTAGCTCCATTACTCCATTCATATAAATTGGCTCCTGAAGCAGAAAGCGTAATAAATTCCCCTTCTAAAATGGTAACTTCCTGACCATTCATAATAACAACATTTGGGTTTAAATTCACAAATACAGTAACATCATCCTGGGCTTGTTGATCATCTTCAAAAACAGTTACAGTATAGGTTTCTGTTTCCCACGGACTAACAGTGATACTCTGTGTAGTTTCTCCTGTACTCCACAAATAAGAATCTCCTTCAGAAGCAGTTAAGGTCGTTTGTGTTCCTTCACAAATAAATTGATCTTCGCCAGCACTCGCTTCAAAAATTATTGGTTCGACAATAACGGTGACTTCATCAGTTGTTTGACAACCATTTGAGAAACCTGTCACTGTATATGTCGTAGTAGTATTTGGCGATACTGAAATAGCTGACGTGGTTTCACCTGTGCTCCACTCATAGGAATCAGCTCCTGTAGCCGTTAAGGTAACACTTTCGCCTTCAGTAATCGTAATATCTGAACCAGCGTCTGTATTTGGCAGTTCATTTACCGTTACTATGACTTCATCTGTGGACGAGCATCCATTATCGAAAACCTCAACAGAATACTCTGTGGTTGAGTTCGGACTTACCTCAATGCTTTGTGCGGACTCTCCTGTGCTCCATAAATAATCTGTTCCGCCTGATGCAACTAAGACTATCGATGCACCTAAACAGATCTCAACATCTGCTCCTGCATTTGCAACTGGCAAATCATTTACCGTTACAGTAACCTCATCGGTATCTGAGGCCGTTCCCATTGTATTGAAAACGGTTACCGAATAAGTGGTCGTAACGTTAGGGCTCACCTCAATGATCTGTGTCGTCTCTCCAGTACTCCACTCGTAGCTAGTTCCTCCAGAAGCAGTCAAAGTAACCATTGCTCCAGAACAGATCTCAACATCTGCTCCTGCATTGGCTACCACAGTTTCGGTCTCAACGGTCACTACAACCGCGTCGGTCGATTCACAACCATTTGAAAAACCTGTCACTGTATATGTCGTAGTAGTATTTGGCGATACTGAAATAGCTGACGTGGTTTCACCTGTGCTCCATTCATAGGAATCAGCTCCTGTAGCCGTTAAGGTGACACTCTCTCCTTCAGTAATCGTCACGTCTGATCCAGCATCTGTATTTGGCAAATCATTTACCGTTACAATGACATCGTCAGTATCTGAAGCGGTTCCCATTGTATTGAAAACGGTTACCGAATAAGTGGTCGTAACGTTAGGGCTTACCTCAATGCTCTGTGTCGTCTCTCCAGTACTCCACTCGTAGCTAGTTCCTCCCGAAGCAGTCAAAGTAGCCACTGTTCCAGAACAGATCTCAACATCTGCTCCTGCATTGGCAACCACAGTTTCAGTCTCAACGGTCACTACAACCGCGTCGGTCGATTCACAGCCGTTTGAGAAACCTGTCACTGTATATGTCGTAGTAGTATTTGGCGATACTGAAATAGCGGACGTGGTTTCGCCTGTGCTCCACTCATAGGAATCTGCTCCTGTAGCCGTTAAAGTAACACTTTCACCTTCAGTAATCGTCACGTCTGATCCAGCGTCTGTATTTGGCAGTTCATTTACGGTTACAATGACGTCGTCAGTATCTGAAGCGGTTCCCATTGTATTGAAAACGGTTACAGAATAAGTGGTCGTAACGTTAGGGCTTACCTCAATGCTCTGTGTCGTCTCTCCAGTACTCCACTCGTAGCTAGTTCCTCCAGAAGCAGTTAAAGTAACCATTGCTCCAGAACAGATCTCAACATCTGCTCCTGCATTGGCAACCACAGTTTCGGTCTCAACGGTCACTACAACCGCGTCGGTCGATTCACAACCGTTTGAGAAACCTGTCACTGTATATGTCGTAGTAGTATTTGGCGATACTGAAATAGCTGAAGTGGTTTCACCTGTGCTCCACTCATAGGAATCAGCTCCTGTAGCCGTTAAGGTGACACTTTCACCTTCAGTAATCGCCACGTCTGATCCAGCGTTTGTATTTGGCAGTTCATTTACGGTTACAATGACGTCGTCAGTATCTGATAGTGTACCAGTTATATCAAAAACAGTAACAGTATAAGTAGTTGTTTGGGTTGGGTTAACTTCAATACTCGCAGTTGTCTCTCCTGTGTTCCAAACATAAGCAGTTCCTCCTGTAGCGGTTAAGGTAGTTGTAGACCCATTGCATATCGTTTGATCTTCTCCCGCATTGGCAACGACTTCGTTGCCTACTAGAAAAACCGTTACTGAATCTGAATTTTCACAATTTCCATTACTACCTGTGACCGTATATGTAGTTTCTATAGTTGGGTTTACAGTAATACTTTGTGTAGTTTCGCCAGTATTCCAAACATATGAATCTGCGCCACTAGCGTTTAATTCAATTGATTCTCCATAGTTAATCGTCACATCTAAACCAGCATCTACATTTGGTAAAGGATTTACAGTTACAACAATTTCATCAGCTTCACTATTGCACCCATTTTCAATTGCTACTACAGAATAGGTAAATGTAGCGTTAGGACTAACAGTTATGCTTTCTGTTGTCTGACCAGTATTCCATAGATATGATGTTCCTCCTTCTGCTGTTAAGGTCACAGATTCGCCTTGACATATTTCCACATCAACACCAGCATTAGCAACAGGTATTGGGTTTACTGTAACGACAACCTGATCTGATGATGTACTCCCATCAGCATGTGTTCCAGTAACTGTGTAAGTAGTTGTCGATGCTGGAGAAACATTTATAGAATTTGATGTCATGTTGCCAGGCATCCAAACATATGAATCTGCTTCAGAAGCTACTAAAGTTGTACTTTCTCCTTCACAAATGGTAACATTATCTCCAGCTTCAACTTGATACGAAACATTAGTTTCTGTATCAGTTCCATTAATGAATTCTTCGACATTTGTATATCCGTCTCCATCTTCATCGCCATTATGGCTTCTGGTTAAATCTCCAAAGGTGGCTATTTCCCATACGTCAGCCATTCCATCATTATCGGTATCATAAGTACCTGGTCTTGAGTTTTGAGGAAGACTTGGCAAAGTCCAGTTTTTATTAAATGGATCTGAACTTATGTTATTCTGAACATTGTTAATTTTTAGTATATCAAAACTATCTCTATAAGTACCGTAACTTCCATCGGCATTTAAAAACTTATTGGCACCTACATTAGCAAGGACAGTAGTAAACGCTGTTTGCGCTGAAGTAACCGTTGGGTTTTCTATCAACGGATGCATGGTCGTAGTAAAATAACTACTTGGCAAGTTTGCATTGGTATAAAAGTTTTGCCATAGATCTCTATCATCTAATTGTGGCACCTGATAATATGTTGAATGATAATTATTTGCCGTATAAATACTTGGAACTATGTTTTGTACTTTATTAGCACTTCCGTTTAAGGTATGGTCTCCTGGCTGAAGATAATTTCCAATAAAGTTTATTTCTGGGCTACTAGAGTTTGCATTGGTTAATCGAGAACCCCAATTAAAAAATACATTATTGATGATATCATATTGTAAACCTCCTCCAACATTAGGTGTTCGATGTCCTTGATCGACAAATAAATTATTTATCGAGGTCATGTTTCCTGTTGGATAATTGGGATTTAAACCTACAATAATTCCAGTGGCATTTTCAGAAAACACACAATTTTGAATGGTTATGTCCTGTAATGGACCCCAATCTCCACCCATTGCGATTGCTTGATCGTCACAAAAGCTGAAAGAACAATGATCAAAGACCAAACCTTCACATCCTGTAGACAAAAATCCGTTATGTTCTCTAACATCTGACTGACCATTATATCGGCCATTTCTAAAACGGATGTATCTCCAAATGGCATTATTACATGGTTGTGATGGTCGACTCCATCCTCCACCCATTTGTATAAGGTGATTGCTTATTGTAATTCCGCCTTCAGGAGCTGTTTGTCCAGCAACAGTAAAATTTGAGTTTTCTTCAATAAGTTCAATTGCTGAAGTCAAAACAATAGTTCCACTCACATCAAAAACAATTGTTCTAGGAACAGTCATCATCAATGCAGATCTTAAACTACCAGGTCCGGAGTTATTGAGATTGGTTACTTTTACGATTATTCCTCCTCTTCCACCAGTAACGTAACTACCAGCACCTTGTACAGAGGGAAATGCTTTTGTTTGTGAATTACTTAAATTAGTACAACTAAGTAATAGGATCAAAACGAAAAAAAGTCTAAGGGATGTCTTTTCACAGCCGAAACTGTGGCAAGTAGAATTTGGGGATTTCATTTGCTATTAATATTTGGGGCTAATTGTTAGGGTGCCAATATATAGTATAAAATTTATAAATAACGTTTAAAGTACATATTATTCGATAAAGTGTATTTAAATTACATATTTTTCTTACAAATGTATTTTGACTGTAATTTTGGTATTTTATCGACAATTTATATACGGACTAAATAACGTTATGGACTATAACTATTAGAGAATAATGAAATTAAAAAGAATATTTAAACATAAACAACTGTATATAAGCAACTTATAAGTAATAAAAAAATTAAAAAAAATTTATATTTAAGTTAATCTCAAAATAAATTCTAACTTTTAGGCTAAATTAACTCACTATGCCAAAGCCATTTTTTAATTGTCTTATAGAATTTTGTCCATCACCACATTTAACCCAAATTTATGATGGCTTTTGGAAGTTAAAACAGAAAGGGTTCATCAATTTAGAAACGAAACGTATCACATTAAAAGATAGTAAACCTATCATTAAAGTTATTGTGAATAACACCTATACTTTAATATATGATACATTGGATGGCTTTAATTGGACAGATGGTAGTTTTGAGGAGAATCTTGAATTTGTAAATTCTAATTATAAATGTGATTTCTATTTTAAAAGAAGTTTTAACACTACGCTTCAAAAACATTTAAAGGACTTTAACCTCTATCCTTTAGGATTGAATTTTCCTTTTGATTATGAAGGTAATTATCCACTTACAACTTCCGAAAGAACCAAATCTATCGTTAAGAAGTATTTGAAAAAGAACACATTCAAATCCGATATTTATGAATATCCTCCTTTCAAACATTCTGAGGATAAGATTTTATTTTTGTGTGGTTTGTGGAATCCAGATCAAGTGAATTCAAATACGTTAAAGGAACAACGCCAACAAATCAACAATGACCGAATGGCTTTTGTTCGTGCTTGTAAAGCTGAATTTGGAGATCGATTCACTGGAGGAATTCAAATTGATGCTTACTCACAAAAAGTAGCTAATGACATTCTGGTTCCTTTAAAAATCACAAAGAAAGAAAATTTCCTAAATGCTATAAAAGAACACAATATATGCATTGCCACAACAGGTCTACACAATTCTATAGGTTGGAAATTTGCTGAGTATACTGCTGCTTCAAGAGCAATTATTTCAGAACCACTCCATTATGAATTGCCTGGTGGTTTCAAAGAGAATAAAAACTATTTAAGTTTCAACACTACTGATGAGTTAATAAGCAATATTCATGATTTGCTCACCAATACCGATAAAATGAAAAGTATGATGGTCGAAAATCATAGGTATTACACAAATTATGTTGATTCGGAAAAAATGATCTTAAATACTTTATTGAAAGTGCCACATTAAATACCACAACTTGGTTTCAATAGATTGTTATAAACCATTATGTTACTTTGTGAAATCTATGTTATTTGACTAAAAAAATGGCTTGTTGTTGTCATTCATACCCAATAAAAACCATTTTGTCTAAACTATTGGATTTGTTGAATGAAGGTTTAAAATAAAATTTAATTTAGCTCTGTCCTAAATTTAAAATAAACGAAAACATTACATGTTGTTTAGCAAGTCTAAAAGATTTAATTCCCTATTCAAAAGACTAGGAGGCACCACTCTTACCAATATCGTTACTGTTGGTCTCCTCACGCTTTTTGTTAAAGGTCTTGGATTTGGTAAGGAAATACTCATTGCTGAAAACTTTGGTCTTTCTGAATTATTAGACACCTTTTATATAGCTATACTCGTTCCAAGTCTAATCTATAATATTTTTCTTGGGTCGTTCAAAAGTGTATTCATTCCAAATTACGTAAGCACCTTAAAGCTTAACTCATTAATAGCTGGACGGTTTCAAAGTACGAGCTTCCTGGTTACAATTGGTGTGGCAATTCTATTTTTTATACTGGCTTTCTTATTTACGGATGTGTACCTTGAAGTCTTTTTTAAAGGTCATACCGAACATTACTACAGTCTTGTTAAAAAACAATTTTATTACGTAGCACCTTGTATTTTATTTTGGGGGTTTTCGTCTATAATCAATGGCTTACTGACCATTGACAATGAGTTCAGATATTCCTCTTTGAGTTCGGCGTTTACACCTCTGACAATTATTGTCTGTTTGTTGTTCTTTAAAGAAGAGTTAGATGATCTTGTTCTAGCCATTGGAACCTTAGTTGGAAGTATTTTAGGATTTCTCTTTGTTGGGTCTGTTGCTATTCGAAGACGCTTAATACAATTACACAAACCTGATTTTGCTTCATCAAATATCATAACGCTTTTTAAACAATTGCCTGCTAAATTGTCTGCCAGCATACTTGTTGGAATCAATCCTTTCGTAGATCAGTATTTCTCTGCGCAATTGGCAATTGGATCTATTGCAGCACTCAATTATGGAGAAAAGATACCTGCCTTCGCTATCGGAATTGTAGGTATTGCTGTTGGAAACGTAATGCTTCCCTACTTTTCAAAGCAAGCTGTTGAAGACATCACAAACACCTTCAACAAATTACAATCCATGCTAAAGCAATTAATTGTTTTCAGTCTGATTATCACTGTTATTTTATTTATTTTTTCTTCATCCATCATAAGTTTATTCTTTGAAAGAAATGCCTTTACAAGTTCAGATACTGTGATCGTTTCTAAAATTCAACAAATGTATTTGCTTCAGATACCTTTCTACATCACAGGAGTGATAATGGTTAAGTTTTTAACTTCTATAAATAAGAACAACTTTATGGTGCTAACATCTGTAATAAGTTTAGTGATGAACATATGTCTTAACTATATTCTCATTGAACATTTAGGTGTTTATGGATTGGCTTTAGCGACTTCCATAGTATCACTAATCAATAGTGTTATTTTATATCTATATATTTACCAACTAAAGAAGCAACATGTTTAATATTATTACACCTACATATAATAGAAGGCATACGTTACACCTCGTTTATGAATCCTTGCTAAATCAAGATTTTAAGGATTTTAACTGGATTATAGTAGATGATGGTAGTACAGATCATACAGATGAACTTGTTGAGTCTTGGGTATCTGAAAATAAGTTGACCATACATTATAAAAAACTAACTAAAAATCAGGGAAAATCAAATGCTGTTAATCACGGATTGGATTTCTGTCATGAACCCTATACGATTATAGCCGATAGTGATGACAGTTTTGATACCAATACCTTATCTGATTTAAAGCGAGAATGGAACATTCTTGAAAATAAACAACTCGACAGACCTGTAGCTTCCATTTGGACTTTAACGAAAACACCTGAAGGCGAGATTATTGGACAAAAATTTCCAAGTGATTATTGGATAGTTGGTTTCGAAGAACGTGTTTTGAATCACGATATTGAAGGCGAAAAATGGGCATCTTGGGACACCAGCATTCTCAAGTCCCATAAAATGTTTTCGAGCACAATTGCCCACATAGAAGAAAGCCAGACTTGGAATAGCATCAATAAAAAAAATGATTTTCTTTGTCTAAATGTGGCGCATAGAAGCTATTATTATTCTCCTGATGGAATAATGGCAACAAAAAAGACTAGAAAACAAATTGCAAAAAACGACTACTATAGTGCCTATTACGCCTTAAAGGATGTTAGTGTTTCTGAAATGTTTAAACACAACTATTTCAGAACACAAGCCTTTAATTACTTTAAATCATGGTTGTTTTATTCAGATAAAAAATTAAAGCTTAGCTTTCCGAAGTTATTAGTGAGTTTTATTCTGTCCATATTTCACTTATTTAAACGCCTAATAAAGAAACTGACATGAAAATTGTAAAATATTTGGCGTTAATTCTTGTGCTTTGGGGCATTCCAAGTTTCTTTTCTTACGATGAAGCCATCGGAAGTAAATTTAGTTTGCTCATGGTAGGCATGTTAGGTCTTTATTACTTGCTAAGTGAAAAAAGAAAACCTATCATCCCTTTTATCGTTTTAGGACTACTCTACTTTTTGATTAGCGGACTTATCATGGTTCATGATTCAAAATACTTTATAAATGATTTGATAAAATATTTTGTAGTGGTGATTTGTGGTGCCGAACTGGCAAGAGATACCACCAAGAAAGAGCTGTTTGTTATCCTTACACTTGGTGCGACAAGTATTTTGGCACATGCCATGTTTTTTCAAGGCGATTTTGGTCGCTATAGTGGTTTCTACTTAGATCCTAATGGTGCTGGATTTGTTTGTATAATGGCCTATTGCTTGAGTTTCAGTATACCTTCAAAATTATTAAAAAATTCTGGTCAGTTTTTGGTAACACTGGCTGGCTTACTCACATTTTCCAGAACCTTTATCATTCTTTGGCTACTAGTAAGTATGATTTCTATATTTTCCAATCGGAAAAATGCTTTGAACTTTGGCTTAGGCATTGGAGCTCTTATTATTATTCTTTCCATTGGTTCTTTGTTGAAAGTAGATGTCGATAGATTCAATGCATTGGAAAGTATCTTTAATGAAGACCAAGCCACAAATGTGTCTGTGATTAATGAAGACAGTAGGACAAGAACCTGGTCAAGATACTATGATGATATTTTAGAAAATCCCTTTTTTGGAAATGGTTACAGGCAATTAAGCGGTTTTGACGAAGTGACACCAGGCGTCCATAATTCTTATTTAATGGTCATTGGTGAAGCAGGTATCCTACCGTTTCTTCTTTTCGTAGGCATTTACCTTTTTATGTTGATTAAGAATATACCCTCATACAAAACCCATGGTTATAGAGTTATGTTTGCTCTAACCCTTTTTATGCTGTTGCTTACAACCCATAATTATTTTGATAATTTCTTGATAATTTTTGTGTCCATATGGCTCTACATTGAAACGACTGAAACCGATTCAGAGCTTATTGAAGATGCTGATTCAACTGAAACTGAACTTTTAAACAATACACTGTGACGATAATTCACTTGACAAGTACTCTAGGTGGTGGTGGCGCAGAACAAATGGTGCTTCAGTTGGCTAAGCAAAGTAATTCTGAGCATAAGACCATCGTGGTATCCTTGTCCAATACATTGATTGCTTTAGAACCTAGGTTTAAAAATCACAATATTGAATATTATTTGTTAGGTGTTAATTCCTTCAAGAATAAATCCCTACTTAACGGACTTAAACAGTTTAAGCAAATCATAGGAAATCTAGATGATGTAGTCATACATTGCCATATGTATCATGCTGTTCTCTTCGGAATGCTTTACAAATTGAGACACCCAAAGCAGAAACTCATTTTTACCTTGCATTCGAATATGCTTGAGTTTACAAATAAACGCTTGATTCTTTTCTTTACGAAAGCCTTAAGATTTAAAGACATCATTTTTAGTCCGAAAGGTCATAAATGGTATCTGAAAAGTAATGCAGAAATTATTTGCAACGGAGTGAATTTTTCGGATTTTAATTTTGGCGATAGAAACAAAACCTCTTCGGTCTTTAATTTTTTATTTATAGGAAGGATTAGCCATGAAAAAAGTCCGAGACGACTAATTGAGAGCGCGCAACAACTTTTAGATCAAAACATTAGTAATTTTAATATACATTTTGTTGGAGATGGTATTTTAAAGGATGCTATCAGTAGAGAAGTCAAGGAAAAAAAATTGGAAAACCATTTCACATTTCATGGGTTCCAACACGATATAAAACCATATTTAGCTGAAGCGCATTGTTTGGTTTTACCATCATTGTGGGAAGGTTTACCTGTAGTCATTATAGAAGCTGCTGCTTCAAAACTTCCTGTAATTGCAACTCCTGTAGGAAGTATTCCAGATTTTTTAAATGACAACAATGCCTATGTGTCTGAATTGGATAACTTTCACGATGCCATGATAAGTGTTTATAAAAATTACGATCTTGCTTTACAAAAAGCGGTAAAACTATATAATGAAATTGAAGCCAAATTTGAAATCAAAAACGTATTTGCAAAACATTTAAGTGTCTATAAAGACAGCTTAAAAAACTAACAATATTATGTGCGGCATATACGGAACAACTATAAAATACACTGAAGCTCAAGTCAAGGACAAGCTTAAACGCACAGCGTTTAGAGGTCCTGATAAAATGGGATGGCAATTCTATAGCAAAAATAATCTAACGGTCACTTTTGGTCATAATAGATTATCTATTATCGACTTAGATCCTAGATCTGATCAACCTTTTACTTATCATGAGCATATTCACATCGTATTCAATGGAGAAATTTATAACTTCAAAACCTTAAAGAACACCTTAGTACAGAAAGGCCATGAGTTTCGTACTTCTAGTGATACAGAGGTTTTATGTGCTGCCTATTTAGAATATGGCGAGAACTGTGTAGATCATTTCAATGGCATGTTTGCCTTTGTGATTTACGATGAAAAGAAACAGTTACTTTTTGGAGCAAGAGATAGATTGGGACAAAAACCGTTTTATTATTACCACAACGGAACAGATTTTGAATTTTCAAGCCAATTGTCTTCTATTAAACTATATAACGACAATCTAAGTGTATCGCAACAAGCCATTGGATATTACTTGACTTGGGGACATATTCCTGATCCGTATTCTATCATAAATGAAGTCAAAAAACTTAAGGCTGGTCATTCTTTTACCTATACCTTATCTGATGGAAAATTAACCACAAATTGCTATTGGGATATAGACCACGAAGGCAAAAAGGTTTATCATGGAAGCTATGAGGAGGCAAAAGATACTCTTGATGAGATGCTACACTCAGCCGTTTCAATGCGCTTATTTGCAGATGTTCCCGTAGGTGTTTTTTTGTCAGGAGGCATAGATTCTTCTGTCGTTGCTGCAGTTGCAACCAAAAGCTCAAATGCTAAAATCAAAACGTTTTCAGTAAAATTCAATGATGCTGAATTTGATGAAAGTCCATACGCAGAAGCAGTTGCCAAGCATTTAGAAACCCATCACAATGTGATTCATTGCGACTACAATGAAGGTTTAAATCTCATTGAAAATTTTTCACATTATTACGATGAACCTTTTGCCGATTCTTCAGCGATTCCATCAATGCTTTTGGCAAAACATACACGAGAACAAGTAACGGTTGCGCTTTCAGGAGATGGTGGCGATGAAAGTTTCTTAGGCTATAGTCGCTACAAGTGGGCCTTGACCAAAAGCAAACTTTATGATATTCCGTATCCAATACGCAAACTATCCTCAAGTATTCTGAAGTATGCACCTAACTATAAATTGAGAATTGTTGCTGAAGGCCTTAAAGCAAAAAATAGAAATTTGGCGTATTTGAGCGTTATGACTGGCATTAATTTATCCTATGTCAACGATGCTGAACAGTTCAGAACGATCTGTGACAAATCATATTTAGATCATAATCACAAAAATTTATTGGAACGCATTTCAGATTTCGATTTAAAAACCTATCTCAATTACGACATCAATACTAAAGTAGATCGTGCAACGATGGCTTATTCCTTAGAAGCAAGATCGCCTTTAATGGATTTCAATATTGTTGAGTTTGCCAGATCTTTACCTACGGAGTATAAGCTTGATGGGAAAAATCAAAAACGAATCTTAAAGGATGTACTTTACAAATATGCTCCAAAAGAACTCTTCGATAGACCAAAAGCTGGATTTGCAATTCCTTTTGAGAATTGGTTTCGAGAGGATTTAAAAGATTATGTATTAAGTGAATTGGATGATAAAAGCCTTAAGGATATTCCAAATATCAATATTGACAACGTGAAATTCATGATCAAGCAACACATGGATGGCACATGGAACAGATATCCACTAATATGGAAACTTATCGTTTTAAAACAATGGTTGAAAACCGAAGCCAAAGGCCTTTCAATTCAATAATTAGAAATAAATTATATGTGTGGAATAAACGGCATACTCTATAAAACTTCTGTTGATCAGCAAAACATTGCTACAGCGCTGACCCAAATGAATGATTTAATCATTCACAGAGGTCCTGACGACGACGGTACTTTTAGTGTATCTGAAAACAACTTTGGTTTGGGCATGGGTATGCGTCGCCTGTCGATTATCGATTTAAATTCTGGCCAACAACCTATATATTCCGATGATAGATCTATTGTCATTGTATTCAATGGGGAAATCTACAATTACAGAATTCTAAGACAACAATTAATTGATGATGGCATCTCACTTCACACACACAGTGATACAGAAGTAATTTTGAAACTATACGAACAAAAAGGCACTGCCGCATTTAAACTTTTGGATGGCATGTTCGGTTTCAGTATTTATGATGCCAATACCAACAAAGTGCATATCGCAAGGGATTATTTCGGTGAAAAACCACTCTATCATTTTGAAAATGATGCCATGATTTGCTGGGCTTCAGAGCTCAAATCCATCATATCCCAATTGAAATTCAAACCTGATATTTGTAAAACAGGATTGAATCTGTATTTCCGACTGACTTATATTCCAGCGCCTTTTACGATATATAAAGACATCAAGAAACTTGAAGCTGATAAATTCATCACCATCGACACACAATCCTTTAATTTTAGTATTGAAAGTATCCATGGTAAGATAACAACTGAAAAATCTGACCTGTCGTTTGAGGATGCCAAAAAGGAAGTAAAAGATCGTGTTTATAACAGCGTCGATTTAAGATCTATAGCAGATGTACCGCTTGGAACATTCTTATCTGGAGGTGTCGATTCTTCTATTGTTTCCTACTGCTTAGCTGATATGAAATCTTCAAAAATAGATACGTTTTCTATTGGTTTTGAAAAGGCATCCTATGACGAAACAGACAAATCAAGAGTGGTTGCTGATCTTATCAATAGCAACCATCATGAATTTATTATTTCCGAAAATGATCTTAAGCACAATGTAGATGACATTCTTTTAAATTTTGATGAACCTTTTGCCGATTCTTCCTCTCTTCCAACCTATTTGGTTTCCCACAAAACAAAAGCCAATGTAACGGTTGCTCTAACTGGTGATGGTGGTGATGAGGTTTTTGGAGGCTATAATAAGTATTACGTTGGTAAGCTTAATTCGAAATACACAAAAGCTATCCCAAAAGGTTTACATAAACAAATTGATAAATTTTCAGATTCCGTATTAAGACGTAAAGACGACAACAGAGGATTGAAATATAAACTCAATAAGCTCATCAAAACAATTAGTTATGACGATGATTATTATTGGGGAATTATCTCTTTGGGATTTCAAAATGACCAAATCAATGATTTTTTAAATCCTGAGTATCACAATACCACTATTTTTGATTATTACAAAGCTGAAAGTGGGATTCAATCACCAAAATCGCTGAACGATTTTAGGTCTATTGATAAATTGATAAGTCTTGAAGGTGACATGCTAGTGAAGGTCGACCGAACCAGTATGATGAATTCCTTGGAATGTAGAGCGCCTTTCTTAAACCGAGAGCTTTTTGAATTCACGATGAGTCTTCCTG
This sequence comes from Psychroserpens sp. XS_ASV72, assembly GCF_041224425.1. Classification (NCBI taxonomy): domain Bacteria; kingdom Pseudomonadati; phylum Bacteroidota; class Flavobacteriia; order Flavobacteriales; family Flavobacteriaceae; genus Psychroserpens; species Psychroserpens sp. XS_ASV72. The sequence goes on along the minus strand of NZ_JBGFGL010000077.1, from coordinate 37,803 downwards.
AAAATTATCTCATAAAAAAATGGAGTAAAAAGCATATTTTAAAAGAAACGTTTAAAGATGTGTTCCCTGAAGGATTCTTGGAAAAATCAAAACGAGGTTTTGGTGTTCCAGTTGGTGATTGGTTAAGAGAAGGGTTAAAAAAAGAGTTGAAACGCTACATTGAAAAAGATTTTTTAAAAAGTCAAAATATCTTTAACTCTGAAGCAATCATTAAACTTGTAAGCAATCACCTAGAAGGAAAAGAAGATAACACGTTTAAGGTATGGACTTTCTTCTGCTTTCAGAAATGGTACCAATACACCTATTCGAATTAGTGAAAATGTTATCCAACCATAATTTTTACACTTTGAGCGACATTTTTTTTATATCAAAAAAATACAAGTAATATCGCATTATAATAAGATCCCCAAAATCAATTCTTTAAACTAACCATGACAAAAGAAGACGATAGAAAAATAAAGATATGCTTTGTATTACCTGCGTTAAATGCTGGAGGCGCGCAACGAATCATGTCGTTTTTATCACAAAACATCGATACCTCAAAATTTGATTGCAGACTCCTGGTCATAGCAAAAGCCGAATCTACAGATTTCGATGTAACTCATGCCAATGTACATTACTTCGATAAAGACAGGCTTTTAGACGTTGTTAGACCTTTATTCTTATACTACGCTAAGCATAAACCTGATATTGTTATGGGCTCTATTGGGCATGTCAATAAGTTACACGCACTCTACTCCTTTTTATTGAGAAAAACGAATTTTATTGCAAGAGAAGCCAGCATCAACAGTATTATGTCAAAATACAACAGAAGCACACATATTACTGGCTTTGTATGGCTTTTTAAAACCTACAGAAAGCACTTAAAACACATTGTTTGCCAATCAGAACAAATGGCAGACTACATGCATGAAGATCATGGTATTCCAAAAAACCGTATTACAATTATAAACAATCCGTTAACGGTTGAGGCAGGTGTTAAAAAGCCTTTAAACAACAAGACAAAACAGTTAATTACTATTGGAAGGCTTAGTCCAGAAAAAGGACACGAACGTATCCTCAATATTTTAGCAAAATTAGATACCGATTGGCATTATACAATTATTGGTGAAGGCAACCAATATGAAAACATCATGCAACAAATAAAAGATTTGGGACTTGAAGATAACATCACGTATATCAAATACACAAGTCACGTCTCACAATACCTTAAGGAAAGTGACCTCTTTTTACAGGGCTCTTATGTAGAAGGGTTTCCTAATGCAGTGATGGAAAGTTGTGCTGTAGGAACACCTGTCGTGGCTTTCGAAGCTCCTGGTGGCACACGTGAAATTATACAAAATAATGTAAACGGATTTATTTCAAAAGACGAAGATGACTATTTGAATAATCTAAAGATTGCGCTTTATGAAAAACAATGGGACGATAAAGAAATCCATAAATCCATAATAGATAAATTTGACAAAAGCATCATCATAAATAAATACGAAGAATTATTTTTAAATATCGCTCAAGCTAATAAGTTTTAATGACCATAGTACACTTAAATATTGGTTTAGGAGGTGGAGGTGCCGAACATATGATCTTGGAAATGGCTAAGAAAAGTCAGCAAGATCATATCAAAACGCTTGTTTTGGCGATTACAGACAATGACCAAATTGCTTATAAGTTTGAAAATGAAAATATCAACTTCCATTATCTAGGAATCACTTCTCCAAAAAAGTTTTTTAGCGGCATCAAAAAAATGAAGCAATTGTTGTCTGAATGTAATGAGGTTGTGTTGCATTGCCATATGTTTCATGCATTGGTTATCGGACTCTACTATAAGTTTTTTATAAAAAAAGTTCCTATCGTTTTTACCTTACACAACATTTTGGTTGAAGAGATCTACAGACGATGGATTTTGTTTTTCACCAAACCATTTAGGAATGTGGACATCAACTTTAGTGAAGATGCTTCAAAATGGTACTTGAAAGACATCAAGGTCATTGCCAATGGTGTAGACTTTGACACCTTCAAACTAGAAAATGAACGAACCTTCCATATGGGAGAAACGTTAAGATTTTTATATTTAGGTCGCATAGAAGAACAGAAAAATCCCTTGGTACTTCCTGAATTAGCAAACAGATTGTTACAAAATGGGATTTCAAACTTTGAAATACGAGTTGCTGGTAATGGCGATATGGTAGATGAGTTAGAAGCCTTAATTAAAGCAAACCAACTAGAAAAGCATATCAAACTTTTAGGGTTTCAGAAAAATGTCAAACAACAGCTTTTTGATGCCCATTGTATGATCATGCCTTCACTTTGGGAAGGGTTACCAATATCGCTAATAGAAGCTTCAGCAACCAAACTTCCAATCATCACAACACCTGTTGGAAGTATTCCTAATTTTTTCAAATCCTCTAACAGCTTTGTCCCACAAATCGAAACATTTCATGAGGCCATGATTTCTGTTATTGAAGATTATGACCATGCGAAGAAAAAAGCAAATCAGCTTTATGAAGACAATAAAAATGTTTTTGATATTAATGCTGTTTACAAACAACATTTAGAAATTTATCAATCTGTTATTTCATAATGCAAAAACTCATTCGCATAACAACTATTCCTTCTTCTTTAAGAACTCTTTTAAAAGGGCAACATCGCTTTATGAGTGATCACTATGAAGTGATTGGTATTGCTAGTCAGAATGACTCACTAGCTGAAGTGCGACAAAATGAAGGAATTAGAACCTACGCGGTTGAAATGACAAGAACCATAACACCTTTAAAGGACCTAAAGGCTGTTATTAAGCTATATAAAATCTTTAAAAAGGAACAACCCTTTATTGTGCACACGCACACACCAAAAGCTGGAACAGTTGGCATGTTGGCCGCAAAATTAGCTGGAGTACCACATCGATTACATACCATTGCTGGCTTACCTTTATTGGAAGCAAAAGGAAACAAAAGAAAGCTTCTTAACGCTGTTGAAAAGTTCACCTACAAATGCGCAACCTTGATTCTTCCAAATTCATTCGGATTAGAACGTATTATTATTGAAGAAAACTTTACAAAACCCAACAAACTTAAAGTTATCGGAAATGGCAGTTCCAATGGTATTGATACCAAACACTATGATGTTGCTCTAGTTTCCGAAGCAAAAAAACAAAAATTAGAACAGGAATTAAACATTTCAAAAAACGATATTGTGTTTATCTTTATTGGAAGAATTGTTAAAGATAAAGGTATTAACGAATTAGTATCTGCATTCGATACGCTTTCAAAAACTAATCACAACTGTAAACTCCTTTTGGTAGGATCTCGTGAAAACCATTTAGATCCTTTATTACCTGAAACAGAACAGCTCATCAAAGAGAATCCGCAAATCATTGCTACTGGAGTTCAAAAAGATATTAGACCTTATGTTGCTGTTTCACATGTGCTTGCTTTTCCGAGTTATCGTGAAGGCTTTCCAAACGTGGTGTTGCAAGCCAGCTGTATGGAATTACCTTGTATTGTAAGCGATATCAATGGTTGTAATGAAATTATTGAGCATAATGTCAACGGATTGATCATTCCAGTAAAAAATGAAGAAGCGCTCCACCAAGCTATGCAATATATGATTGACCATCCTGAAAAGCGAAACGCAATGGTACAGTTTTCTAGATCGCGCATCTTGGAACGCTACAAACAGGAATATGTGTGGAACGAAATGCTAAAACTCTATAAAACCCTAGAATCATGAAGCTATACAAAAATGTCATAAAACGACTTATTGATGTGATTGCTGCTAGTATTGGCTTTCTTCTAGCCTCGCCTATCTTTATTTCGGTCTGGTTGGCACTACTGTTTAAAAACAATGGAAAAGCTTTTTTCTTTCAGGAACGACCTGGAAAAAATGGACGTATCTTCAAAATCATCAAGTTTAAAACCATGAACGATAAAACTGATGCCAATGGAAAATTGCTTCCAGCTTCAGAACGTTTAACTAAAGCTGGGATTTTTGTTCGCAAGCATTCGTTAGACGAAATTCCGCAGTTACTTAATGTCATTAAAGGCGATATGAGTTTGATTGGTCCACGTCCACTCTTGGTAAAATACCTTCCTCGATATAATAATTTTCAAAAACAAAGACATAATATCAGACCTGGAATCACAGGCTGGGCGCAAGTTAACGGAAGAAATGCCATCAGTTGGGAACAGAAATTTGAATACGATGTGTGGTATGTTAATAACGTCTCTTTTTTATTAGATTTAAAAATTCTATTTTTAACCGTAATCAAAGTGTTTAAAAAAGACGGAATTTACAGTGTTGAAAATGATATTGTTCCAGATTTTTTGGGCACTGAAACCAATCAATCAAAATAACCAATGGGTTTAAACTTACTTTTTACCTGTGCTGGTAGACGTAATTATTTAATTAATTATTTTAAGGAAGCCATTAAAGGACAAGGCCAAATTTTTGCTGCAGATATGAGCAATACTGCGCCAGCAATGGTCGATGCCGATGTATCTATCATAGTTCCCAGTATTTATGATGCTAATTATATTGAAAGCTTAAAGGCAATTGCAATAACACATAAAATTGACGCTATCATTTCATTGAACGATTTGGAACTGCCTATTTTATCGAAGCACAAATCTGATTTGGAATCTACTGGTGCAAAAGTCATTATTTCCAGTGAAACTGTAATTGACATTGCTTTCGATAAGATGAAAACCGTCGATTTCATCCATAGTATTGGTCTAAAAACACCTCAAACCTTCACTTCACTTAAAGCTGCTAAAACAGCACTTGACAATGAAAAAATTCAATTTCCACTGGTAGTTAAACCGCGTTGGGGAAGCGCTTCTATTGGTATTGATTTTCCAGAAACGGAAGAAGAATTGGAATTAGCCTATCGTCTTCAACATTTAAAACTTAAAAAATCGATACTTCATACCGCAAGTTCACACGATTTAGAACATGCCATTTTGATTCAAGAGCAAATAAATGGCCAAGAATACGGAATCGATATTGTTAATGATTTCAATGGAAATTACTTCGGAACTTTCGTTAGAAAAAAATTAAGCATGCGTTCTGGTGAAACAGACAAAGCCGAATCGGTAATTGACGAAAAGTTTGATGCCATAGGCAAAACAATCGCCAAGAACTTAAAGCATGTTGGTAATTTAGATTGTGATGTGTTTACTTGCGGAAATGATACATATATTCTTGAGTTAAATCCAAGATTTGGAGGAGGTTACCCCTTCTCACATGAAGCAGGAGTTGATACTGCTTCTATATACATCGAATGGCTTAAAGGTCATACAGAGGTATCTAAATTCAATCAATATCAAGCTGGTAAAGTATTTTCTAAATGTGATCGCATGTTAGAAATCAAACCGACTAATCGAAAGTGATTTTTTGGGTCTTTTGAGTTCCTGAAATATAATACTGGTTTTCAGCATCCAACTTTCTATAAACCTTGATGTTTTCAATAGGCTCTGGATTTGCAAATGCAAACGTGTAGACAAAAGCTCTTAAAAATTCATGACTCTCATCGTTGTAATCTACGTCAGTAAAGGAAGATGTTGGCGTAAAATCATCAACCTTGTCAAATTTTACATTCAAAGAGGTTGTTCCAGTTTCCTTGTGACCTCCTGACAGCAAAAACTTATATTTTCTGTAAATTTCATTAACCCCTTTTCGCCTTAAAAATAGTTTCAGCTTGAAATACGTTTCAGCATACTTAGCCTTAAGCCTTGCAGAAAGCGACTTTGAATCGTATAAAATGTGATAATCAAAATTGTACACCAAGTTACTCCACTTATGCTTATAGTCAAAATCTCCTTTGGAAAAATCAGATATTCGGTAATTGTTCTCAAAACACCATTCCAATAGTTTAATGATGGAGGTCTTCCCAATACTAAACTTGTAATAGTCTGAATCAAAAACCGTTATCGTTTCAAAAAGGACATCTTCAGCATGAAAATTCAAAGTGATGCCAATGGGTGTGTTCTTATTATAGACAACCAATAATGACGCTTTCTTTTCTTCCAACATTTTAAATACCAAAGCTTCATAAAAGGACCATTTTTTTGGATCCAAATGATGGTAGTTGGTTTGTTTATCTGAAAAACGTTTACTCAGTAATTTATAGAATTCATCAAATAATGTTTTGAATTCACTTGGGCTCATGGCCTCATGTATGAACTTATAGGAAATATCAAAACATTGTTCCAAACGCCTTTCGTTAGATCGAAACTCGCGTCTGTTCTTTGAGCTAAACTGAGCATTGATATATTCGTCCTTGTCATTATAAGAAGAAATATCCATCAAGAAACCTTGGTACTGAAAAACAGATTTAAGCTTAAGTGAGGATTCTGAAGGCGGATTGAATTTTTGGACTTTGAAATACTCCGGAACATCATAAATCAAAAACGCCTTGCCTTTATAATCGGTTTGCGTGTAATCTAGTTCATAAAAAATCCCTTTAGTCAGGTTTTGGGCAGCGTTGATGTAAATTCCATTTCTTTTATTCTTGAAAAACCGAACACCTTTAATAAATTCAAAAGCCTCCAAAGGTTTACCATCATGAAGATATTTAGCCCAAATGGACTCATATGTAATTGATGTAAACGGATTGGCTTTCATGAACAAATGGCTTCGTTTTCCAACACTGCAAATGTAATATTAATGACCATGTTTTGGTACTTGTTTTTATTTTTTTTGCAAAAAGAAACACAAGCTATGCTTAATATTCTCGATTGAGAATATTTAAGATATATCGTAAAAAAGTGCTATTTATCGTAATAATTTGAAAGGATTACTTTAATTGGTAATATTTACCACATAATCAATTAATCCCAAATCCCTCAATTTTAATATTGAATAAACTTACTTAACAATATTGATTATGGATTCTAAAATATGGTTGTCTTCGCCACATATGAGTGGTTCTGAGCAATCTTATATTCAAACAGCTTTCGATACCAATTGGATTGCGCCTCTTGGCCCTAATGTCAATGGTTTTGAAAGTGATATCCAAAATTACCTTAGTGACAATAGTTTTGTATCTGCATTAAGTTCTGGTACAGCAGCCTTACACTTAGCACTCATTATCTTAGATGTAAAGCAAGGCGATGAAGTTATATGCCAAAGCAAAACATTTTCCGCTTCTGCCAACCCTATAGTTTATCAAGGTGCTACACCAGTTTTTATCGACAGTGAAGAAGAAACTTGGAGCATGTCTCCAGAGTTGCTGGAAGAAGCCATAAACGACCGAATCAAAAAAGGAAAAAAGCCAAAAGCCATTATTGCGGTTCATCTCTACGGAATGCCTTATAAGGTTGAAGAAATACACAATATTGCCAAAGCTTATAACATTCCTGTTATTGAAGATAGCGCAGAATCTCTTGGAAGCACTTACAAAGGAAAGAAATGCGGAACATTTGGAGATATAGCTATTCTTTCATTTAACGGCAATAAAATCATAACCACTTCAGGTGGTGGTGCATTAGTGACAAAAAACGAAGAATGGAGACAAAAAGCGACATTCCTGGCAACACAAGCACGTGAAAATGCTGTAGAATATCACCATAAGTCAATTGGTTACAACTATAGAATGTCTAACATTCTTGCAGGAATTGGTCGTGGACAAATGAAAGTCATAGATGAACGTGTAAAAGCACGAAGAAAGAACCATGATACGTACAAGAGCGAATTTAAAGACATTAAAGAACTTACTTTTTTAAATGAGCCAAAAGATGCCTTTTCAAATCGCTGGTTAAGTTGTATTCTAACACCATCAGAAGAAGTGCGTGAAGGTATCAGATTAAGACTCTTGGAAGACAATATTGAATCAAGACCGCTTTGGAAACCTATGCACCTCCAGCCAGTTTTCAAGTCTTGTCCGAGTTATATCAATGGTGTTTCAGACGACTTATTTGAAAAAGGGTTATGTTTGCCTAGTGGTTCAAACTTGACTGAAAATGAAATAAATAGAGTCATTTCAGCAATAAAAACGTATTTTAGAGCATGATTAAGCGTAAACTACAGAACATATCGCAAAAATATGCTTCCAGATGGCTGGTAATGCTTTTCGATTTGATGATTGTATCATGCACTTTCGTCATCGCTTATATCATTCGATTTAATTTTATCTTAGACTTCGATATTTTGGTCATGCTTAAGCAGATTCCATTTGTGTTTCTTGCAGCATTTATCAGTTTCCTAGTTGTTGGATCACATAAAGGTGTTGTTCGGTTTACAGGTTTTAAAGATCTTGTCAATATCATCATTGGTGTCAATATTTTGGCGACCATTTTAATAGTCACAACGTTTTTCAGCAGAAAACTAAATTACGATAGCATTTTCAATATCTCAGGATCTATTATTTACATCCACTTGATGTTGAACATTCTGTTTTTGATTGGTTTCAAACTTTTTGTAAAATCTATGTACAACAGTTTGATGCAAGATTTCAAAACTAAGAAACGTGTCTTGATTTATGGTGCTGGAAGTTCAGGAATGCTTACCTATGATGCCATCACGAATGATCCAAAAAACAGTCAAGAGGTTGTTGCATTTATAGATGACAACGACAGAAAAGTTGGAAAGAAAATCAACACTCTCTATGTTTACAACCTTAATAAGATAACTCAGGATTTTGTTGAAAAGCAAGGTATTGAAGATGTGGTTATTTCAATTCAAAACATTGAACCTTCTCGCCTTCTTGAAATTTCAACCAAACTATTTGAACTAGGCCTTAAAGTAAAAATTGTTCCTCCTGTACAGACATGGATCGATGGCGATTTAAGTGTTGGCCAGATCAAAGATGTCAATATTGAAGACCTTTTGGGCAGAGAACCTATAAACATAATTAATCCTGCCTTAGTTCATGAATATGAAAATCAAATTATATTCATAACTGGAGCGGCTGGTTCTATTGGTAGCGAAATTGCTAGAAAGACCACAAATTACAATTATAAAAAGTTAGTACTTATCGATTCTGCCGAATCTGCTCTTTATGAGCTTCAACAGGAATTTATACAGACTGGCAAGAAGAATTTTATGGTTGTGGTTGCCGATGTTCGGGATAAAAAGCGCATGGAAAGTCTTTTTAACATGTATCGTCCGAAAATTGTATTCCACGCAGCAGCTTACAAGCACGTTCCGTTAATGGAAAATAACCCTTATGAAGCTGTTAGTGTAAATATTGGTGGTACTAGAAACATGGCTAGTTTGTCTGTAAAACACGGTGTTAACAAATTTGTATTGATTTCAACCGATAAAGCTGTAAACCCAACCAATGTTATGGGAGCCACCAAACGTATTGCTGAACTATACGTGAATTGCTTACAAGGAAAAGGACAAACCAAATTCATCACTACTCGATTTGGAAATGTTTTAGGATCTAACGGTTCTGTAATTCCGTTATTCAAAAAGCAAATTGAAAATGGTGGACCTTTAACGGTTACCCATCAAGATATTACCAGATATTTCATGACCATTTCTGAAGCTTGTCAGTTAGTTCTAGAGGCTGCTACAATGGGTAATGGTGGTGAAATCTTTGTTTTTGACATGGGTGAATCTGTTAAGATTTTTGATTTAGCCAAAAACATGATCATTTTATCTGGACTGAGATATCCTGAAGATATTGATATCAAGATTACTGGTTTGCGTCCAGGTGAAAAAATATATGAAGAATTATTGGCAGATGGTGAAAACACCAAACCAACTTATCACGAAAAGATAATGATTGCCAAAACCAAACCTATTGATGTTACATTGGTATCTGAAAGAATTTCAAACTTATGCCTGATCAATTCTAAAGTTCAGAATTTAGAAATCGTTTCATTAATCAAAGAAATATTACCTGAATACATATCCAATAATTCTAAATTTGAAGTATTGGATTCAAAAAAATAAATAGCTCCTAAACCTATAAACAAATGACTACAAAGATCAACCTAAATCACTATTTAAAGTTTATTTCAATAATTGCTATTGCTTTATTAACATCATGTGCCTCAAAGAAGGACATTGTGTACTTTCAAGATGAGCCACTTACCGATGGAAGCGAGTTAGACAATAGATTTGAACTTTCTTACAAACCAAATGATATTTTAACTATAGATGTATCGGCATTAGATCCTGATGCTGTTAGACCGTTTAATCTATCTAATGTCATGTATTCCAATACTGGTGGAGATATCAATACAAGCGGACTCAATGCTAATAGCAATGTGATACGTCAAACATATCTAGTCGATCCCAACGGAAATATTGAATTCCCTGTACTTGGTACCTTAAAAGTTGGTGGACTCACCAGAGCGGAAGTTACAGAAATGCTTAAAGTGAAATTAACCGACTATGTAAAAGACCCTATTGTGAATATTCGTCTGATCAATTTTACAATTACAGTCTTAGGTGAGGTTAATAGGCCTGGCACCTACACTGTACAAGATGAACGCATTTCATTATCTGAAGCGCTTGGTTTGGCTGGTGACCTAACTATTTATGGAAAACGTGACAATGTCTTTTTAATTAGGGAAGTCAACGGAAAAAAGAAATATGCAAAATTCGATTTGACCTCTGTGAATGTAGTAAACTCTCCTGTTTATTACTTATCACAAAATGATGTTGTTTACGTAGAACCTAATGGATCGAGAGTTAGACAAGCATCCTATAACCAAACTACTGGAGTGATTATTTCTGCAGTGGCTACTTTAGCTACTATTACTGCTATACTCCTTAACAATAAATAACCTATAGTTATGAACAAGAATGCATCCAACAGCTTTCAAAATGAATTGAGAGACAAGGTAGATTTGTTTCTATCCAAATGGAAGTTTATTTTAACTTGTGTTATCATTGCCTTGTTGATTGCTTTTCTGAAAATTAGATATAGCACATCTCTTTATGAAGCAAACGCTACGATTAAACTTAAAGAGGATGAAAAATCAAGAAGTCTTGCTGAAATTTCAGCTATTCAAAGCGCTGGTCTAAATAGTACATTGCCAAATGTTATTGATGAAATAGAAATCATAAAATCGAGATCAATCATCAAGGAAGTGGCAAAGGACTTGAAACTCAACATAAGTTATTATGTCTCTGGAAAAGTGAAGAAACAGGAAGTTTACGAAAACCCACCTGTTAACATCAACTTTTTTATGAATGATACTTTAATTGAACAGATCAATAAGTCGTTATTCATTAAAATCATATCAGATCAAAAATTTCAGTTATCAAAATCTAACGCCAACACTCTCATTGGAATCAATGGAGATGATGATGAAGATATTACCACACATAGTTTTGGTGATCGTGTGAGTAGTGAATTTGGAGATTTTATCATTACTCCTAACAAAAATACCTACGGATCTGATCCTGGTTCTCACGTTGAAATAAGTATCAAGCCTTTAAATACTATTGTTGAATATTATTTAAGCAGCATCAAAATTTCTACAACTGAAAAATCGAACGTTATTAAACTTTCCTTAAAGGAAGCCATTAAGGAAAAAGCCAAATTGATTTTAGATAAAGTCATCGAAAAATACAATCAGGACGTTATTAACGATAAAGAATTGATTGTTAAGGCAACTTCAGATTTTATCACCAATCGTTTAAACATTGTTTCCAATGAACTTGAGCAAGTAGATTTTACGGCCGAAAAGCTTCAAAAAGACAATCGCTTGACAGCTTTGGCAACGCAATCCAGTATTTTCTTGGAAAGTGAACGTGCCAATGAGGCTAAAATCATTCAAACGAGCAACCAATTGCAACTTATTGATTTCATGACAGACCGCATGGAAAACAATGAGACCGATTCTGATTTATTACCTGCAGATATTGGTATAGCAGATAGTGATGTGGCTTTAATGACTAAAAATCATAACGATTTAGTATTGCAGCGTGATCGTATTTTGAAAAATTCTAGTGAAAAGAACCCAACGGTTATCAACTTGAATAATCAAATCAACGCACTTAAGACCAACTTGAACCAAAGTTTGGAAAATATTAAACGTGCCAATCAAATTACTTTAAACAACTTAGAACGCGAAGATTCCAGAATTAGAGGACAAATATATTCGGCTCCAGGTAAAGAGCGTCAATTTAGAGACATTAAGCGTCAGCAAGACATTAAAGAGTCCTTATATCTTTATCTGTTACAAAAAAGAGAGGAAACTGCCATTTCTCTTGGTATGTCGACTGAAAATGCTAAGGTAATTGATTATGCCTATACTAAAGATTTACCTGTATCACCTAACAAGAAAGTTATTTATCTAGCATCAATATTAATAGGACTTTTTGTACCGCTAGCCTTGGTGTATTACAAAGATATGCTCAATACAAAAATTGATTCTAAAAAGGATTTAGACAAAGTCCTTGATATTCCTTATTTAGGAGATATCCCAAAATCGGACAAGAAAAAAAGAATCATCCAAAAAGTAGACTACTCACCTAAAGCTGAAGCATTCAGAATTATACGTTCGAACATAAACTTCATGCTTCAAGGCAATAAAAATAAATGCAAGACCTTATTTGTCACCTCAACAAAGGCTCAAGAAGGTAAATCGCATACTTCAACCAACCTTGCCCAATCTTTTTCCTTTTCAGAAAAAAAGGTATTGCTTATTGAAACAGATATTAGAGTTCCAAAGGTTAACGAATACCTGAAAATCAAAAGTGATAAGGGATTAACAGATTATATTTCTGATGCCAGCTTAAGTGTTGATGATGTTACTGTAAAAGTTAAAGACAATGAATTTTTGGATGTAATTCCATCAGGTACCATTCCACCGAATCCTGCAGAATTATTGATGAACGATCGTGTTAATGAACTCTTTGAAATTGCAAAGAAAAATTACGATTATGTTGTGGTAGATACTGCAGCCGTTGGTTTAGTAACCGATACCTTGCTCATTAGTGATCATGCCGATATGTTTGTTTATGTGGTAAGTGTCAATAATATTGATAAACGAGAATTACACATAGCTCAAAAACTTTATAACGAAAAACGTTTACCAAATATGGCTCTGCTTTTAAATGGCACAGTTAAGAAGAAAGGTTACGGTTATGGCTATGGTAATAATCCACACCGAAAAAAGAAAAAGTTCGGAATTGTTTAAATAAAAGAAAGCCATAATTTAAGTTGTGGCTTTTTTTATATCTTAAAGTTTTCTTCTTGCTTTTTCCTGTTTCAATAAATTAAGCTCTCTATTGGTTTGCCCTGCAACTGAAGTGTTCTCTTCTGCCCTTCTTATAAGATATGGCATCACATCCTTAACAGGTCCAAAAGGCACATATTTTGCTACATTGTAACCTTGCTCTGCAAGATTAAAACTTATGTGGTCACTCATACCATAGAGCTGTCCGAACCAAACATTATTATCTTTTCTGTCAATACCAAGTTCCTCCATTAATGCCATAGCCAAATAACAGCTTTGTTCATTGTGTGTTCCTATAAAAACCGAAATATCATTAAGATGCTTCAGCATGTAGGTCATACAGCTATCAAAGTTTTTATCAGTTTCCTGTTTATTATCACATATTGGAGATGGATACCCTTTATCATCAGCTCTCTGACGTTCTTTTTCCATATAGGCACCACGTACGATTTTAATTCCGACTTTGAAACCATTTTCTTTAGCTCGTTGATGCAGTTCCTTTAAATAATCAAAGCGATCCCAACGATAGGTTTGCAATGTGTTGTATACAATTGGTTTTGTGGTATTGTATTTACGCATCATATCTTCACACAAATCATCTGCTGCACCTTGCATCCAACTTTCCTCACCATCAATTAATACCTCTACATCTTTTTCTTTTGCAAATGCACAAACAGAATCGAAACGTTCGACTATGCGATTCCATTCTGATTGTTCTTCAGGAGTAAATGCTTTTCCTTCAGTTTTTTTCTGGTAAAGGTAAAAACGACCAAAACCAGTAGGCTTAAATACCACTATTGGCATCGCTTCCTTTTCATCAGCAAATCTTGTGATTTTTAGAATTTTATCCCTCGCTTCATCAAAAGTAGATTCTTCAGCTTTTCCTTCTACAGAATAATCCAACACTGTTGACACACCTTTAGTAAACATCTTATCGATAACCGGAAGACAATCTTCTTCGTTGACACCACCACAAAAGTGATCAAAAACCGTTGAACGAATCAAGCCTTCAACAGGTAAATTGGCTTTAAGCGCAAAGTTCGTCGCCGCAGTTCCTATACGAACCAAAGGTTGGTGCGAAATCATTTTAAACAAGAAATAAGCGCGCTCTAATTGCGCATCATTCTTAAGCGCAAAAGCCACTTCAGTATTGTCAAAAAGTGTTTTGGTATTCATCAAGAAAAAATATTAAACAAAAATAATTATTCAGTGCTTATTATTTTACTAAAAAACCGCTAATTTTCCACTTTCTTAAACCAAAACGCATGGCGCTTAACTCCATAGAAACAAAATCCTATCACATTCATTTTAATTCGAAAGGCTATAATACTCTAAACACTTATATTGACTCTCATAAATTTTCTAAAATTTTCATACTGGTCGATAGCAATACACATCAACATTGCTTGGCAAAATTTCAGGCTTCCCTTCATACTGAATTACCTATTGAAATTATTGAGATTGAAGCTGGAGAAGAGCATAAAACCATTTCTACATGTGTTGGTGTTTGGAATGCTTTATCTGAATTGGATGCCGATAGAAAAAGCCTTATGCTCAATCTTGGAGGTGGTGTTGTAACAGATTTGGGCGGATTTGTTGCCAGTACTTTTAAAAGAGGTATGAAGTATGTCAATATCCCAACTTCATTATTGTCTATGGTAGATGCTTCTGTTGGAGGAAAAACAGGCGTCGATCTTGGAAACCTTAAAAATCAAGTTGGTGTTATCAACAATGGGGACTTAGTCCTTATAGACACCTCTTTTTTAGACACACTTCCGCAAAATCACTTAAAGTCTGGACTTGCAGAGATGTTAAAACACGGCTTGATTCACGACAGACATTATTTCGAAACACTGACCGATCTTTCCAAACTTACACTTGATGATTTAGATGAATTGATTTACGATTCCGTAGTGATAAAGAATAATATCGTCACCAAAGATCCAACTGAAGATAATGTTCGGAAACACCTCAATTACGGACATACCTTAGGACATGCCATTGAGTCCTATTTTTTAGGAACCAAATCTGAATTGTTACATGGTGAAGCCATTGCTGTTGGAATGGTTCTCGAAACATATATTTCTTCAGAATTATTAGGTTTTCCAAAAGACGACCTTAAACGCATCACGAATGCTATTCTTACAATTTATGATCCAGTGAGCTTTTCCAAAGTCGATTACGATCCTATTATTGAGCTTTTGAAATATGATAAAAAAAATGAACATGGCAATATCAATTTTGTGCTATTAGAAGCTATTGGTCAGCCAAAAATTAACTGTACGGTTCCAAATGATCTAATCATTAAAGCATTTGAATATTATTCGAGTTCAATTGCTTAAAATATTACTTGAATTGAGTAACTTTAAGCTAAAACGAAAATGGTATGAAACAACTTATTGAAACTTTTTATAATGCATTTCAAAAATGTGATGCAGAAACCATGATAAGTTGTTACCACGACGATATTATTTTTGAAGATCCAGCTTTCGGAACATTAAAAGGTGATCGTGCGAAATACATGTGGTTGATGTTATGTGAGTCTCAAAAAGACAAAGATTTCAAAGTTGTTTTTGACAACGTTGATGCTAATGACGACTCAGGTTCTGCATCATGGGAAGCCTTTTATACGTTTAGCAAGACAGGGAGAAAAGTACATAATAAAATAAATGCTGAATTTACTTTCAAGGATGGCAAAATCATTACACACATTGATTCTTTTGATCTCCATAAATGGTCAAAACAAGCGTTGGGTTTAAAAGGTTGGGTTTTGGGTAAAACCGTCTATTTTAGAAATAAACTACAATCCCAAACCAATAAAATGTTGAATTCTTACATAGAAAAAAGTAAAGCTATTTCAGGTTAACGAAATAGCTTTATTTTCAAACTAAATACTGTTTCTTTTTAGGGACAATACTGTTTACTTTATGTTTCAGTACCTAGTCGTTATAAAATATTCAAAATCCGTGCCAAGATAGTCTGAAAAAGACACCGTTAGGAGTGCAATTGTAAGTTTAAGAATACTCTGGAACCTTACCAATAACACCTTTATAGAATGATTTCATGTATTTGAAATCAGCCTCCATATCGTCTGTTGGATAAAATGGTTCAGACACTTTGTTTTGTTTGTTTTTAAAGTCTAAGGTAAACATGATGATTGGAACATTTGCTGCTTTAGCGATGTAGTAAAAACCTGTCTTCCATTCGGTTACTTTTTTTCTGGTGCCTTCAGGAGCAAGTGCTAGACGAAACTCTTCTTTGTCTTCAAACAGTTTCGCAATGGCTTGTACCTTGTTTTGCCCTGAAGTCCTATCTAATGCAGCACCACCAACAGCTCTAAAATACCAACCGAACGGCCACTTGAAAAGTTCCTTTTTTGCTATAAAGTTAGTTTTAACACCTGTGATTTTCCGAAGTAGAAGTCCGATATAAAAATCATGCCAGCTCGTATGTGGAATCGCTATAATAACTACTTTTTTTAAGGAGTCTTTTGAAAAATTGGTATTGCCAACAATCTTCCAACCCAAAACTTTAAAATAGATAAATTTAGCAAGCCATCGCATATTACATTTTTTGGTAAAGCGCTCTAAGTTTCTCCTTTGTAATGATTTGTTTCCATTGCTTTCCAACGGCATTTTCCCATAAAGGTTCGAGACTTAATGCCACACGAATCATAGTGTTGAATTCATCATCTCCCAAATCCTTACAAAGTCCTTGAGGCAGTTCAATGCTATGCTTCTCTTTCATTTGCTTGAAGAGCTTGACCCCTTCAGGATAAAATTCCTCAAGTTGATCAAAAACAATACAATTGCCAATGCCATGTTTGGTTCCGAGCAAATATGATAAACCGTAGCTCATTGCGTGAGCCACACCAACCTGTGAATACGCTATACTCATACCACCATGCCAAGACGCCATCATAAGTTTATCTTGGGATTCCTTTTCTTCTAAATTACCATTCAGAAAGATCTCAAGACATAAATCAAAAGCCTTTTCGCCATAGCTTTGGCTAAATGCGTTAAGATAGGTTCCCTCTAAAGATTCAATACAATGAATAAAGCAATCCATTCCTGTATAAAACCATTGATCTTTAGGCACATCTTTAGTGAGTTCAGGGTCTAAAATCACCTGATCAAAAGGAGTGTAATCAGAATTGATTCCTAATTTTTTGTCTGGTCCAGTCAGCACAGTGGTACGAGACACTTCAGCGCCAGTTCCAGAAATCGTTGGAACACCAACATGATATATTGCTGGTGTCTTGACTAAATCCCATCCTTGATAATCTTTGGCTTCACCTTCATTTGTTAAAAGTATCGATACCGCTTTAGCCAAATCTAAAATGGTGCCGCCTCCTATTCCAATGATTCCAGATGGACGATCTTTATGGTCTAAAATGATTTGTTCTACCAACTCGTCAACCTGAGAGGTTTTCGGTTCTTCATCTGCAGATATATAAATTATCTGATCATTGTATGAAATCGGAATTCTTGACGTCAACCAAGAATTTCCTTTAAATACATCATCAACCAAATAAATAAACGGTGCCTTAATGTTTAATCGTTTAGGCGCAACTATATCGCTTAACTGATTAAAACTACCTCGTCCAAATATTACTCTAGACACCATTGGATGATTTTTATAGCTCATTCTTTTTTTAATCTTATACAAAGCACTGCTTTTAATATCATTAGTTCAATACTTGAACAATATCAAGTAAACTGTTTACTGTTTTATAGGTCTTGTCTTTGGTTTCATCATCATGTACCTGTTCATGCAACCATGTGGTGTGAAACGGCACATGGATTGCTTTTGCTTTTATATTAACCAAAGGCAATATATCTGATTTCAAGGAATTTCCAACCATCAAAAATTCTGAAGGCATTATATCTAAGTGATTCAACAATTTAGAATAATTAGCTTCTTGTTTGTCACTAAGGACTTCAATATGATGGAAATAATCTATCAAACCAGATTTTTCCAATTTGCGCTCCTGATCTAATAAATCGCCCTTGGTGACCAGAATCAAGCGATAGTTTTGTGATAAGGCTTTTAGGGTTTCTTCAACGCCATCTAGTAACTCAACAGGTTTATTAAGCATGTCTTTACCAATATTTAATATCGCATTGATTGTTGCATTTGATACATTGTTATTTGATAATTCCAAAGCCATTTCAACCATAGAGAGAACAAAGCCTTTGACACCATAACCGTAAAGTGGAAGATTTTTCATTTCCATTTTAAACAGTTCTTGGTCTATTTTGTTTACGGTTTCATACGAAGACAACAGTTTTGCAAACTCTAACTCTGCATCACGAAAATAGGTTTCATTAACCCATAAGGTGTCGTCGGCATCAAAACCAATCACTTTTATGTTTTTATAGTCTTTATTCAATTATTTCCAAAGTTTAATGGCACGTTCTAAATCTTCAGGAGTGTCAATTTCAACACCTTGAACATTTGTTTCAACCATTTTAATTCGTTTTCCATATTCAAGGTACCGAATACATTCAATTTTTTCGGTAGCTTCAATAAACTGCATTGGCAAATGGTAAAAATCCAATAAAGCCTGTTTCCTGAATGCATAAATTCCTTTATGCTTAAAATAACGTGCACCAGCATTCTTATCTCTTGGAAAAGGAATCGGACTTCTTGAAAAATACAACGCAAAATTATTTTGATCAACAATAACCTTTACGGTATTAGGATCACTTATCTCTTCCCAATCTGTAATTTCTACCATAAGAGAAGCCAAATCGATAGTTTTATCATGATCTTCTTTAAACGCATTTAAAACTTTCGCTAAACTTTCGCGTTCGGTAAAAGGCTCGTCTCCTTGAACATTGACAACAATATCCACATCTAAATCGGCTACAGCCTCAGCAATTCTATCGCTTCCAGATTCATGGTTTTTTTTACTCATTATGGCTTTACCACCATTGGAAACAATCTCATCGAAAATAATATCGCTATCCGTTACTACATAAACTTCATCGAACAATTCTGTAGCAACAGTAGCTTCATAGGTGCGAAGAATGACCGATTTACCAGCTAAATTCTGCATGAGTTTGCCAGGAAATCGTGAGGCACTGTAACGTGCAGGTATCATTGAAATTATTTTCATGAAGACAACAAGAATATGAATTCAAAAATAAAACTTTTGAACGAAACTAAGGTTGACTTGGTCTAATCTTTTTATAAACCCTAAAAATGACAAAGAAAATCAAAATCACCAATATAAATGCCAAAACAGGTATGAATACAGAAACGATAGACATAAACACAGAGGTTCCTGTTTCAATAGTTGAAACAACCGGATTGGCAACACCTCCAGTTGTTGTTGTAGACGCTAATCTTGTCGCTCCAGAACTTCCTGCCACTGCTGCTGCAGTACCTCCTCCAGCAATAATGGCCAACGCCCAAGTAATTACCGGACTTAAATCGGCAACCGTTGATACCATCACAGCTGTTCCAGCAATGGCAGCCAAAGGAATCGCAATAGAATCCAAGGCATTATCAACATACGGAATGTAATAAGCAAATATTTCAACAATAGTTGCCACACCAAGAGTGATGACTGCTGTTAAACTTCCAATCCATTCCCAAGATTCATTCAGTTCCCAAACATTGAAATACGATGCCAAGCTCAAAGCGAATAAGGGTACAAATACCCTAAAACCAACCGAAGCCGAAAGACCTATTCCTAAAAAAATACTGATAATTGTTTCTGTTGTCATGGGTATTAATTTTCAAAAAATTCATCTTTAAAGCCAATAAGGTACAATTTTTCCTTAGCTCTTGTCACTGCTGTGTAAAGCCATCTTAAATAATCACGATCGATTCCATTAGGCAAATAAGGTTGTTCTACAAAAATGGTTTTCCATTGACCACCTTGGGATTTATGGCAAGTGATGGCATAGGAAAATTTAACCTGTAAGGCATTGAAATATTTATTCCCTTTAATCTTTAAGAATTTGCGATAGTTTGAAGTTTCGTCCTCATAATCTTTCTGGACTTCCTCATACAAACGGTTTCCCTCTTCGTATGAAAGTGATGCAGATTCGGCTTCAATGGTATCGAGAAGCAAAACAGTTTCAAATGGTCGCATCCTAGGATAATCGACCATCTTCACCTTGACTTCCGCAAAGCGAAAACCATAAAGTTCCTTGATCGCAAAAATCTCCAACACTTCTATGATATCACCATTGGCAATAAATCCTGCTTCCGTTGTTGGCTTGATCCAAAAGTAATTATTTTTGACAACCATAAGGAAATCACCAACGGTCAATTCGTTCTCATTGAATAGAATACGCGTCCTAATATTTTGATTGTACAAATTGGCACGTTTATTACTTCTAACAATAATTGCTGTTTCCTCATAACCATTTTCACTGTAAGCTTCATTGATAGCATCCATAATCTCATGACCGTCAATAAGTCGAATGATATCAGAAAAGGTTTTTAAATTAAACTGAAAGGATTCATAAGTTTGGTTCTCAATAGCTTCCCTTAGCATTGTTGCGTTTTCCAATATTCCAGAATCCAATTCCTGTCGAACAACCTCGTCTAACTCAAGTCCTTTAACAGATTTATTATAATTTAAACCCAATTTATTTTCATCCAAAGCTGGACTGATATCAGATTTCACAGGAGGCAACTGTGCTTTATCACCAATGAGCAATAGCTTGCACTTATGGCCAGAATAGACATATTGCATAAGGTCATCTAAAAGCGAACCATTTTCAAATAATTTTGAATCTGCCGGAACATCTGGAATCATGGAGGCTTCATCAACAATAAAAATAGTGTTGCGATGTTTATTGGGCTGCATCACAAACTTAACACCACCTCCTTTTTCTTTTTTAGGGAAATAAATCTTTTTATGAATTGTAAAAGCTTCCTTATTTGAATAATTTGAAATGACTTTAGCAGCTCTTCCTGTTGGTGCCATTAAAACAGCACTTTTTTTTGTTTCCCATAAATTTGAAACTAAAGTTCCAATGATACTGGTTTTACCCGTTCCGGCATAACCTTTTAATAAGTATATGGAATTTGGTGCATCATCAAATACAAATTGCGATAGTTGTTCTAATACAACCAACTGTTTATGAGTAGGTTCAAATGGAAATTTTTTCTTTAAGAGTTTGTAAAAATCTGATGCATTCATATAAGGTTTACAATAAGCTGTTCAAAATGCAAGATATAATTAAATAACCGTGAATCTAAAATCGGTATGCTTTAATTTATGTGAAACTATTTTTATATCTTACACCTTTAATGTTTTTTGTTTGCAAGGGTTTTTGTGAACGAAAAAAATTTGTAGATTTGCGTAATACCTTTACTAAAATAACTAAATAAACAAACTCACTATGTTAACAGCAATTCTTACTGTTGTAGGATTAATCCTTCTCACGATTGGTATTGTTTGGCTAATCGATAAATTCGTGCCTAGAAAGGCAAAACCAATTTTGAACCTACTGTTATGGGGACTTATCATATTTTTAGGATATTTAACCTTTAATTCTGTTTATGGTGAAATAAAATTCAATCAGCTTAAAGAAAAAAGATATGCTGTTGTTATTGAAAGTTTGAAAGATATCAGAGATGCTGAAATGGCTCACAGAACTGTTACAGGAAAATTCACCGATAATTTTGATGCCTTGGTGAAATTTGTTGATACGGCTAAATTCACCATAACGCAAAGAAGAGATACCACAGTAATCGACGAAGAGTTAACTCGACGATTTGGAGGTGTAGAAACTACAAAGGATATTGTTATTATTGACACCTTAGGATATGTTCCTGTTAAAGATTCCTTATTTGGTGCTGATACACGTTATAAAACAATGATGAACGTTCCTGTTGGTAAAGCAGGTGCTAAATTTGAACTGAAGGCTGGTAAACTACCTGAAGATGATATTCCAGTATTTGAAGCTTCAGTTGACAAGGAAATTATTCTTTTTGATCAGCCAAAAAATTTAATCAACAAAGAAAAACAAGTTGTAGCTGTTGATGGTGTGAATGGACCAGCTCTAACCGTTGGATCAATGACCGAAGTATATACTAAAGGAAACTGGCCGAAAAGCTACAATGCCAAAAAAGAGGATTAGGCTTGAAACCAAATGCTATAAAATCACTGTCCATTCAAATTCGTTTGAGTGGACTTTCTTTTTGTATTCTAAATCGTTCGAGCCATACTATTGAGCATTTAAGCCATGTGGCTTTTGAAAAAAAAAGTACGCCTTTTGAGCTACTGAACAAGCTCAAAGCAACCATTGAAGGAAATTCAATCTTCAATCAAGAATTTGATTCTATTTTGTGTATTCATCAAAATGAATTGTCTACTTTGGTTCCGCAAGCGCTTTTTGATGAAAACCAATTGGCAAACTATTTAAAGTTCAATGCTAAAATTCTCAAAACCGACTTTATCAGTTATGATTCCATAAGTAGTAACGAAAGTGTAAGTGTTTATGTGCCTTGGGTAAATATCAATAATTATCTATTCGATACCTTAGGAAGTTTTGTTTACAAGCATGCATCCACAATCTTAATCGATACTGTCTTGCAATACAGTTCGGAAGAAAAAGACAACTCACTTTATATTAATGTAGACGCTTTCCATTTTGAAATTATAGCTGTTAAAGCATCTCAGGTTCTACTCTATAACAGTTTTGATTACAATACACCTGAAGATTTTATTTATTATATCTTATTTAGCATAGAACAACTTAAAATGAATCCTGAAACGGTAAAGGTCTTTTTGTCTGGAGCTATTTCTGAAGAAGACAGCCTTTATAAAATCCTTTATAAGTATGTACGATTCGTTGAATTTATCAAACCAAAATATCGTTACAGATTTGACACGAACCAAAATCCTGAATCTGAACACTCCGATTTTTTAATTCTAAATAGTTTCAATTGATGCGAATTATTTCCGGACATTACAAAGGAAGGCGCATCAACGCTCCAAAAAAACTGCCTGTCAGACCAACTACTGATATGGCCAAGGAATCTCTTTTCAATATTTTAAATAACCATTATTATTTTGATGAGATTTCTGTTTTAGATCTCTTTGCTGGAACCGGAAACATCAGTTATGAATTTGCTTCAAGAGGCACGACTAATATTATAGCAATTGATGAGCATTATGGCTGTATTAAATTTATTAGCGAAACTGCAGAGAGTTTTGAGATGCCAATCACAACCATTAAAAGTGATGTCTTTAACTACCTCGAAAACACCCAACAAAAGCATACCGTTATTTTTGCCGATCCACCGTATGATTTTTCAATAGAGGCGTTTTCTAAAATTCCAACTCTGGTATTCCAAAACAATCTTTTGGAAGATGAAGGTTTATTGATTATTGAACATTCAAAACACACTGATCTATCAGAATTGGAACACTACTCACATACCAAGACTTATGGAGGTAATTGTTTCAGTTTTTTTGAAACATAAAAGCTCTTAAGTATGTCCTAAGAGCTTCTTTATGTAAGCAAATCTATAAGCCGAATTCTGTATCAAAAAATTTGATCCTTATCATTTATCTACGTTGACAGTTACCTGAAAACTTTAGCTGCCTACCCTCTAACTCGTGCGTGCACACTCAAGCGTTAGTTTACATGGCATTGCACCTCATAGAGTTTACCTGATTTCACTACAGCATGACCTGTACATACTTTCTGTTGCACTGTTCCTCACCTTTCGATGGATGGCTGTTAGCCACTATGATGCACTATGGTGTTCGGACTTTCCTCCATTCATAAAAAATGAACAGCGATAAGGCGATCTGCTAAGGGCAAAAATACAATTAATTGTTAATAACTCCTTTTAAAATACAGTTGCTTTATTTCTATCTTTATATTGAATTTTTAACTTTGTTGTTCTAAGTTTTTTTATGGAACATTTCATTGTATCGGCTCGAAAATACAGACCTCAAACCTTCAAGGATGTTGTTGGTCAGCAAGCTATTACCAATACATTATTGAATGCCATTGAAAACAATCATTTGGCGCAAGCCTTGTTATTTACTGGTCCGAGAGGTGTTGGTAAAACCACTTGCGCACGTATTTTGGCTAAAATGATCAACAGTGATGGTTCTGAAAGAGATGATGAGGATTTCTCATTTAATATTTTTGAACTGGATGCAGCTTCTAATAATTCAGTTGATGACATTAGGAATTTGACCGATCAGGTTCGAATTCCACCTCAAGTTGGAAAATATAAAGTGTACATCATTGATGAAGTCCACATGCTTTCTGCTTCGGCTTTCAATGCTTTCTTAAAAACCTTGGAAGAACCACCAAAGCACTGCATTTTCATATTAGCAACAACAGAAAAGCATAAAATCATTCCAACCATTCTATCGCGTTGTCAGATTTTTGATTTTAAGCGAATTACGGTAAAAGATGCTAAGGAATATTTAAAATACATTGCTGAAGAACAAGGTATAACTGCTGAGGATGATGCTTTGCACATAATTGCCCAAAAAGCCGATGGTGCCATGAGAGATGCCTTATCTATTTTTGATCGCGTCGTCAGTTTTTCAGGAAAAAACCTTACCAGACAAGCGGTTACCGAAAATTTGAATGTTCTGGATTACGAAACTTATTTTGAGAGCACAGATCTCATCCTTGACAATAAAATCCCAGAACTTTTGATGCTATTTAATGAAACGCTTGCCAAAGGATTTGATGGGCATCATTACATAGCAGGCTTAGCGTCGCACTTTAGGGATTTGCTGGTGTGCCAAAATGAGCAAACCTTGGAGCTATTGGAAGTTGGTGACGACACGAAACTCAAATACCAAGAGCAATCTCGAAAAGCTAGTCAGAGTTTTCTTCTCAAAGGCATCGAATTAGCAAACGACTGTGACTTAAAATACAAAAGCAGTAAAAACCAACGTCTTTTAGTTGAACTCTGTTTGATGCAATTAGCCTCTATCACTTTTGATGGAGAAAAAAAAAATAGCAAAAACTTCATAATTCCACCTTCGTATTTTAAGTCGAAAGGCATTACTCCTATTCCTGTTGGTGTTCAAAAACAACACATAGAACTAGAGCAACAAAAAGAAGGCGTTTCGACTAATAATAAGACCGCTAAAGAAGAACCTGAAGTAGTTGAAGTTGCTCAAGAGGCTCCAAGAGAAGTTGCCATTCCAAAAATTGAATTGAAAAGTGATAATAGAACCTCTGGTCTATCGCTTAAAAGTATCAAGGCAAAGAAAGAGCATCAAATAAAACAAATGGATGTGGTTATTGATGCTGAAGATCTTCCGAAGGAAAAAGTAACACAGGAAGGTTTAGATAATTCCTGGAATGCTTACTCTAAACGTCTTCATAAAAAAGGTGAAAAGATCATGGCTTCCATTTTGGAAATGGATAGACCTAAATTAATAGGAACCAACATAACATTAACCTTTCCAAATGAGACCTTAAAACTGGAACTGGAAAGAGCTCAATTTCCATTGATGGAATATTTGAGAAAAAAGTTGAAAAACTACGATTTAAAGCTCGATATCCATGTAAATGAAGAAGTGTCCAAAAAATACGCTTTCACTACAGCTGAAAAGTACCAAAAACTCAAGGAGAAAAATCCGAATATTGAGCTTTTGAAAAAAACCTTTGGTTTAGACGTCAACTAATTTCCTTATTTTTATATCATGAAAAAATTCATTTTTGTACTAGCTATAGCTGCACTTGCATTCTCTAGCTGCAATCATAAAGGAAGTTCTAGAGAACAACTTCAAAATGCTATTGAAGACTTCAGTAAGAAACAAACAACTTTAGAGAACATCTCATATTTCCCAGAAAACTATACCGAAGTACAAACAGATTCGCTTATTGCCAACAGCTTTAAGGTCAGTATAAAGAACTATTCTATAATGGATAAAGATATCCTGCTAAAGAGTTCTAGAAAACATAATGAAATCAACTTAGAGTACCATCGCGTTTTTGAATCTGAAATAAAAATCGTTCATGAGAACAAAACAATTTTGGAAACTATTATCAATGCTCAAGGATTCAAACAAAACTCTGAAGATGTCTTTTGGAATGATGCTACATTAGAACATGTTTGGGTGAACCAGCAACAGTCTAATAAAGATCAACTCTTCCTTAATATCTCTTTTTTAAATCCGAAAAGCAAAGCATACAAATTATATGAATTTGTTGTTTTTTCTGATGGAAATAAGATTGTTGAGTTAAAAGAAGCACACAGTTAATATGTTAGGTTTAAAATTACCAACCGATCCACGTTGGGTCAATATTGTAGAGAAAAATATAGAGGATATTCTAACCGATCATGCGTTTTGCGAACAAAAGGCAGCCAGTACAGCCATGTCACTTATTGTTAGTTTTCCTGAGTACACCGATTTAGTTCAGGAAATGATTGCGTTGGTGAAAGAGGAAATCAGTCATTTTAAAATGGTTCATGATAAATTATTGGAACGTGGTTGGACTTTAGGTCGAGATCGTAAAGATGATTATGTAAATCAATTACTGAAATTTTTCCCAAAAGGTGGCAGTAGAACTACACAACTCGTCCATCGTTTATTATATGCAGCTCTCATAGAAGCTAGAAGTTGTGAGCGTTTCCGATTGCTTTCCGAAGAGTTAAAAGACAAAGAACTTGCTGAGTTTTATAGAAAATTGATGGTTAGCGAAGCGAACCATTATACCATGTTTTTGAAGTTTGCACGCCAATATGGTGACCGAAAAGAGGTAGATGACAAATGGCAAAAGCTACTGGATTATGAAGCAGACATCATGAAAGATTTGAGTAAACACCAAACCGTTCACGGATAATTACCTATATTTATAGTAAACCCAAAAACTTCATTCTATGAAACAGGTTTACTTTCTTTTGCTTTTATGTTTTTCTATCCTATCCAGTCATTCTCAAAATGAGCAACTCGAAGGTGTTTGGGTGATTGATTCTATTTTTGATTTGGATATTTTATTGGAGTTTCCTGATGACTCTGCATTTGTAACTTTCGAAAACAACAACATTACCATTGATAGTTTTTGTGGAGAAACCTATGTGAGCACATTTATAAATTCTGAATTAGAAAATACTGTTGAAATAGAACAGACATCATGGTCTCCCCAAGAATGTGATGAAGACACCATAGGTAGAGAGGTAGCCGTTTATAATGTATTTGGCAATAACGATACCACAACTGTAGAATGTACCTATTTACATGAATTTGGCTTAGGTATAGAAACCTTGCAATTTAGCAATAACAATAATATTGCTTTTGCTTTTTTATCGAGAGTGGCAACTCCTCCTCCTCCTCTTATTGCTAATCAATGGTATTTACATTCGATTACCACAAGTGGTGTACAGCATGACAATTACATTGGTGACATTGGTTTGGATTTTACTCTTACAGAATCTCCTGATATTGAAGCAGCTTTTAAAGCCAATGGTGGCACACCATGTGAAATGCAAAGTATCGATTATACGGTTACAGGTGAGAATTCACTTTTCATCTATACCGTTTATGCTTCTGCAAGCTGTTCCAGTGCTACTGTTGATGGAGCTTACACTGAAAAATACACAGATATTTTAACGTATCCTGGAGATGTGTCTTATGCTATAACTGGTGACAATGAAAACACTCAACTTACCCTAACAAATTCTGAAGGTGATTTTGCAGTGTACAAAACTTCTCCTCCTACTACAACACTGTTTAAAACTTGGTATTCTTATAGTACAGAAACAGTGGATGGTGTAAGTTATCCTACACCTAATATTAATGCTTCTTTAACACTTACAAAAGATGAAGGTTTTTTAGGATTTTACAGCGAAGGGCTTGGAGGTTGTAATGAATTTTTTGCCTCTTATAATATTTATACTAGCAATCAAAACGAGTTTGATATGTATCTTTTTACTCAAACTCTAGTCATTTGTGAAGATAACCTATATGAACCAACCTATTTTTCTGTTTTAGGTGATGAAGAGAATGCGACTTTTAGCTATGATATGTCTGAAAATGGAGAAACCCTTGTTTTAACGAATACCAATGGAGATGTTTTAACCTTTGGAAGTACACCAACAAGTGATGATTTTCTTGGGCAATGGTATGTGCATTACTTAATGATAGATTCTAATCAGGTAACTATTCCAAATCCAGCCACAACTCCAACCCTTATTTTTGAAACATCCGCTAATGGATTAGGTTTTGATTTTAATGGTGGTGTTATATGTTCTGGCTATTCTGGGAGTTATCACTTGAATCCACAGCAAACTTTTAGTGTTGAAGAATTATTTGTGTCCTTAGGAGATCCTTGTGAAACTTCTGAAGAAAATGATTTTGAAGACCTCTATTTCTATTCAGTTTTACAATCGGATATTCCTTCTGAATTTAGCTTTGAAATCATTGGTACCGGAAACGATGCCATATTAATCATTACCAATCTTTCCAATGGAAACCAAGTAATCTTAGGCAGACAAGTATTATCAGTTGAAAATGTCGCTTTTGAAGATTCAAGTATAAAACTTAAAAGTAATCCAGTACAAAATAGCTTGAATTTAGTTGTTAATCAACAACAACCTGATTTAAACTATCAAATCTATTCCTTAGATGGAAAGCTAGTTAAAGAGAATCAATTGAGTTCAGAAACTATTGATGTTGAGAATTTAAGTTCTGGTTTATATTTCATTCGTTTATCAAATAACAATTACCAACAAACCATTAAATTCATAAAGGAATAAAAAAAGCCTTAGGTATTTCCCAAGGCTTTCAATTGAAACAATTTGTTGTTTTTAAATCTTTATCCCAAATCCGAATTGGAAGGTTGTATTTTGAGCTTCGGCATCAGTCAAGTCTTCGTCAAGGATGTTGGTCAACCCATAATGCACACGAGCATCAATGAACAATTCACTGGTAATCATATATTCAAGACCTCCAACACCAGAAATCGTAAAAGTTGAAAATCCGTCAAGATTTTTCCATGTTTTCAAACTAATCATTGGTCCGGCACCAAAAGTGAACTTGTTACCAATACCAAATCGAGCCATAATAGGCATTTGAATATAGTCAGCACG
Source organism: Psychroserpens sp. XS_ASV72 (assembly GCF_041224425.1). Classification (NCBI taxonomy): domain Bacteria; kingdom Pseudomonadati; phylum Bacteroidota; class Flavobacteriia; order Flavobacteriales; family Flavobacteriaceae; genus Psychroserpens; species Psychroserpens sp. XS_ASV72. The sequence goes on along the minus strand of NZ_JBGFGL010000077.1, from coordinate 8,617 downwards.
TAATTCTTCAGCTTTACCACCTTCAGCAGAATATTGCAATTCGGTCAATAATGAAAAATTATCGCTTATACCAAAATCGACAAAACCACCAAAAGCAAAGCCATTTCTGTGTTTGTTTTCAAAATCGGCATCAGGATCGAAATCCAAATTAGAAATATTGTAACCACCTCTTACGCCATAACTTGTACCTTGGGCAAAGGAAATCGTGACTACACTAATAAATAAAAGGGAAAGGATAAGTGATTTCATGTGTTCAATCTTTAGTTTTTATTCACCTCAATTATCAGTTCTGAATTCAATCAAAAGAAAGATAGATTTGAGAATGCTAATATATAAGGAATAATGAATATTTTAAATAAATAATGGATGTGCCGTCAAAAAAAAAGGTAAACAACTTTATTATGAAAGACTTATACTTGAAACCGTATCGTAGTATATACTCTTGATAATACCATCTGACAATCCAATTTTTGGAACATAAATATCTTTGGCACCACTCCATTTCATAGCTGACAGGTAAATGCGAGTCGCAGGAATGATCACGTCTGCTCTATCTTGGTTAAGCTCCAGTTCAATAATGCGCTCTTCGTAAGAATACGTTTGTAGTTTGTTGTAATAAGACGTGAGATAGAAATAGGTCAATGGTTTTCCAAGAGCCTTTCCTGATATTTTAAAAATCTTATTGATGTTACCACCAGAACCTATGACATCTATAATATCATAACCACTGGTGTTTTGCTTAATCCATTGCTCGAGTTCTTGCCAAGTATCTTTATTGACAATATCATTCAATAATCGAACCGTACCAATCTTAAATGACTTGGAAGCAACCGTTTTTCCGTGATGAATCACCGAAAATTCGGTACTTCCTCCACCAACGTCAACATATAGATACGTTTTGTCTTCCTTAATATACGAATGTAAATCTGTGGCAGCTATGATAGCAGCTTCTTCTTCACCATCGATAATATCGATATCAACCTTGGCATGTTTGGAAATTAGTTTAACCACCTCATTACCATTATCGGCTTCACGCATGGCAGATGTAGCACAAGCCTTATATTTAACAACCTTGTGCGATTTCATAAGCAACTTAAACGCAGTCATGGTGTCAAGCATTCTGTTTTTATTGTCTTCTGAAATATTACCGGAAACGAAAACATCAGATCCCAAACGAATTGGAACCCTTACCAAAGATGTTTTCTTGAATTTAATGAGCTGTCCTTTTTGCTCAATAATACTTGAAATCAAAAGTCTAACAGCGTTTGAACCAATATCAATTGCCGCATATTTTTTTATAGATAACATCTATGCGTTCAGTTTATTTTTAAAATAATCATATAGTGCAAACTGAGATCTAACCTTTGGATTATCATTGGTTCTATACTGATTACTTTGGGTTTCGTCAATAATTCTCGCCTTCACATTGTCACTCCAACAAATATCGAAAATATTTAGTAAATCTTCCTTGATATCCTCTTGATAAATTGGACAACTTACCTCCACTCGATGCTCAATATTTCGAGTCATCCAATCTGCTGATGAGATATAGACTTTTGGATCGTCACTGTTGCAAAACACATAAAGTCTGGTATGCTCAAGAAATTTATCAACAATACTAATGACTTCAATATTGTCACTCATTCCTGGAACACCTGGAACCAAGCAACAAATCCCTCGGACAATCATTTGGATTTTAACACCTGCTCTACTTGCCTCATAAAGTTTGTCAACCATAGCATAGCTAGAGATGCTATTTAATTTTAGCTTGATGTAAGCCGGCTTACCAAGTTTTACATTTTCAATTTCATTATCGATTAATGAAAACAATTTAGATTTGGTATAATGAGGTGAAGTAATGATGTGTTTGTATCTGTATATAAGGTAATTAGTATTAAAAAAGTTAAATACTTTATTGACATCCTTTAAAATTTTCGGATTGGATGTAAACAAGGTGAAATCTGTATATACTTTAGCTGTGGACTCGTTAAAATTACCTGTACTAATAAATCCATAACGCTTAATTTTTTTACCTTCTTTACGCTCAATTACACACATCTTACTGTGCACTTTTAGTCCATCTACTCCAAAGAGAAGATTGACGCCTTCTGTTTGCATTTGCTCTGCGTAATCAATATTTGCTTGTTCGTCAAATCGTGCACGCAATTCGATAACAACCGTAACTTTTTTTCCGTTCTTTGCCGCATTGATTAATGAACTTGCTACATGAGAAATTTGGGCCAAACGATAGATCGTGATATTGATGGTTTTCACCTTAGGATCTAAAGCTGCTTCCCTTAAGAATTTTACCACATATGAGAATGTTTGATAAGGTGTATGCAACAAGTAATCCCGTTCTGAAAGGGATGGAAAAATGCTATTTTGAAGACTTAGATCCTTAATTTGTAAGGGGACTATTTTATCATACAACAAATCTGTTCGTCCTAGACTTGGAAACCCCATATAATCTCTTCGGTTATGGTATCGCCCTCCAGGAATCACACTATCTTTGGAATCGATACCCATTTTGGACATTAAATACTTTAAAGTTTCCGAATCTATGGTTTTATCATAAACAAAGCGAACAGGCTCGCCTATTTGACGATGTTTTACACTTTCAGAGATTTTTTCAATGAAACTTTTACTTAAATCACTATCAAAATCCAATTCACCATCTCTAGTGATTTTAATCATGCTGGCAGTAACCGATTTATAATTAAAGATGTTAAAGATGTCATCCATACAATAACGAATCAAATCATCAAGAATAATGATATAATTGTCATCTCCTTTTTTTGGTAATACCACAAAACGATCCATTGATTTTGGGATTTCGATCAGTGCATATTGTTTTTCATTATTATCCAAGACCATTTTAACAGCTAGGTAAGCTGCACTATCTTTTAGCAGAGGTATTTCAAGAGAATCATTTAATATGATAGTTACCAAAGCCGGACTAACATTTTGAATGTAATAGTCTTTGATGAAATTGTGATGCTTACTATCGATCTCTGTTTCATTGATAATAAAAATACCTTCCTTTTCAAGTCGTTTATGAATATTGCTTAAGATATCTAAGCTATCACTTTGCTGCTGGATAACAACTTTAGTAATGATTTCCAACAGTTCTGCTGCCTTAACACCACCCAACTCACTTTTTCCACCTTTACCAGCTTCATCAATTCGTTTTACGGTAGCATATCGAACTTTAAAAAACTCATCAAGATTGTTTGAAAAAATACCTAAAAACCGAAGTCTTTCAATTAATGGGACACTTTCATCTTTGGCTTCTTGCAATACACGTTCATTAAATTGAAGCCAACTTAATTCACGATTGACATAACTATTCTTTTCTTTGGTCATTATTTTAAATCTCTTGGAAAAATTGTGAGTATCGTTTTACCTTTTTCAATGTCTTTCCATGTAGACACATCAAAATTTATAAGAACCAAACCACTGGTTGGAAGGTTGTCTATAAATTTATCGCCAAATATATTGCAAATAGATGTGAATGCATGATTATGACCAAAAATCATAACCTTTTCGTAACCATCATTCAATTGTTTCAGGAAATTTATGACGCTCTGACCTCCAAAATCATACAGTTCTTCTTCGATTTCCACTCGAGACATATCGATATCAAGGGTATTCATAAAAATCTTACAAGTATCAAAAGCTCTCCTTGCAGGACTTGAAAAAATTTTTTCGGGATAAAAAGCAGCATTTTTAAACGCTTTTGAAACAAGCGCTGCGTCATTTAAACCTCTCTTTTTCAGAGGCCTTTTAACATCACTAACATCATATTCCCATGATGATTTTGCATGTCTTATGAGTACTAATTCTTTCATAATATATCGATGAAGTGTAAATTTTTATCGATAAAATGTTGCATAATTCCGTTTTAACGATTATTTTGGCACCTTCAACATTTAAATTTGTTAACCTGTTGGGTTATGATTTGCTTTGTTGAGTTAATAGCACGTATGCATGACCCAAATCAAAAATACATTATTTAATCCATTTTGTTGGTATATAGTATCAACGTCCCTCCCTCAGAACATAGTTGTTTTTTTTGGTAAGCTATTCAGGTTTACGCAATAATCAGTTATGTAATATTATTTAAATAACATCGCGAAGCGACACTATAAAATTGAATTAAAATTTAATCTATGAAACTAATAGCTACCATAGTGATTTTATGTCTGGCAACTGTAAGCAGCTTTTCCCAGCAATTACAAATCAATATTAAGGAAGGTTCAGACAAGCCTAATACGGAATCTGAGCACCTATATCTTCTTGAAATCAAGAATGATTCGAAAGCTACGGCTAACTTTACAATTAAGACAACTAATGTTAATTGTAATGAAATAGATTCAGAAAGACAAACGGTTCTTAACCATAAAGCACTTAGTAAAACTTCAAAAAGAGAACAATCAAGTTATTCTCTTCAGCCAGAAGCTGCTCTTGAGTTTTATGTTAAGACCATGAGACCTATTAACACTAAACTGAATACTTGGAATTGTACCCAAGTTCAAGCCGTTAATAGCAATGGTAGACCTATAAGTAATACCATTACGATAAAATCATTGATACCAGATCCTAAAGATCAACACTAAATTAATCCTACTATTAATCAAACTTTCGGGTGTATGAAAACAATTCTACAAAAATCCCAAATCCATAAAGTCCTTCTTGGGCTTGCCTTTGTTTCTAGCATTTCGGTATTTGCTCAAGTACAACAAACCTTTACACCGCGTTTCAATCAAACGGTGAAGGGTGACTTTACCATGATTGCAAACAACATGCTGTCAAGAAATGCTACCTCTAATTATAATGGTAGTGATGGAAACCATGACTTTTCAGATAACGTTTATGTTGATATTGACGGTAATACTGGTATTGGAGCATCAACCTTTAACTCTAGTAGTGCAACATTCACAAATCCTGAACCAGGATTATCTTGTTTGAGCATTAAAAAAGCTTATCTATATTGGGCTGCAGCAGATAAAGAACCTAGTAGTTCTGTTGCTGAAAACCAACCTAATTGGAATTACAATGATGTAAAATTAATGCTTCCTGGCGAAACTAATTATACTACTTATACAGCCGATCAAGTTATTTTTAGAGGAAAAGATACGCACTTTAGCAATGACCCATACATCTGTGTCAAGGATATTACAAGCAATGTATTAGGTGTTAGCAATCCTTATGGACGTTATCAAGTTGCTAACGTAGAAGCAAAAACCGGTAGTTTAACCGCGCACCCAAGTGGTAATACTGGAACTTCAGGTGGATGGCAAATTGTCTTCATTTATGAAAGTCCATTAATGCCTTCAAAAAACATTAGTATTTTCGATGGATATGCTCACGTAACCAGTTCAGTAAACGATTTTGACATCAACTTTAACGGTTTTCAAACCATTCCTATCGGACCGGTTAATACTAAAATCATGATTGGTTCTCTTGAAGGTGATCAAGATTTAAGTGGTGACCGTTTACAAATCAGAAATGTTGTAGGTAATTTTGTCGATATTTCGGCACCTCAAAGGTCATCTTCAAACTTTTTTAATAGTAGAATTACTGTAGGAAATTCAAATTTCACGAATAGAATACCAGCCAGTTTAAATACTTTAGGTTTTGATGCCGCAGTGTTTGATCTGGATAATGGCGGTATTTTTAATACAGTTATTGGTAATAATCAAACATCTGCTACGTTACGATTAACATCAAACCAAGAAACTTACGGATTATATCTCTTAGGTTTGTCAGTTGATGTTTGGGCACCAGATTTAAATCCAATCGAGATGACACTAAATTCTGGTATGAATCCAGCCGATCCTGGTAATAATCTCGGGTTTAGTTTTGAAATTTTAAACAATGGAAATGATAATGCGGTTAATTTACAAGTAACAACAACATTACCTCCTCAAGTTGAATTTACTGGAGCGGACACTTTACCTGTAGGTGTAACCTACAACTATAACTCAACAACCGGTGAACTTACATTTTATGTTGCTGATGGTTTGGTAAATGTTGGAAGTCCACAATTAGATATCGACTTTGATATCATGGTAAAGGATGAATGTTACTTTCTTGAAGATAGTTGTGATTTATCCTTCGACATTCAATTTGAAGCGACCTATAATGGTGTTTTGAATCCTAATCCGCAAAGTACATTAAGTTCTGCTTCTTTAGACGATTGTCAAGTAGGAATTCAAGATCCTAATAGCATAACAGTAAACCAACCTGCTGAAGCAGTTTGGGCAACTTCTGTAAATGAATTAGATGTTTCAATCGACTGTAATGACCAAGCTGCTTTAGATGCAGCTCAAGCTTTAGAGCCTGAAACTAATAAATGTGATTTTACATACACTAAGGTTTCCGGACCTTTTGTTGAAGATACTAACTTTCCAAATACTGGAACGTACACAAATACTTGGACATTTACAGATGCTTGTGGAAGAACAAGTGCTGAATACGTTCAAGTAATTACGGTTGGTCAACCTAGCTCACCTATTGATATTGCTTTTAGCCAAAATAATGTGTTGTGTAATGGTGAAAGTACAGGTAGTATTAATGTTACAGTAAGTGGAGGTATTCCTCCATACAATTACTCTTGGACTGGTCCAGATGCATTTACTTCAAATTCTGAAGATCTTAACGATTTAGCAGCTGGTACATATTCGCTTACAGTAACTGATTCCAACCTTTGCCTAGTAGCGTCTGAAACATTAGATGTTACGATAACTGAGCCTGAATTACAGGCTTGTGAAATCCAGGTTGAAGGTTGTCCACCTCCTGTTGATGTGACTTGTGCTGATTCTGATCAAGGTGCAACAGTTGAATGGACACCTCCAAGTTTTTCATACGAATGTTGTACGTCATTAAATGGTGATGAGTATTCATTCTTTATGGAATTTGACTTACCAGAAAACACATTCAGTGATAGCTGTTGGGACTTCAATTATGTTCAACGAGTTGGAACTGATAACCTTAGACTATTCCAATCCACTGGAGTTGGTTCTAGATTCCAAGATTCATATTTCATTACTCCTACTCAGTATTTTGACACTGAAAATGGAACACCTATAAACATCGAACTTATTGAAGTATCTGCTACTGTTAATTGGACTTTAGAAGTTATCGATCCTAGCGATGATTCAGTAGTTTACACTGGAAATCTTAATGATATTACTACCAATGGATTATATACAATTACAATTCCTAACACTGTACCTAGTGGATCTTACAAATTAAAATTAAATTTCGATAGTTCAGACGCGAATGGTGGAGATTCTATTGAAATCGACAGACTATATTATGATGCAACATTGTTAGATGCAAACTGTGCTGGAGGCATCAATTTTGTTGTAACTTCAACTCACAATCCTGGAGATTTATTTACTGTAGGCGAAAAAACTGTCATCTACACTGCTACCTACACACCTGTTTCTGGAGATCCTGTTGTATTGACATGTGAATTTGATGTTGATGTTGTTTTTGTAAATACTTCTGAAGAAGTAGCTAATCATATAGATCCTTCTTGTAACGGAGCATCTGATGGTTCATTTACAGTAATTGCTTCTGGTGGAGATGCGCCTTATAGCTACAGCCTTGATAATATCGATTTTTCAAACACATCTGGCAACTTCAATAATTTAGCAGCTGGCACATACACAGTTTATGTTCAAGATGCTAATGGATGTACAGATCCGACACCTATTGAAATAATATTGTCAACTCAGGATGAGGAAGCACCAACCATTACAGCTCCAGATGATTTTACTGTTGAAGGATGTAACTACAATGCACTTCCTGATTTAGCTTATAGCACAACTGAACAAACAATAAATATTGGCCTTTTACAAACAGCTCAAGGCGGAAACGGTTCTGCTAATGATGATCAAGGAATCGCAACAATAACTTACATCGATTCAACTATAAGTACGTCTTGCCCTATTGTTATTGAAAGAACTTTTACGGTAACTGATCAATGTGGTAATTCAACTTCTGATACACAAACAATTACTATTGAAGATTCTACAGGTCCAGAACTTAATGTTCCTGACGATATTGATGTTGAATGTGCTATAGAAACTACTGAACCATCAAACACTGGAACAGCAACTGGTTATGATACTTGTGGAAGTATTAATATTACTTATACTGATGCATCTGTTCCAGGATGTGGTAATACCGAAACGATTACAAGAACTTGGACAGCTACTGATGAATGTGGAAATTCAACATCTGCAGATCAAATAATTTCAGTTGTTGACACAATAGCTCCAACACTTACAATACCTGAAGATATTACCGTAGAGTGTAATAGACCAACTGATCCTGAACCAGATGGTAATGCAACTGCTACTGACAACTGTAGTGATACTGTTACAATTACATTTAGTGATTCTACTGCCGATTCCTGTGGAAATACTGTTATTATTACAAGAACTTGGACAGCTACCGATGAATGTGGAAATTCAACATCTGATGATCAAATAATCACTGTTGAAGATACCACTCCTCCAAATCTTACGGTTCCTACTGATGCAACTGTAGAATGTACAGAAAGTACCGATCCTGCTGCTACTGGAACGGCTACGGCTACAGATAC